>DATBFF010000235.1:0-20406 GCA_036558625.1 Mycobacterium sp. | reverse complement strand
GCTCGTTGGTGTGATTGCGCTTCACCTGCGACTTGATGTTGGCCACGCGTAAGTTCCTCTTGATTTGACTTGTGGATTCGACGGCCCCGGCCGGGCAGCGACTGCTCAGGTTACCAGCCGGCCCGCTGGCCTGCCAAAATGCGCATTGACTCATCCTGAATGCCCGCCTAAGGCGATTCGTTGCCTCATCTGAAGATGCCCGCGGGCAACGATCAGGGATGGAGTTGTCGTTGGCGGTGCGTCAGCAGGTGACTACCCGGCTGGTGAAGAAGTATCAGAAGGCCTCCAGGGCGGAGAAGTCGGCGGTTTTGGATCAGCTGTGCCAGGTCAATGGGTGGCATCGTGATCACGCCCGAAAGGCGTTGCGCCAGGCCGCGGTGGGGCCGCCGCCGCGTCGCGCACCGCGCGAGCCGGTGATGACATACGGCCCCCACGTCATCGATGCGCTGCGCTTTTGCTGGGCTGTGCTCGATGGGCCGGCGGGTAAGCGCCTGGCGCCGGCGCTGCCACGGCTGGTGAGCTCGCTGCGGGCCCATGGCGAACTGGTCATCGATGATGCGACAGCACGGCTGTTGTGTGCGATGTCGGCGGCCACCATCGACCGCAGACTGGCCGCGGATCGGGGCCAGCTGCAGGTCAAGGGCACCACACTGACGCGGCCAGGCTCGATGCTGAAATCGAAAATCCCGCTCAAGACCTGGACCGAATGGGACGACACCCGCCCCGGGTTCGTCGAGATCGATCTGGTCGGCCACGACGGCGGGGACAACAACGACGTGTTCTGCTACACGCTGTGTGTCACCGATGTGGCCACCGGATGGACCGCGGCGCGCAGCGTGCGTTCCAAAGGTGAGCGGGTTGTGGCCGCCGCCCTGCAAGAGATCGCCGTGGAGTTGCCCTTTGCGTTGTTGGGCATTCATTCCGATAACGGCTCAGAGTTCATCAACAACCACCTGTTGCGCTGGACGCAGGCGATGCAGATCACCTTCACCCGTGGGCGCCCGCACCGCAGCAACGATAACGCCCATGTGGAGCAGAAGAACTACACGATCGTGCGCCACGCGGCCGGATACTTCCGCTACGACAGTCCCCGCGAGCAACAACTGCTCAACCGACTGTGGTACACCAGACACAGTTGACGAATTTGTTTGTGCCACAACAAAAATTGGTGTCAAAGACCCGCACCGGCGCCAAGGTCAGCAAGAAATACGACACCGCCACCACCCCGGCTCAGCGGCTGCTGCGTGATCACCCCGATGTGCTGTGCCCGCAAGATCACGACGCCATCTGCGCAGCACTTGAGACCGTCAACCCCGCCCAGCTGCGACGCGAGATTGGCGACTTACAGAACCGACTGGTGCACCTGGCCAAACAACGCGGTCCCGTGCCCAACCGACCCAAGCGCTACCGGGTCTATGAGAGCCGCCGCAAAACCAAACCCACACTGCCTAAAAAACGGGCATCTTCAGATGAGTCAACGACCCAACCCAAGCGGGCATCTTGACATGAGGCATCAGGATCCTCGCTGTTCACGGTCGGCTCGGGGCAGCGCCGTGAGTACATCCGCCTCGTCGCCGGCGGAGTCGTGTCGGATGACGATCACGTACAGAGTAAGGGCGACGATAAGGGGGAAATCCACACACCGTGAAGGGTCGATAACGTGCGATTAGAAGGCACAGTGGCGCTGATCACCGGCGCCTCCGCCGGTATCGGCCAAGCCGTCGCGACCAGGTTCGCCGCCCGGGGTGCGCGTGTGCTGGTGCACGGACGCGACCCGGGCCGCACCCGCGCCGTGGCCGCCGACGTGGGCGGCACCCCTCTGGTCGCCGATCTCGCCTCGCCGGCCGCCCGTGCCGACCTCGTAGAGGCGGCAACGCAGCAGTTCGGACGGGTGGACATCCTGGTCAACAACGCGGGAATCGGCTGGTCGGGCCCGCTGACACAGATGAGCGTCGAGGACATCCGCCGGGTGATCGAGGTGGACCTGCTCGCCGCGATCGAGCTAAGCCGCGCGGTGCTGCCCGCGATGGTGGACCGCGGCTTCGGCGCGTTGTGTTTCGTGTCGTCGGTGGCCGGGCGGACTGGTGTGGCCGGTGAGGCGGTGTACTCGGCGGCCAAGGCCGCACTCGATGCGTTTGCCGACAGCGTGCGCGCGGAAGCGGCGGGCAGTGGCGTACACGTCGGGGTGGTGGTTCCGGGCGCGGTCAGCACCGGGTTCTTCGACAAGCGCGGCCGCGACTATGACCGCGCGCACCCCAAGCCGGTGCAGGCGGATGCGGTCGCCGACGCGGTCGTGCGTGCGGTAGCGGCCGAAAGAGCCGAGGTCTGGATTCCCGGCTGGCTGCGCGTAGCGCCGACGGTGCGCAGCCTGGCACCCGCGATGTACCGACGGCTCGTTACACGCTTCGGCGAGCCCATCCGGCTGGCACGGCGATGATTCTCGCCGTCGTCCTCGGTGTGGTCGCCGCGTTCCTCTTCGCGTTGTCGGCGTTCCTGCAGCAGCGCGCCGCCCGGGAGACCGTGGGCGGGCACACCGTGTCGTTGCGGGAGTCGGCGGACGTGAAGCGGCTGGCCCGCCGGCTGCCGCGCAGCCGCACCTGGCTGAGGGGCTGGGGCGCCAACCTCTGCGGCTGGGGCACACAGGCGGCCGCCTTGCAGGTCGGGTCGGTCGCGGCCGTGCAGCCGCTGATGTCGACCCAGTTGCTGTTCGTCTTGTCGCTCGCATCGGCGTCGCAGCGCCGCTGGCCCCAGGTGCGCGACTGGCTGGCGGTACTGGCGGTGTGCGGCGGACTCATCCTTTTCCTGAGCACCGAGGGCGCCTCGCCGCTGAACGGGCACCCTCGGCGCCCGAACGTCCTGCTGGCCACCGCGTGCGCGCTCGCCCTCGTCACACTGCTGGTTCTCGTCAGCCGCGTATGCGCGGGCTGGCTGGCGAGCATGCTCGTCGGCGTCGCGGCCGGCACGTGCCACGCGATGAACGCCGTGTTCATCAAGATGACGCTGTCCGACCTGCTCGACCGGGGCGTCGCCGCGACCGCCGTCGACTGGCCCGGCTATGCGCTCGCCGCGTCGACGGCCGCCGGGCTGTTGCTGGGCCAGTTGGCATTCGCCAGCGGCGCACTGCCGCCAGCCGTGGCTTCGATCAGCGTGACGAATCCCATCGTCAGTGTCGCGGTCGGCCTGCTCGCATTCGACGCGCCCATACCCGACACGCCTGGCGCGCTCGCCGCCATCGCGGCCTCGGGCGTCCTGGTCGCCCTCGGCATCACCGGCCTCGCCAACGCCTCCAGCACCCGCCAGATGTACGCCGCCGCCCACGCGGTCCCCGACGTGGACGCTGCGCTTCCACACCGCAGAGCAGGCGGGCGAGACATCTCGTCGATTCGGTGCGATAGTGAGGAGCATGCGCGATGACACGTCTACTTCGGTGACGCCCGCGCAGCGAATCAGCCACCAGCACCACATCATTGAGATCGCGAAGTTGAAGCCGACGATCCTGCGTGGCGCCTTGCTGCTGCTGGAAACGGTCGTCGTGCCGACGCTGCTGCTCTACGCGTGTACGAATACCGTCGGATCCTTCTGGGGTCTGATCGCGGTGCTGGGCTGGTGCGCGCTCACTGTCGGCGCTCGGCTGACCATGCGTCAGCGGGTGCCGGGCACGTTGCTGCTGGTCGTCGGCGGGCTCGTCGGGCGCACGACGATCGCGCTGGTGTTCTCGAACGTCTACGTCTATTTGTTGCAGCCGATTGTCGGCTCTCTGTTCATGGCCGCGCTGTTTCTCGGAAGCGCGGCGATCGGAAGACCGGTGACGGCGCGGCTCGCTCAAGACTTCGTCGCGCTGCCGGCACATCTGTTCCACGATCGACGGGTGCGCAGGATCTTCGTCAACGTGTCGCTGATCTGGGGTCTGTCCCGGCTGATCGACGCGGGGATGAGCGTCGGCAGCCTGCACTTCGGGGTCGACGCCGGTCTTTTGTCGCGCGGCGTGTTGAGCACCACGCTGACCGTCGTCACCATCCTCGTCTGTGCGCTGTGGGGATGGCGCCGCATGCGTCGGGTGCCGGGCGTGAGCTTCAGGTTCGCCTAACGGTTACGCCAAAGCGCTGGTTACCCGGCCTGGAATGGGTGAATACCTAGGTGTGAAGGTCAGTGCGGCGCCGCAGCCAACACGTCCGCCGCTCGGGCGGGACATCGTCATTGGGCTGGCCGTATTCGGCGTCTACGTGCTGGTGGCCACCTCGATCACCGGGTCCCGGCAAGGCACCGCCGACAGCAACGCGCGCGCGTTGCTGTCTTTCGAGCGGTGGCTGCACATCGACGTCGAACGCTCCCTGAACGACTGGCTCGCCCCGCACCGGCTGCTGAGCACGCTCGCCAACTACGAGTACGCCTACACCTACATCATCAGCGCGGTCGCACTGTTGGGCTGGCTGTACGTGCGTCACCCCGACGACTACCGGCGCGCGCGCGATTCGTTCATCGTGCTCAACCTGCTCGCGATCGCCTGTTTCGCGCTGTTCCCGGTGACCCCGCCGCGGCTGTTCCCGCAACTCGGTTATGTCGACACCGTCGCGCAGGGTGGGACTTTCGGCTCGTGGGGAACACCGCTGGTGTCTTCGGCCAATACCCACGCCGCGATGCCCTCGCTGCACCTGGCCTGGGCGCTGTGGGTGAGCGTGGTGTTGGCGCGCCTGGCGCGCGGGTACGCGATACAGATCGTGAGCGCGGTGCACGTCGGTGTCACGGTGTATGTCATCGTTGCAACGGCCAATCACTTCCTGGTGGATGCAATCGCAGCGATCCCACTGGTCTGGATCAGTGTCGCTGTCATCGAAAGGCGCTGCGGCAGACCACCTTTGGTGTCATCTGCCGACGCGTTCTTCCTGCACGTGGAGACGGCGGCGGCACCCCAGCATGTCGGCGGCATGGTGGTGCTGAAGCATGCCGGTGCGGGTAAGCCCGATCTCGCCGACGTCCGCGACCTCGTCCGCGACGCGCTTCCCGACCTGCCGCGGTTCCGGCAGCGCCCTGACCGCTCGTCGAGGTGGCACCGGTGGCGCTGGCTCGACGTGGATCCCGCAGACATCGACTGGGAGTGGCACATCAGTGAGCGTGCCGCGTCGCCGGTCGACGCCGGTGAATCTCCGTCGACCGTGCTGAGCCGCGTCGTCGCCGACGTCGCGACCGAACGGATGCCGCGCGACCGGCCGATGTGGCGGATGATCTTCGTGCGGGAGATCAGCCAGGGCCAATCGGGCTTGCTGTTCCTGGTGCACCACTGCGTGGCCGACGGCGTCGGCACGGTGGTTCACGCGCTCAACGTGCTGCGGCCGAGAGTCGAGCTGCCGGTCAGCGGGCGTGCGGCCCCGAGCCGGCTTGCCACAGGCGCGGAGATCGTGAAGGGGCTGGCACAACTGGCCACCGACGGTAGGCCCGTCGCGAAACTTCCTGCGGGAACACCGCTTCGACAATTCGCCACCGCGGCCCTGGACGTCGACGTGGTGCGCTCGGCTGCCTACAGCCGGGGCATCCATGTGACGGATCTGCTGCTGAGCATGGTCTCGTCCGGTATCGCCGAAACCCACCCAGCGTTCGCCGAGTCGGTCGGGAACCGTCTGCGCGTGTCGGTGCCGATCATGTTGCGCGAGCCGGGATCGTCGGCGGAGGGCAACGTCACTGCGGCGGCGATGATCGACCTGCCCGTCGGGCCGATGAAGCCCGAAGACAGAGCGAAGGCCATCGCCCTGCGCAGCGCGCGACTGCGAACCCCGACCCGTGCGCTCGCGTCGCGGTTCGTGATGCGAAACGTGCTGGCGTTCGTGCCGGCGCCTGCGCAGCAGTGGTTCGCGCGGACGGTCTACGGGCCCGCGTTTGTTCAGGCCATCGTGTCCAACATGCCCGGGCCGGCACCGCGAATGTCGATCGCCGACGTGCCGTTCGACGAGGTGTACCCGATTCTGCCGCTGGCTCCCGATGCACCGCTCGCGCTGGGCGCGTTGAGCTGGACCGGTGAACTCGGCATCGGCATTGCGGTTGACCCAAAGTTTGTGCAAGCCCGAACTTTGGCTGCCGCAATGCAAGACGCGTTCCGGCAGCTGGCTGCGACACACACTGCTGACCGTTGACTCATCCGGCGTAATACTCCGAGGCCGCGGCGGTAGCGACGTCGGGCGGGTATGTCTTGCGTGCGACGAACAGAATGAGCGCGGCGTTGATCAACAACGGGACAAGCATGATCAGAAATGCCGGGCTGATCGCGCCGAGTTCGGTAGAGACCCAGCCGAACAGCAGCGGCGCCAGCGCGGTGAAGTGCTCCGCAGCACCGTGCGCACCGATTCGGCTCTGCCCCACAACCTGGAGTGCATGATGTCGAGCCTGCCCGCGTCCAGCGGTGGGTTGACGCCACCGAGTCCGATCGCTGCGAGAAACGCGAATCCGATTGTCACGCCGACGCTGTGGCTGAGCAGCGCCGGAATGAAGAACACGACCGCGATCAAGAATCCGATGCCCGCGACGGTCATGCGCGCACTGATGTACCCGCGTTCGACAAGCCAGTCGGCGATACGCCCGAAGCTCAGCACTCCGACCAGACCGCCCAACCCGATGACTCCGGCCATCAGGGTGGCGAGGCTCTGACCGACACCGAAGCGCTCACGCAGGAACGCCACACCGAACGTTCCCAGCCCCGCCAGGAAGAAGTAACCGGCGGAGGAAGCGGCGATCAGCACCACGTTCGTGTGGATCGACAGCACGTAGCGGACAGCCCACCACAGTGACCGTCCCTTCGGGTTTCGGGTCAGGACGAGTTCGTGGTGCGGTGGAATGCGTTGAGCCAGCACCTCATCGGCGACGGCATCGGTGCGGCCGGCCCCGGCGTCCCCGGGAGCTGTCACGGCCTCGCGGCGTTCCCCTGCCACGCCGATGCGCGTGGCGCCGATCGGAATGCGGCTTTGTCCGCCGCGCGCCGGTTCGGGCAGCCGCTTGGCCACCACTACCGCGAGCACGGCCCCGAGCACAGCGAGCCACCAGAACGCGAGCCGCCAGCTGAGGGCGGCGATCAATCCCGACACCAAGAGTCCCGCTGCGGCACAGACCATTTCGCCTGCCAGCACGAATCCGTAGATCCGTCCGCGCTCCTGGGGCGCGAAGAAGTCGCCGATGAGTGAGGCGATTGCCGGACCCGCGACGGCCACCACGACGGCAAGCGCGATTCGACATATCAGCAGCCAGTTATAGCTGGGCGCGCAACCACTCAACGCCATCGCCAGTGACCAAGTCGCCACGGCGACCCACAGCATCCGGGTCCGGTTCACGTGGTCAGTGAGGACCCCGAACGGCAGCGTTGCCAGCGCGCCGATTCCGCTCGAGATCGCCACCAGCAGGCCGATCTGGGTGTTGCTGACGTGGAATGCCTGCTCGAGCGGGACGGTGACCGCTCCGACAGTTCCGTTGTTTGCGCTGTCGAGTCCGATGACCAACGCGAGCAGCGCGATCACCCGCAACCGTGCCGCGCCACCCACGGCGACCCCGAGCTTTGCCTCTCCGCGTCGGCGCAGCCAGCGATACGCCGTCAGAGCGGCCGCGGCCACGGCCTTGAGCGGAGTGCGTGGCGGCGCGGTCATGGGGACGGATACCCGCGGCACACGCCGGCTAACGGTCGGCTGCGCAGCGGAATCCGATGTGCGTTGTCGCGGTGTCGCGGGACTGCGGTGAGCGTGCG
The DNA here is from genome assembly GCA_036558625.1 of Mycobacterium sp. Classification (GTDB taxonomy): domain Bacteria; phylum Actinomycetota; class Actinomycetes; order Mycobacteriales; family Mycobacteriaceae; genus Mycobacterium. Next base: position 12,686 of record DATBFF010000235.1, on the reverse strand, counting down.
GCCGGCCGGTACCGATGGCAATACTCCGGGGCGCACAGGTGAGAGCCGCCCTTGAGGGTCTGGCTGACGGACGGGTCCGCCGATGAGCGTTCGCGCAGCGATGAGTCTCTTGGGCGATGAGCCACAGGAGCGCAGCACGGAGAGCCCGGTGACTGTTCGAGGCGATGGTGCGGCGAGTATTCGGTGGTTGTCCACTCCCACACATTGCCGATCATGTCGACCAGCCCAAAGTCGTTGGGCGGGAACGATCCAACTGGCGAAGTGCCGACCCTGCCGCTGCCACCGTCGTTGCGGTACGGAAACCGGCCCTGCCACGTATTGGCCATCACGCGGCCCTGCGGGGTGGCGTCGTCACCCCACGGGTAGACGGACATCGAACCGGCCCGCGCGGCATATTCCCATTCGGCTTCGGTCGGCAGCCGCCGGCCGGCCCAGTGCGCGTAGGCCCACGCATCCGGGTAGGCGACCTGGACGACAGGATGGTCGGGTCGGGCGGCGACAGCGTCGTAGCCGTCGGGTGCGTCGTCGAGCGGGTGGCGCCAGTAGGCGCCCGGTGCCCAGTCCCACCACCGGCGCCAGTCGCGCAGGTCGACGGGACCACTGCTCGGCTGGAACACCATGGCGCCGGGAACAAGGTCAGCGGCCGCGACACCCGGGTACAGGCTGGGATCCATCGGTTGCTCTGCAACCGTGACATAGCCTGTGGCAGAAACGAATTCGGCGAACTGAGCGTTTGTCACCGGATGCTGTTCGATCGCGAAGGCGGCGACCGTCTCGGTGTGGATCGGTGCCTCTTCCGGATAGAAGCTCGTCGAGCCCATGCGGAACGACGCACCCGGCAGTTCGACGAGCTCGGTCAGCATGACCTCAGGGTATGACGACGGCGAAATCGGCCATCAGCGCGGCTTTGGCGTCGTCGAATCCGGGGACGCCGTTGGGCAACAGATATCTCATCGGCGGGCTCAATCCTTGGCGAACGCGAGCGCCAACTGCTTCTCCAGGTTTTCGTATGGTTCCCCGGAGGTGTCTACGCGGACCTGTGCAACGGTGCCGCCGGTGAATTCGTATGGCGCCTTGTAGGTACGGGATACCGCCGATCCGCTGTTACGGCCAACTGACAGGCTCGCGCCGGCCAGCCCGAACGTGCCCGGGTGAATCTGCATGTCCGCCAGGGAGCCGACGGCCTCCTCGTCGATGAAAAGTGTCGCGTCTCCCAGCGGAGTATGGCTGCCCTCGACGGTTCCGCCGCGCACGTATCGGACACCGAGCACGTGCTTGCCCAGTGGCACCGCTCCCGAGGAGGACATCTTCTGCTCGTTCTCGCCCATGAAGTTGTAGATGTAGTGCAGCCGACCGTCTTGGATGAACAGCACGTGGCCGCCGTGTGCGCCGCCTTGCTTGAAGATCACGCCTTCGGCGCCGGTGGTGTCGACGGTCACTTCGGCGAGCAGCGAGAACGACTGGCCGCGAAGCTCGACAGCGGCACCGATGCCGATCTCCGCGGTGTTCGGGTAGTACGTGAACGACGTTCGGTCACCGACGAGATAGGGGCGCCAGCGGCTCATGGTTTCGAAGATGTTGAGGTCGGCCAACGGCAGCCCGTTGTACTTGGCCGCCTCGGCGAACCACAGCTTCTTCATCTCCTCGACCTTGTCTGGCTGTTGCGCGGCCAAGTCGTGGCATTGACTGCGATCGGCTTCGATGTGGAACAGCTCCCAGCGGTCCTTGTCGAAATGCGACCAGCCCGACGGTGTCGCCGCATGCACGGTGTTGGCAAACCAGCCCTTGTGCCAGATGCCGCGGGTTCCGAGCATCTCGTAGAACTGGATGTCCTTGCCCGTGGCGGCATTCGGGTCAGCCAGTGCGGCTTTGAAACTCACGCCGTCGAGCGGTTTCTGGGCAATTCCCTTCACCGTCTCCGGAGGTGCCATATCCAACAGGTCGTAGACGGTCGGAGTGATGTCGCAGACGTTGACGTAGTTGTCACGGACCTCACCATGGGCCTTGATTCCGTTGGGCCAGCTGATGATGGCGGTGTCAGCGATGCCGCCTTCGTGTGAGGCGTAGCGCTTGTAGAGCTTGTACGGCGTGTTGAACGCCATCGCCCAGCCGATCGGATAGTGGTTGTATGTCTCCGTCCCGCCCAGGTTTTCGTAGAACCGCAGGCTGTCCTCGACAGTGTCGATGTAGCCGTTGAAGAACTTGACCTCGTTGACCGACCCGTTCGGACCGCCCTCACCGCTGGCGCCGTTGTCAGAGATCACCACGACGATCGTGTTGTCGAGCTGACCGGACTCTTCGAGGTAATCGAGGATCCGGCCGATCTGCGCGTCGGTATAGCTGAGGAAGCCCGCGAACACTTCGGCCATCCGGCTGAACAGCTTCTTCTCTTCGTCGTTGCACGAATCCCACGGCCGCACCGTGTCCTGCAGCGGCCACGGCTCACCGTTGGGGCCCTTGACATCCAGGTAGGGGTTGATCGGCGACAACTCCGTGTCGGCGGGGACGATGCCGAGCTTCTTCTGGTTCTCCAGCACGATTTCTCGGTAGCGCTCGTAGCCCATGTCGAAGCGGCCCGCATACTTGTCGGCCCACTCCTTGAACACGTGGTGTGGCGCGTGACCCGCACCCGGGCACACATAGGAGAACCACGGTTTGTCGGGGGCGATCACCTTCGCGTCGCGGATGAACTCAATCGTCTTGTCGGCGAGGTCTTTTGACAAGTGATAGCCCTCCTCCGGCGTGCCGGGAGGGTCGACGGGGTGGTTGTCGTACACCAGGTCGGGGTACCACTGGTCGGTCTCGCCGCCCATGAACCCGTAGAACCGTTCGAAGCCGCGCGACAACGGCCAATGTCGTTTGCTACCGGCGAGATTGGATTCCTCCAGCGGCGTGAGGTGCCACTTGCCGACGCAGTACGTGTTCCAGCCGTTTTCGGCCAGCGCTTCCGACAGCAGCGCGGTATCGAACGGGATGCGCCCGCTGCAGTTGGGAAACCCGTCGGTGAACTCCTCGATCGTCGCCATCCCGACCGTGGTGGCGTTACGGCCCGTCAGCAGCGATGCCCGGGTGGGTGAGCACAGCGCGGTGGTGTGGAACTGCGACAGCCGCACTCCGCGTTGGGCGATGCGGCTCATTGCGGGCATCTCGACGAGCCCGCCGAAGCAGTCCCAGGTGGCGATGCCGGTGTCGTCCCAGACGATATAGAGGACGTTCGGCGCGCCGTCGGGGGCGGTGGGCGCGGCGTACGGGCCCCAGTCCGGCTCGGAATCCCTGATGTCGAGTTCGATCTTGCCGTTGAATTCCGATGCCATGGGCCCGCACATTACCCGGCGGCGCGAGCGGAATTGCGCTGTTTGACGGAGCCGTCACCGTCGGCTCAGGCCAGCGGCAGCTTCGCGAACGGGTCGCGTGTCGGCTGCGCGGACCCGGCACCCGGCTCGACAGTGAACGCCAGCGCAGTCGACGCTCCGAGGTCTCGCACCACCTTGCTCGTCGACGGTGCCACGGCGTTCGCATCCATCGTCCCCGCGGATTTCGCGCCCTGATCGCCGAGCAGCCACATCTGGTACACGGTGCCCGGCGCTGGTGGCGGCACGTTGTTCATCACCAGCACCCCGGCACGCTTCTCGCGAGAATAGAGGAAGGTCGCCGTACCGCCGGCGGGAATCGGCTCGGAGGTGGTCTTGACATCCGACGCGGTGAACACCTGCTGCGCGACGGATGGAGTTGCCGTGGGCCGTAGCGCCAGCCCGGCGCTGAGCCCGACAAGGCCGACGACCAGTGCCGCGGCAGCCGCTAATATGATTGTCCGCCAGCGGTTTCCACCGCTGCCGCGACGATCGAGATTCGACAGGATCCGCTGCCGCAGTTCCTTCGGCGGCTCTACGGCAGTGCCCGCCGACACCGTCGCCATCGTCTCTCGGACCTCGCGCACCTGCGCGCGAAACGCCTCGGCGACCGCGCGCGGGGCGTGCTCCAACCGGCGCTCGATGTCGGCACGCTCGCTCTCTGAGATGGCGTCGAGCGCATACGGCGTTGCCAGCTCCAGCAGTTCGAAATCGGACGGTTCGGTCATGGCACACCCAGACAATCACGCAGACCGCGCAGCCCGTCGCGCATCCTCGACTTGACCGTGCCCAGGCTGGTCGACAGCCGCTCCGACACCTGCGCGTAGGTCAGCCCGCCGTAGTAGGCCATCTCGATGCATTGCCGCTGCAGCTCGCTCAGCCCGCCCAGGCAGTCGGCGACCCGGCGCTGCTCGTCGCGCAGGATCGCCGAATCGGCGACGACGTCGCTGGCGGTCTCGGCGGTGGCCGCGCCGTAGCGGGCGTCCCGCTGGCTCGCAGCTTGCTCGCTGCGCACCCGGTCGACGGCACGGCGGTGCGCCATCGTCATCACCCACGCCAGCGCCGAGCCCGCGCCGGCGTCATACTTTGCCGCGCTATGCCAGACATGTACGAAGACATCCTGTGTCGTCTCTTCGCTGTAGCCCTGATCGCGCAGTACACGGGTCACCATCCCGAACACCCGCGCTCGCGTCGCATCGTAGAACTCGGCGAAGGCGTGGCCGTCGCCGTTTGCCACCCGCTGCAACAAGGCATCGAGGTGGCTGCGCTCCTGGCCGCCGGTCATCGAGCGGTAGCCTAGCTGCACACCGACTGCGGTCATCGCCGATTAGCCGTATGTGAACGAAAAGGCTTGCAGCCCTTGGCTCAGACGGACCGCGAGCTCACCTCGCCGCACGTCACCGTCGGCGACGATCTGCCGCAGTGTGGGCGGGCCGCTCACCGGCACGGCCGTCGTCGTGCCGTCCCGCTCGACCGTCACCGTGCCGGTGCCGCCCACGACCAGGTAGACCGCCTTGGCGCGATAATTCAGCAAGATCGCGGACGTATCACTGTTTGCCGTGGCGCCCTGGTAGTCCAGGGTCCAGGGACCGCGGAGGGCGAAGCTGTCGTCGGGCATCGCGGTCGGGTCGTCGAACACCGCAGCGCCCTCGTCGTACACACCTGCGCCCGCGTAGTTGACCTCCTTGCCGACCCCAAGGTACGTCTCGGGAGTGCGGTCGGCGGTCGGCGTGGTGTCAGGGGCGTCGCTCGGTGCGGGCAGCCGGACGGTGGGGTTGGCCTGGCGCACCAGCTGGCGGATCAAGTTCTCGGTCGTCGCGTAGTCGCCCTCGCCGAACTTGATGTGGCGCACCGTGCCGTTCGCGTCGATGAGGTAATGCGAGGGCCAGTACCGGTTGCGGTAGTTCGTCCATGTCGAGTAGGAGTTGTCCAGCGCGACCGGATAGCGGATGCCCAAATCTGCTGCGCCGCTTTCGACATTGCCACGCACACGTTCGAACGCGTACTCGGGGGTGTGCACGCCGATCACGGTGAATCCCGAGTCCTTGTACTTGTCATACCAGTCGACGACATGCGGGATCGACCGCTGGCAGTTGATGCACGAGTAGGCCCAGAAGTCGATCAGCACAACCTTGCCCCGCAGCGACTTGACATCGACGGGTGCGCCGCCGTCGGTGTTGAGCCATGCGGTGATACCGGTGATATCCGGTGCGGAGCCGCAGTTTTCGAGTTGCGAAGCGCCGTTCGTGCAGTTCGACAGCTGCTCGTTCTGCTCGTTGACGATGCCGCCGAGGTTGAGCTTCTGCTGGATCTGGTCTGTCGCGGCCACCCTCTCCTGCAGGGCAGTGGTGTAGTCGGGAATGGCTCGCTGGATCACGGCGGGCGCGTTGAACGCCAGCGCCACCGCGAAGACGATCATCACCACGCCACCGGCAACGCGAACCTGGCGCTGCCGACGGCGAAAAGCCTTGACGCGCTCGGCTACCCGCCGGCCGGCCAGCGCGAAGACCAGCAACGGCAGGGTCGCACCGACGGCGAAGCCCAACGTCAACGCGACGGTGCGGGGGCCGATGGTTCCCGTTGCGCCGGCGACGACGATCGCGGCCAGAACCGGGCCGGCGCACGGCACGTACAGCACGCCCAGGGCCAGCCCGAGGCCGAATCCGTTTTTCTGAGTGCCGAACTGCTTCTGCGGAATGCGGGAGAACGGTTTTTCGAGCAGTCCCTCGATCCGGGGGAAGATCAGGCCGAATCCGATCAGCAGCAGAGCCACCAGGCCCGCCCAGCGAATCGCGTCCTGCGGCAGGTGCAGCAGCGACAGCGCCGCCGAGCCGACCAGCGTCACCACGCTGAAGCTCACCACCAAGCCGGCGATCACGCGATACGGCCGCAGCGACTCGGCCAGCGTCGGCTTCACGGTCGCCACCTTCGGCGCCGCGTCGGCGTTGGTCACGCGTGCGCTTTGCGCACCGGAGAAGAAGACGACCGGCAGCACCGGCAGGATGCACGGCGAGATGCCGGTGATCAGGCCGCCGAGGAATCCGATGAGCACCAGGGTGTACATGCCCGGTATTCGGAGCCGACCGCCGTTCGGATGGGCCCGCTTGCGGATAGACCCATCCGCGGCCAGGACGGCTCCGAATACCCACTGACCGAATAGCCGACGGACAAGCCGTCAACGACAAAGGGAGTGGAAATGCGAAACCTCACATACAAGACCGGCGCATTCGCTGGACTGGCGGCGGTGGCCGTCCTCGGGCTGTCCGCCTGCGCGAACGACACGGCGCAGTCCGCGCCGCCGTCGACCTCGACTGCGGCAGCGCCGATGTCGAACATGCCCTCCGAGCGGATGGATCCGGCCGCCGATCTGGTGGGGCCCGGCTGTGCGTCGTACGCCCAGAAGGTGCCGTCGGGCCCGGGCTCGGTGGCCGGGATGGCGCAGGACCCGGTGACGGTCGCGGCGTCCAACAACCCGTTGCTCACCACGCTGACCGCCGCGCTGTCGGGCAAGCTGAACCCGAACGTGAACCTCGTCGACACGCTCAACAGCTCAGAGTTCACCGTGTTCGCGCCGACCGACGACGCGTTTGCGAAAATCGATCCTGCCACGATCGATTCGCTGAAGACGGATTCGGCGATGCTGACGAAAATCCTGACCTATCACGTGGTTCCGGGCCAGGCGAGCCCGGCCAAGGTGCCCGGTACGCACACGACCGTGCAGGGTGCGCCGGTGACGGTGACGGGTTCGGGTGATGGCCTGAAGGTCAACGGCGCGTCGGTGGTCTGCGGCGGCGTGCACACGGCGAACGCCACCGTGTACCTCATCGACACGGTGCTGATGCCACCCACCCAATAGCGCGCCGGCCGAGGGCGCTTCGTCGATCGTGCGGTTTCATACGCCAGCCGCGGCATGTCGCGTATGAAACCGCACAATCGCCGCATCTCGAGCGGTTGCGACAGTGCGAAAAGGCTACTTGGCGCGCTCGAGGATCTCTACGAGCCGCCAGCGCTTCGTCTTCGACAGCGGCCGGGTCTCCATCAGCGAGACGCGGTCACCGATTCCGGCGTCGCCGTTCTCGTCGTGGGCCTTGACCTTCTTGGTGGTCCGGATGATCTTGCCGTACAGCGGGTGCTTCACCCGGTCTTCCAGCTCGACGACGATCGTCTTCTGCATCTTGTCCGACACGACATAGCCGATGGCGGTCTTGCGACGGCCACGCGGCTTCTCGGTGCGCGGAGTGTGCCGAGGACCGGGAGCAGTCCCCTTGTCCGCTTTAGTCTCTGCCATTTATGAATCCTCACTGCCGGGACCGGAGGCCAGGCCCAGCTCACGTTCACGCAAAACCGTGTACACGCGCGCGATCTCACGGCGCACCGTACGCAGCCGGCGGTTGTTGGGCAGTTGACCGGTTGCCATCTGGAAGCGAAGGTTGAACAGTTCTTCCTTCGACTCGCGCAGCCGGTCGGTCAGTTCCTCATCGGTGAGCTCGCGCAGTTCGCCAGGCGAAATTCCGACGGCCATCAGAACTGCTCCTCTCGTTTTACGATGCGGGCCTTGATCGGCAGCTTGTGAATCGCACGCGTCAACGCGGCGCGGGCGACCTCTTCGTTGGGGTAGCTGAGCTCGAAAAGGATTCGGCCTGGCTTGACGTTGGCCACCCACCATTCCGGCGAGCCCTTGCCGGAGCCCATCCGGGTCTCGGCCGGCTTCTTGGTCAGCGGGCGGTCGGGGAAGATGTTGATCCACACCTTGCCGCCGCGCTTGATGTGCCGGTTGATCGCGATACGCGCAGACTCGATCTGCCGATTGGTGACGTACGCATGCCCCAGCGCCTGGATGCCGTAGTCGCCGAAGCTGACCGTGGTGCCACCGCTGGCGATACCGCGTTGGCGCGGGTGATGCTGCTTGCGGTGCTTGACTTTACGGGGAATCAACATGCTCAGCTCTCCGTGCCGCTCGTTTGAACATCCGGGGCCGAACCGCCCTCGACAGCGGTGGCTGCCTCTTGGGCCGGTAAGCCGCTTGCGCGAAGAGCATCAGAGCCGGCCGAGCCCTCCTCGGCGCTCGCGGCCGCGCGGCCTGCGTCCGTACCGGTCGCGGTCGTGCCCGACGCGCCGCTGCGGCGGGGACGGGTGCCAGACGGACGCTCGCGCCGTGGCCGCTCCGACGGTGGCGCCGCGGCCAATTCCCGCTTGCCACCGACGATGTCGCCCTTGTAGATCCACACCTTCACGCCGATGCGCCCGAAGGTGGTCTTCGCCTCGTACAGGCCGTAGTCGATGTCGGCGCGCAGCGTGTGCAGCGGCACGCGGCCCTCACGGTAGAACTCCGAGCGGCTCATCTCCGCGCCGCCGAGACGGCCCGAGCACTGCACCCGGATGCCCTTGACGTTGGGCTGACGCATCGCCGACTGGATCGCCTTGCGCATGGCACGGCGGAACGCGACCCGGTTGGACAGCTGCTCGGCGACACCTTGCGCCACCAATTGCGCTTGCGACTCAGGGTTTTTCACCTCGAGGATGTTCAACTGCACCTGCTTGCCGGTGAGCTTCTCCAAGTCGGCGCGAATGCGGTCGGCCTCCGTGCCGCGGCGACCGATGACGATGCCGGGACGCGCGGTGTGGATGTCGACGCGAACCCTGTCACGGGTCCGCTCGATTTCCACGTCGGCGATGCCTGCGCGTTCCAGGCCGGTGGCCAGCAGCCGCCGGATCGCCACATCTTCCTTGATGTAGTCGGCGTACTGCTTGTCGGCGTACCACCGGGACTTCCAGTCGGTGGTGATGCCCAGACGGAAGCCGTGTGGATTGATTTTCTGGCCCACTACTCTGAGCCCTCCTTCGCTTCCTCTGAAGCCTTCTTCGCGGGCGCCGCCTTCTTGGCGGTTGCCTTCTCAGTACTCGCCTTCTTCGCGGCGGGCGCCTTCTTCGCAGGCGCCTTCTTGGCCGGTTCGGCCTTCTTCGCGGCGGGCGCCTTCTTTGCGGTGTCTGATGTCGTCGCCTTTGCGGCTCCGGCCGCCTTGCTTGCCTCGGCACGCCGCTTGCGCGCAGCGCTGGCCGAACGGCTCCCCCGCTCGTCGCGGCTCGGACGGCTCTCGACGATCACCGTGATATGGCTTGTGCGCCTGCGGATCCGGAATGCGCGGCCCTGCGCGCGTGGCCGGATACGCTTGGCCGTCGGGCCTTCGTCAGCGGTCAGTGTCGCGACGACGAGAGTCGAGGGGTCAAGGCCGTCGTTGTTCTGTGCGTTGGCCGCAGCGCTGGCGATCACCTTGGCCACCGGCTTGCTCGCCTGCTGCGGTGACCAACGCAGGATGTCGAGCGCCTCGGCGACCGGCTTGCCGCGCACGAGGTCGATGACCCGGCGCGCCTTGCTGGCCGACACCCGCACGAACCGGGCCTTGGCCGTCGCCGAAGGGAATTCACTGACAGAAGTCATCTCCGCATCTCCTGAATCGCGCCCGTCACCGGCGCTTGGCCTTCCGGTCATCCTTGATGTGGCCCTTGAAGGTTCGCGTCGGCGCGAACTCGCCGAGCTTGTGCCCGACCATCGCCTCGGTGATGAACACCGGCACGTGCTTGCGGCCGTCGTGCACCGCGAAGGTATGGCCGATCATGTCGGGGATGATCGTCGACCGGCGCGACCAGGTCTTGATGACCTGCTTTGTGTTCTTCTCGTTCTGCGCGTCGACCTTCTTGAGCAGATGGTCGTCGACGAACGGGCCTTTCTTCAGGCTGCGTGGCATCCTCTAGCTCCTACCGGTGGTGCTTCTTGCCGGTGCGCCGGCGTCGGACGATGAGCTTGTCGCTCGCCTTGTGGGGCTTGCGGGTGCGGCCCTCGGGCTTGCCCCACGGGCTCACGGGGTGACGGCCGCCGGAGGTCTTGCCCTCGCCTCCGCCGTGCGGGTGGTCCACCGGGTTCATCACGACACCGCGGACGGTGGGGCGCTTGCCTTTCCAGCGCATGCGTCCGGCCTTGCCCCAATTGATGTTGGCCTGCTCGGCGTTGCCCACCTCACCGACCGTGGCCCGGCAGCGCACGTCGACGCGGCGGATCTCACCGCTGGGCATGCGCAGCGACGCGTAGCTGCCCTCTTTGCCCAGCAGCTGGATGCTGGACCCGGCCGAGCGGGCCAGCTTCGCGCCGCCGCCCGGACGCAACTCGACAGCATGCACCAAGGTGCCCGCCGGGATGTTGCGCAGCGGAAGGTTGTTGCCCGGCTTGATGTCGGCGTTCGGGCCCGACTCGACAACGTCACCCTGCGAAAGACCTTGCGGCGCGATGATGTAGCGCTTCTCGCCGTCTAGATAATGAAGCAGTGCGATCCTTGCTGTTCTGTTCGGGTCGTACTCGATGTGCGCGACCTTTGCGTTAACGCCGTCCTTGTCATTGCGACGGAAGTCGATCACCCGGTAGGCGCGCTTGTGACCGCCGCCCTTGTGCCGAGTGGTGATGCGGCCGTGCGCGTTCCGGCCGCCGCGCCCGTGCAGCGGACGCACCAGCGACTTCTCCGGCGTCGACCGCGTGATGTCGGCGAAGTCCGAGACGCTGCCGCCGCGACGACCCGGCGTCGTGGGCTTGTACTTGCGAATTGCCATGTCTTCCTCTACCTCCGGCTACGCCGGTGCTCCGAACAAGTCGATCGGCTTGCTACCGGGGGCCAGCGTCACGATCGCGCGCTTGGTGTCCTTGCGCTTGCCGTAGCCAGTGCGGGTGCGCTTGCGCTTGCCCGGCCGGTTGGCGGTGTTCACCGACGCCACCTTGACGTTGAAGATCTTCTCGATCGCAATCTTGATCTGCGTCTTGTTGGAGTCGGGATGCACGATGAACGTGTAGACGTTGTCCTCGATCAACCCATACGACTTTTCGGAGATCACCGGCGACAGGATGATGTCGCGGGGGTCGGTGACGGTTGCCATCAGGCCGAAACCTCCTGACCACTAGTCTGCGCCGCGACGAACGCGTTCAGCGCCTCCACCGAGAACACCACGTCATCGGCGAGCAGCACGTCGTAGGTGTTGAGCTGGTCCGGCGAAAGCACCTGCACACCAGGAAGATTGCGCACGCTCTTGGCACCGGTCTCATCGGTGCGCGGAATCACCACGAGCACGCGCTTGCGTTCGGTGAGCTCCGCCAAAAACGACTTCGCGCTCTTCGTCGACGGTTTCTGGCCGGACACGAATTCGGTCACCGCATGAATTCGGTCATTGCGCGCACGGTCAGACAACGCACCGCGCAGCGCGGCGACGATCATCTTCTTCGGTGTGCGCTGGCTGTAGTCGCGCGGCTTCGGACCGTGCACGGTGCCGCCGCCGGTGAACTGCGGCGCCCGCACCGAGCCTTGGCGCGCACGGCCGGTGCCCTTCTGCCGGTACGGTTTCCGGCCCCCACCGCGGACCTCGCCGCGTGTCTTCGTCGAGTGCGTGCCCTGCCGGGCCGCTGCTCGCTGGGCCGTCACCACCTGATGCATCAACGCGATGTTGGCCGGCGCGTCGAAGATATCAGCCGGCAATTCGACCGTGCCATCTTTCTTGCCGCCCGGCGCGCGGACGTCAATCTTGCTGCTCGGCATTACTTCTCACCTCGCTTGATCGCGTTGCGGACCATCACCAATCCGCCTCTGCGCCCCGGGATCGCACCTTTGATCAAGAGTACGCCGTTCTCGGCATCGACCTTGTGTACCAACAGGTTCTGCGTCGTGATGCGATCGTTGCCCATCCGGCCAGCCATCCGGGTGCCCTTGAACACGCGTGCCGGCGTTGCACAGCCGCCGATCGAACCCGGCCGGCGGTGCACGGCCTGCGCGCCGTGGCTGGCACCCTGACCGTGGAACCCGTGCCGCTTCATCGTGCCCGCCGTGCCTTTACCTTTCGAGGTCCCGGTCACGTCGACGTAGCTTCCGTCGGTGAAGATCTCGGCAGTGAGCTCCTGGCCCACCTCGTACTCCGCGGCGGCCTCGGCGTCGTCGAGTCGCAACTCGGCGAGGTGCCTGCGCGGGTTCACGCCCGCTGCTGCGTACTGACCCGAAAGCGGCTTGTTCACCTTGCGCGGGCTGATCTCGCCGTAGGCCAGCTGGACCGCGCTGTAACCGTCGCGCTCGGGGGTGCGAATGCGGGTGACGACGTTGGGCCCGGCCCTGACCACCGTCACCGGCACGACCCGGTTGTTTTCGTCGAACACCTGCGTCATGCCCAGCTTGGTGCCGAGAATTCCCTTCCTTGCCATGGTGTCTGCAGGCTCCTACTGAATGTTCACGTCGACACTGGCCGGCAGATCGATGCGCATCAGCGCGTCGACGGTCTTCGGCGTCGGGTCGAGAATGTCGATCAGCCGTT
>DATBFF010000234.1:0-5328 GCA_036558625.1 Mycobacterium sp. | reverse complement strand
GCTCGTTGGTGTGATTGCGCTTCACCTGCGACTTGATGTTGGCCACGCGTAAGTTCCTCTTGATTTGACTTGTGGATTCGACGGCCCCGGCCGGGCAGCGACTGCTCAGGTTACCAGCCGGCCCGCTGGCCTGCCAAAATGGCGGGCCGGCCCTGGCGCTAACGCAGCCGCCGGAAACCCGGGTGCACGCCTGGCGCCAGGCCCTGGTGTTGAGCCAGCGTGGCGAGAAGGTGGTTCAGCTGCGCGCGCTGGGAGTCGTCAAGCCCGCTGGTCACGGCTCGCTCGTGTTGACGGGCTAGCCGAGAGAGTTTGCGCATCAGCTCTTTGCCGTTCGCGGTGAGGTAAAGCGCGTATTGCCGCCGGTCGTCGGGGTTGGGTCGGCGCTCGACGAGCCCGCGTTGCTCGAGATCGTCGACGAACGCGACCACGCGGCTCGGCAACAGCCGCAGCCGGCTGCTCAGCGCCTGCTGGCTACGCCCGGGGTTGGCGGCGACCGCGCGCAGAATACCGGCCTGGGGTGGGGTCAGACCCACGGATGCGATGCGCTCGCTGAACTTCTCGGCGGCGTGATGGCCCAACTGGGCGAGCAGGAAAGCCACACCGTCGCTGCGATGGTCCGTGGGCATGGCTTGATAGTACATCAGTAAAATCATTCACAGTATGAATGTTGCCGGAGGCGAATAGACCGCCTATCGTTCAGGTTATGAACGATACGGGTGTGAGTACCCGGCGGCCTCCGCAGGGCGGCCCGCCTTTGGTTGTGCTGGGATCGATTTCGCTCGCGTTGTTGCTAGCTGGGGTCGGCATCGGCGTCGCGCTGGCCGGTCTGCCGCCGCTGCCGTTCACCCCCGGTCCGCACGTTCGGGACTTCCTGGCGGGTCATCACGCCGCCGTGCAGACAGCGGCTGTCGGCACGTTCGCGTCGTCGATACCTCTGGCGATCTACGCGGCCACCGCGAGCGCGCGGTTGCGGCAGTTGGGCATCACCGCGCCCGGCGCGACGATCGCATTCGCGGGCGGCATCCTCGCGGCAGCGGGGCTGGGGTTGTGCGGACTATTGCTGTGGACGCTGTCGCGAGGTGAGGTCACCGCCGACGAACCGCTTACGCGCGCGCTCTACTACCTTGTGTTTCTGACCGGCGGGGCAGCCCACGTCGTGGTGCTCGGCCTGCTCGTCGCCGGCATCGCGGTTCCCGCCTTGGCCGTCGGCCTGTTGCCCCGGCCGCTCGCGTGGGCGGGTCTGGGCATCGCCGCCGTCGCGCAGCTGACCACACTGGTCCTGATCTGGCCTGGGCTGAATCCGCTGGTGCCGCTCGGGAGGTTCTGCGCGTTGCTGTGGTTGATCGTCGCCGGGGCGATGCTGCCGCTGCGGCGCCGACGCGCGCCCGACGCGCGTTAGCCGCGCACTTCAATGCGGTGCAGGTCGGGACCGAGTTCGATGTGCCCGTCGAACACCGATGCCGCCTTGGCGCGCCAGTCGTCCTCTTGGCCCGGCGCGACCGCGGGCACGCAGTGGGTCAACACCAGCGTGCCGACGCCTGCCCGCGCCGCGGTGCCGGCGGCTTCCTCCACCGACGAGTGATAGTCGCAGATGTCGCGGATCCGCTGCTGCGGCAGCGATTCGACCAAGTCCTTGCGGATGACCGTGTGGACCAGCGCACCCGCGCCGGCGGCGAGTTCATCGAGGCTCGCGCACGGCACCGTGTCTCCGGCCAGCACCACCGACGCGCCGTCGGACTCGACCCGGAAACCGATCGTCGGCGCCACCGGCCGGTGGTCGGTGGGCGCGACGCGAATCGTGACCCCGTCGCGATCCCACACATCACCCTCGGTGTGTTCGTGGACCTCGACTGCCGGCGGCGCGGTGAGGTCCGCGTGGTGTGCGATGCGGTAACCGATGTCGGGTCCGAAGGCCGTCAACATCGCCTCGACGACAGCAGCGGTGCCCGGCGGACCGATGATCGGCAGCGGTGGCGCGTCGGGCGCGAAGGTTGTCACCCATCGGGTGATCAGCAGGTCGCCGAGGTCGGCGATGTGGTCGCTGTGCAGATGTGTCAGCAGCAGCGCGGTCAGCGAGTTGGCGCCGACACCTACGGCTGCGGCCCGCTGCAGCACCCCGCGCCCACAGTCCGCCAGCAGGACCTGGCCGCCGGCGCGGACGAGCGTGGCCGGCCCGGCGCGTTGCGGATCGGGGATCGGACTTCCGGTGCCGAGGAGAGTGACCTCGATCATCAGCCTTGTATGTCACAGCACAGTGTCGAAGTCGAGGCTTTTGCTTTCACGGCGCGTCACTTCGCCTTAGCCTGGGTGTGAACCGGGTCACAGGAATCGGAGGCGTCGATGCGGATCGCGGACGTACTGCGCAACAAGGGCTCAGCGGTGGCCACGATCAGCCCCGATACGTCGGTTGCCCAACTGCTCGCCGGGATGGCAAAGCGCAACATCGGGGCCATGGTGGTGATGGGTCCGGACGGGCTGATGGGCATCGTCTCGGAACGCGACGTCGTGCGCGGGCTCAACGAGCGCGGTGGCGAGCTGCTCGACCGACCGGTCGCGGAGATCATGACGAGCGTGCTCGTGACGTGCGCACCCAGTGATGCGATCGACGACCTCAGCGGTCTGATGACCGAGAACCGGGTACGGCATGTGCCGGTGATCTCCAACGGGCAACTTGCCGGCATCGTCAGCATCGGCGACGTCGTCAAGACCCGGATGGACGAGCTCAACGCCGAGCGGGAACAGCTGCAGACCTACATCACTCGCGGATGACCGCGCTGCGGCCCCCGCAGAAAGCCGACGTGCGTGAACTGGCCGGCGTTCTCGCACGCGCGTTTCACGACGACCCCGTGATGACATGGATGCTGCCCGACGCCGGTGTGCGCGCCCGAGGTCTGCCGCGCATGTTCGCGACGATGACCACTCACCACTTCCTTGCCGGCGGCGGGGCCGAGGTGGCCAGTCGCGACGGTGCCATCGGCGGTGCGACGCTGTGGGATCCGCCGGGCCGTTGGCGGAACACGCGTGCAGAAGAGTGGCGGATGAAACCCGCATATCTGTGGGCTCTTCGGTCGCGGGTGATCGCCGGGCAGACCGTGGCGGAACTGATGAAGAAGCATCACCCCGAAGAGCCGCACTGGTATCTGATGGTCATCGGGACCGACCCAACGGTGCGCGGCACCGGACTTGGCCACGCGCTCATGCGATCCCGACTGGATCGGTGTGATGCCGAGCATGTGCCCGCCTACCTCGAGAACAGCAATCCGAAGAACGAGGCTTACTACATGCGTTTCGGTTTCGAGGTGACCGGGGAGATCACGCTGCCCGACGGCGGCCCCACGCTGTGGCCGATGTGGCGCAACGCCCGCTAGCTCCAGGAATACTCGGCACGCAGCCGGATGGCGATCTTTTCGAACGTCTCCCGGCCCAGAATCGCGCCCTCGCGCCGAATACCTTCCTCTGGGACGTCGAGCACCCTGTCCAGCCGCACCCAGCTGGCGCGGCCGTCGTAATCCCAGCTGCCGGTTCCGATCCCGACCCAGTCGTGGTCGTGGTCGTGGCGTTCCTGGCTGGACAGCATCAGGCCGAAAAGCGTGCCGCGATCGCGTCCGACGACCAGCACCGGCCGGTCCTTGCCCCGTGACGGGTCGTCCTCATAGACGACCCAGGTCCACACGATCTCTCCGGGGTCCGCGCGGCCGTCGAGGTCGGGCGCATAGACGATTTTGCGGGCGCGAAATGCCGTCGGCACACTGCTGCTGGTCACCGGCCGTCCCGCAGTGATCTCCCTGACCGGTTCCGGACTGCGCGCGATCGCCTCCAGCCCTAACCGGATGCCCTGCGAGATGAACCTGGGGCCCTCGTTGAACACCAGGTTCTCGGCGGCTTTGCCTAGCCGCCGCTGCAGTGTTTTCCAGGGCGACGCCATGAAATCGAGCATAGGTGAGGGGCCTTGGGGGCAGAGCGAAGCGATGGGGGAACAACCCCGATACGCTTGATCTGAGCCCCGTTCCCGCGGTCACCAGGAGATTCACATCAGCAGTTTCGCCGACCAGACGTTCACCGCGCCGGCGCAGATTCGGAACTTCTGCATCATCGCTCACATCGACCACGGCAAGTCCACGCTCGCCGACCGGATGCTGCAGTTGACCGGCGTGGTCGACGAGCGCTCCATGCGCGCGCAGTACCTCGACAGGATGGACATCGAGCGCGAGCGCGGCATCACGATCAAGGCGCAGAACGTGCGGCTGCCCTGGCGGGTCGGTGACTCTGAGCATGTCATTCATCTCATCGACACCCCCGGGCACGTCGACTTCACCTACGAGGTGTCGCGCGCGCTCGAGGCGTGCGAGGGAGCGGTGCTGCTTGTCGACGCCGCGCAGGGCATCGAGGCGCAGACGCTGGCCAACCTCTACCTGGCGCTGGACCGCGATTTGGTGATCATTCCTGTGCTGAACAAGATCGACCTGCCGGCCGCCGATCCCGATCGTTACGCCGCGGAAATCGCGCACATCATCGGCTGCGAGCCCGCCGATGTGCTGCGGGTGTCCGGCAAGACCGGGGAGGGAGTCACCGAATTGCTCGACGAGGTGGTTCGTCAGGTGCCGCCGCCGACGGGTGACCCCGAAGCCCCCACGCGCGCAATGATTTTCGACTCCGTCTACGACACCTACCGCGGTGTGGTCACCTACGTCCGGGTGGTCGACGGCAAGATCACTCCCCGCGAGCGGATCAAAATGATGTCCACCGGCGCCACCCATGAGCTGCTCGAGGTCGGCATCGTCTCACCCGAACCGAAGGCCGCCGACGGGCTCGGGGTCGGCGAGGTGGGCTATCTGATCACCGGTGTCAAGGACGTGCGGCAGTCCAAAGTCGGTGACACGGTGACCACCGCCCGCCACGGGGCGACGGACGCGCTGACCGGTTACCGTGAGCCCAAGCCGATGGTGTACTCGGGGTTGTATCCGGTCGACGGCTCCGACTACCCAAACTTGCGCGACGCGCTGGACCGGCTGCAGCTCAACGACGCCGCGCTCACGTACGAACCGGAGACGTCGGTGGCGCTCGGATTCGGTTTCCGCTGTGGGTTTTTGGGGCTTCTGCACATGGAGATCAGCCGCGAGCGCCTCGAGCGCGAGTTCGATCTGGACCTGATCTCCACGTCGCCGAACGTGGTGTACCGCGTCGTGCTCGACGGCAAGGGCGGCGAGGCCGAAGAAATTCGAGTGACGAACCCGTCGGACTGGCCGTCGGACAAAGTCGGCACGGTCTACGAGCCCGTCGTCAAGACCACCATCATCGCGCCCAGCGAGTTCATCGGCACGATCATGG
>DATBFF010000233.1:0-40156 GCA_036558625.1 Mycobacterium sp. | reverse complement strand
ATGTTGGTGCGGTCGCCGTCTACGGTGCGAATGCCTTGAATCTCGATGCCAGGCGTGTTCAGCGGGACGAGAAACATGGTAAGGCTCTTGTGTTTCGGAGCCTCTGAGTCGGTATTGGTGATCAGGAAGACGTACTGGCAGTTGTGTGCACCGGTGGTGAACATCTTCGACCCGTTGATCACCCAGCCGTCGCCGTCTCGTACAGCGCGGGTCTTGCACGTTGCGACGTCGGAGCCACCTTCGGGTTCGGTGTAGCCGAGGCACAGGCGAACATGGCCGCTGAACACACCCGGCAGCACCTCGTCCTTGAGCTCGGCCGACCCGAATGTCGCCACCGACTTCGCGATCATCGCGGTGGTGCCCATCGTCACCCACGGGATATGCGCACGACGCTTTTCCAACTGCCAGATGCGCGACCGAACCCTGCTGAACCCCCCTTGCGACTCCGGCTTCCATTCCCCCTCAAGGTAACCCGCGGCGCCGAGCGCGAGGTGCACGTCTTCGTCGAAGTTGTCGCCGGTTTCGCGGTCGCGTCGCTTGACCTCGTCCGTCACGTGGGTGCGCAAAAAGCTCTGCGCCTCGGAAAAGAATGCTTCATCGTCGTCGGAAAGCTCGACCCGTGAGAAATCCACCGCCTACCTGCCTTTCGCTTCCCGGGCGGCGGCCATCTCCGCGATGTAGCGGGCGCTGGCACCGGGATCGCCTCCCGCCAAAGCCCATCCCCTGGCCCGCACCAAGTACGCGGTCGCGGCTGCTTCCGCAGAGACACCGAGGCCGCCCTGGACATGAACTGCCATTGTCGCGGCCTTGGCCGCCTCCTCGGCCATGAAGACCAACACCGACGGCGCCAGTTCGGGGCGTTCGTCGGGCTCGTTGTCGAGGAACCACGCGGCACGCCGGGCGAGGTTGCGACCGCCCTGCACCGTGATCGCGATGTTGGCGAGCGGGTGCGAGATGGCTTGCAGCGTCGAAATCGGTACGCCCAGCGTGTACCGGGTCTTGGCGAATTCCGCGGCGATCGTCATCGTCTCCTCGACGAGCCCGACCAGTGCCGCGCCTGTCAACAACCGCCACTCGTCGAGCGCGCGTTGGTATTCCGCACGCGCATCCGCGCCGCTGGCCAGGACCGTTCGACTGTCAGCGGCTGACGGGTCGACCCACGCCATCGGCAGTCGGCCGATGTTGTCGACCCTCGCCGGACGGGTGTCGAACGTCAACCGCACGACGTCGTGTCCGTCGCGGACGATGATGTGGTCGGCGATCGAACCGGTGGCGATCAGCCGGACACCACTCGCGCTGTCCTGTTGCGCATCCAACGTGGCCACCTGCTTGCCGGTAACCACGTCGGGAACGTCCGCCAGTGCACCCAGTCGCCCGAGCAGCCGCGCCGCGCAGACATGGTCGATCCACGGCACCGGCGCCAACGACCGGCCGATCTCCTCGGCCACCAACGTCAGATCCACCAGCGTCGCCCCGTCCCCGCCACACGACTCCGGAAGTGCCATCGTCGAGGCGCCCATCGCGCAGAGCCGCTCCCAGAGGCTCTTGTCGAAGCCGGATTCCTCTGCGGCGCGGACGGTTTCGATCGGGCAGTAGGTCTTGAAGAACTGCCGGTACGCCGCCTGCAGCGCCTGGTGGTCCTCGCTCAGGCTGTAATCCAGCCTGCGCAGTTCGTAACGGTCCATCGTCAGCCCTCCTGGCCCCCGAAAAAGAAGTCACGCGCATTGTTGTAGAGATAATTCGCGAGCACCTCGTCCGGCAGGTCCAATGCCGCCACCTCAGGCACCACTCGCCGCATTCGCAGCACCGGCCAGTCCGATGCGAAGATCACTTTGCCCTGTCCGCGGGTCCGCATGTAGTGGAGAAGGCTGGCGGGCAGCCGCTTCGGCGACCACGCCGACGTCATCAACCGCAGGTTCTCGTACTTGATCAGAAGCCGGATTGCGATGTCCCACCACGGATCCGCGCCATGGATCATGCACAGTCGCAGCTCCGGGAAGCGCACGCAGACCCGGTCCAGGTAGATAGGGTTCTGCACTTCACCGGGGATCGGCGGCCCCGGGATTCCCGTGTTCGTGCACAGCGGCAAGTCCAGTTCCGCGCACTTGGCGTACAGCGGGTAGTACACGGCGTCCGTCGGCGGGTACTGCCCGTCGCCCCAGAAGCTCGGTCCCACAGCCGCGTAAGCAACGGGCAGGTCGTTGACGATCGCAGTCAGCTCGCGCAACGGCTGCACCGGATGGAGCAGGTTGACACCGCCGATCGCAAGGGCAAACCGATCCGGTTGGGCTTCAACGAATTTCCGGGCGGTGACCGACGGCTTGACCAGGTTGTCCATCAGGATCGCCTTGCGGACGCCCTGTTCGTCCATCTCGTCGATCAACTCGCTCAACTCGACCGGCGCGAACATCGACTCAGGGCCCTTGAAGTAGTCGTCGCGGACTTTGAGCATCCACGCCGGCTGTTGCTCGGTTTCGCCGAAGTGCACGTTGACGAGGCAGTCGATTACATCATGTGTCATGTCGTCACCTGTTGTGCGGCTTCTTGTTTCGCCCAACGGTAGTCGGCCTTGCCGTTGCCGAGGCGGCGAACCTGTGGGACGACGAGGAACTCCTTGGGTGCCTTGAACCGGGCCAGGCGCTCGGTGCAATGGGTGTGAAGCGAGTCCGACGTGACGCCGACGCCGTCGCGCACCGCGACCAGCGCGACCAGTTCCTCACCCCAGCGAGGACTGGGCCGTCCCACCACCAGCGCGTCCTCGACGTCGGGGTGGGCGCGCAGCACTTCCTCGACCTCCTCGACGAACACCTTCTCGCCGCCGGTGTTGACCACCAGCGAGTCGCGGCCGAACAGCCGCAGTGTGCCGTCGAGTTCAACGCAGGCCCGATCACCCGAGATCACCACGCGCTGGCCGTCTACCTCCGGGAAAGTCTGTCGGGTGGCGTGCTCGTCGTCGAAGTAACCGAGCGGGATTCGCCCCGCCCGCGCCACCCATCCGATCTCCGGATCGCCAGGTTCCAAGAACCGGCTGTAGTCCTCCGAGAGGACCAGCCCGCCTTCACGGAACTGGAAGGTGTCGCTGTGGTGGCCGCGCTGGCTGTGGCCGAACGCCATGTTGCCGGTCTCCGACGAGCCGTATCCGTTGATCAGCGTGATCTGCGGGATGGCATCCAAGAGAGCGCGTTGGTATCTCGGGTTCGTCGCGGCTCCGCCGGTGGCGACGGCGTACAGCGACGACAAATCGTGGGAGCAATGCTGCAGTTCTTCGACGAGCGGGCCCGCGTACGCGTCACCGACCATCGTCATCATGCCGACCTTCTCCCGCTCGACGGTCTCCAGGACGCTGCGCGGATCGTACTTACCCCGATTGTCGTAGAGGATCACCGGCACGCCGTTCATGATCGCCGCGAACGCGGTCCACATGCCGGCCGCATGCATCAACGGCGACACCGCATACCAGGGTGGGCCGCCGGACTGCACCTTGTCGTGGATCTCCTCGACACCGGCGTGGGCCGCGCCGTTCATCGACACCACGTACATGTCGCACTGCCGCCAGAGCACGCCCTTGGGCCGGCCGGTGGTACCGCCCGTGCAGATCATGATCAGGTCTTCGGGCGACGGCACAACGTCGGTGTCGCTATCCCCTTGCGCCAGAGCGTCATCCAGCGCTACCGCGCCGGGCAACTGGGGCGCGGAGCTCTCGTCGTCGATCGACACCAGAAGACCCGGCGGCAATACGTCGGCGAACTTCGCGCCGAGCGCCCGGTGGTAGATGACCGCCCGCGGTTTGATGTAGGCGAGCAGTTCGCCGATCTCGCGCGGCGTGTAGTAATGGTTGACGTTGACCGGGATAGTACGGGCCTTTAGGCAGCCGATCATCATGTCGGGATACAGATCGTTGTGCATGATCAGCGCGACGCGGTCCTGTCCGCACTCCCAGCGCTCGAGGCGGTCGCGCTCTTGGTGCGCTCCTAACCCGCTGCGCGCAAGGAAGTTCGCCAGGCGGCGGGTGCGCTCCGCCGACTCACCGTATGTGCTCCGGCGTGCGCCGCACACCGCCATCGTGCGCTCCGGTACGACGTCGGCGATCGCGTCGAGCACCGCCCCCAGCGTCCACTCGCTCATGCGCTAGCGCTAGGCAACCGCGCCGACGTCGACGCCCAGCAGGTCCAAAGCGTTGTCACGCATGACCTTTCGGACATCCGCCTCACTGAATCCGGCAAGCTCGTCGGTGAACGACACCGGGGACTCAAGTCCCTCGCCGTGCGGCCAGTCCGAACCGAACAGGATCTTGTCGACTCCGATCGTCTCGGCCAGCAGCGGCAGATCGTCTTCGTAATACGGGGCAATCCACACGTTGTTGCGCAACTGCTCAACCGGATCCTCCGGGAATAGCCGCGGATGATTGTTCGCCGCCTTTTTCAGCCGTTTGATCAGGCGATACACGAAGTAAGAGCCGTTCTCGATACTGACCGCCTTCAAACTCGGATGGCGCGTGAACACGCCATGCGCGATCATCGACGCCATCGTGTCGTGAATCGCGCGGTCGTCGACCAGGATCTGGTCCAGCGGCGACGATCCGCCGAACGCCTCGAAAGTCGACTTGCCACCCCACATCGCCGCCACCTGAAGGTAGCCGCTGTCACTGAGGTGGAATCCGACCGGAACCGAAGCCTCGGCCAGCCGCGCCCACACCGGGTCGTGCGCCGGATCGCCCAGCGACCGAGGCTTGACCACGCCGGGCACCGGCGCCGGCCGCACCAGCACGAGCTTGGCGCCACGCGCCAGCACGAAGTCGAGTTCCTCGACCGCCGCA
Organism: Mycobacterium sp.; assembly: GCA_036558625.1. Classification (GTDB taxonomy): domain Bacteria; phylum Actinomycetota; class Actinomycetes; order Mycobacteriales; family Mycobacteriaceae; genus Mycobacterium. The sequence continues at coordinate 35,340 of DATBFF010000233.1, read as the reverse complement.
GCGGTGTCGGCCAAAGAGATGATCGGCGCCCCGATGATGCGGTGATCGGGGCGGTCGAAACCCCAGTCCTCGTCGAGCCACAGATTGAACGCGTGCACCGATGCCATCGTCGCGTCGATGTCGTGCTTGAGTGCTTCCTCGACGCCGCACGCGAACGTCGGCAACATGAAAACGGTCTCGATGCCCTGAGTGTCCATCACCGCCACGCGGGCGTCGCGGTCCTGATACTCGGGATGCTCCGCGAGACGTTCGACCTTCATCAGCGAAGCCGGGTCGACGCCTTCGGGAATCTCGCCGCGGAACAACAGGTCCAGGCAGCCCGGCACGATGATCGGATCGAACGTCGGGTTCGGGATGAAGCGGTTGACGTGGTCTCCGATCAGGGCCAGCGTGCGCTTGCCGTCATTGACCATCTGTACACCGCGGCGCTTGAACTTCTTGTCGAGATGCCGGGTGAACGAGTCGATCGGCTCGTAGTAATGGTTGTCGACGTCGATGGCTTGGTAATCCAGTGCCATGGTGTCCGTCCTTTCAGTCGCTCAGCGACGGGAAGTGGGGTGGCCGCTTCTCGAAGAAGCTTGTGATGCCCTCGATGAAGTCGGGCCGCAGCATCGACTCGTGCATGAGTTTCTCGGCGTCGGCGCTGGCCTCGAACACATCCCGCATGGTGTCGGTGTACACCTGCTGCTTGATCACCGCCAGCGAACTGGGTGCGCAGTTCGCGGCGATCTCTTCGGCGTAGGCGATCGCATGGGGCAGCAGTTCCTCTGGCGCGACGACTTCCTTCACCATCCCGAGAGCCGCGGCCTCGTCGGCGTAGAACACCCGGCCGGTCAGCAGCAGGTCCAGCGCGGCACTGTGCCCGACGATGCGCGGCAGGATCCAGGAGATCCCGTACTCCGCGATGAGTCCGCGCCGCGCGAACGCCGTCGTGAACTTCGCGCCGTCGGCCGCGAAGCGTACGTCGCACATCAGCGCCTGGGTCAGTCCGATGCCGGCGCACGCGCCGTTGACAGCCGCGATGACCGGCTTGCGCAGCGTGGTCAGGAAATGCGGATGACGCTCCCCCACCAGCTTGCTGACGTCCGCACTACCGGCGCTGTCGACGGTGGTATCGCTGATCGACGTCAGGTCGCCCATGTCGGCGCCGGCGCAGAAAGCCCGTCCGGTGCCGGTGATGACGATCGCGCGAACATCGGGATCCGTCTCGGCCCGGTCGAGGCAGGTATAGAACGCAGCGGCTAGCCCATCGCCCCAGGAGTTCATGCGCTCGGGCCGGTTGAGAGTCAACACCGCTACTCCGCTGCCGCGTACCGCGTACAGCACGACATCGGTCGCGGGAGCGCTCACGCGATAGCCTCCTCAGAATGGCCCGGAGCTTGGTGTATGGACATACTGTACACCTATCGGTAGCGCCTTCCGCACTCGCGCGAAGGGCTCACTGGCCGGTCAATCCCAGCCGCTGATAAGCGGTGCGAATCTGGTCGCGTGCCGCATCTGGGAGTTCGGCCTGCGGGGGCCGGGACTCCGGGTAGTCGCCGATCGGCAGGCCGAGCACAGACGCCGCGTACTTGAACGCGCCGCCCCAGTGCGTGAAGTAATCCGGACGGCCGGGATAGCAGATGAACCACGACCGCATGTCGACGCCGAACTGGTCCAGTCCGGAGGCGACGGCATAGTCCATCGCGTCCACCAGTTTGTCGTTCCAGACCAGGTTCCAGTACTCGGTGAGGATCCGGCGCTGCGGTGTCTCGTAGAGATATCCCGTCGTGCCGAGTTGCGCCGGTCCAACGGTTCCGTCGCGCAGCCATCCCGCGCGGTACACGGTGGTATCGCACTCCCAGATCACCAGCTCGGGCGCCAGCTCATGCAGCAGGCGACTGTTGCCGGGGCGGAATGCGCCCTCCTTGGTGGCGCACACCGCGGGTATCTCGTCGACAATGCGCGCGCTTTCGGCGGCGGACAGCACGTAACCCGACGACGGCGAATTGAACATCCCCAGTGCGATATCCGTGCGATCACTGATGTAGCGGAAGAACCTCAGCACGCCCTCGCCCGCGTGCAGTTCCATCATTGGCGTCTGGATGTAGACGATGTCGGCACCCGCATCCTGGGCGTGGCGAGTCAGCTCCAAACAGTCCTTGGCCGAGAGCGCCGCGGTACAAGACTGCACGACGACTTCGGGGTTGATCGCGCGTGCCTCCTCGATTGCCGTCTCCAGCAACCGCTTTCGTTCGGCAATCGTCAGCGACCAGAACTCACCCACACCGCTGGTGACCCACAGCATCGGATGGCCCAGATCGCCGACGCAGTAGCGCACGAGCGTGCGATAAGCGTCCCAGTCGATGCCGTCGCCGTCCACCCCGCAGAACGGAGTGTAGAGCGAGTCACCGATGCCGCGAAGGGCCGTACGCGCCCACTCCCGCGCCTCACTCGCTTTCGCCATGGACCCTCCTGCCCTCAGGTGAAATCGCTACCGCCATCGACGTTGATGTTGGCTCCGGTCATATACGAGTTGCGCCGTGACGCCAAAAAGGCAGCGACGGGCCCGATCTCGTCGGGCAGCCCGGCCCGCCTCAGCCCCAGATCCATGGTGTGTCACCGCGGCTGGAATCGCTGCGCACCGTCCATCCGGACCACTTCACCATTGATGTAAGTGTTCTCCAGCAGATGCTGAGCGAGACCGGCGTATTCGTCTGGCCTGCCGAGCCGCTTCGGGAACGGGACCGTCTCGGCGAACTTCGCGAGCATCTCGTCGGGCGCCATCTCCAGAAGCGGAGTCTTGATGGTTCCGGGCGCGATCGTATTCAGCCGGATGCCAACGGAACTCAGATCGCGCGCACCCACCAGCGTCAACCCGATGACGCCGCCTTTGGCCGACGAGTATGCCGACTGACCGATCTGGCCCTCGTAGCCGGCGATCGACGCGGTCATCACGATTGCGCCGCGCTCGCCGTTCTCGTCGAGGTCCGCGGTCGCGATCTTGGCCGCCACCAACCGCAGCACGTTGTACGTGCCGGTCAGATACAAGTCGATGGTCTTCTTGAACCCGCCGAGTGCGGCCGGGCTCCCGTCGCGGTTGAGAAGTCGTTCGGCAACACCGATCCCACCATGCGCGATCACCGCGTAGCGCAGTGTGCCGAGTTCGTCGGCCTTGGTGAAGGCCGCGGCGACGTCGTCGTCGTTGAGCACGTCGGTGTGCACATAGGCCGCCTTGTTGCCGAGCTCATCGGCCAAAGCGCCACCCTTGTCGTCGGCCACGTCGGCGATGACGACGGCCGCACCCGCGCCGTGCAGCTTTCGAACGGTGGCGGCCCCGAGACCACCCGCACCGCCGGTTACGAGGACGACGTCACCTTCGAAGGACACGGCCTCTCCTTTGTCGAACTTGCTCGGCGCTGATTCCCAGAAAAGCTTACTATAGGTGTTACGGTAGAAATCGGCCGACAGGTTCTTTGGAGGTGGCCCACCGTGGCAGGCAAGGCAGCCGCTGAGAAGCGCCAGCGCCGCGAACGCGGTTCGATCAACCCCGGCGACATCATCGACGGCGCATTCGAGCTTGCGGACGAGGTGTCCATCGACAACCTGAGCATGCCTCTACTCGGCAAGCACCTCGGCGTCGGTGTAACCAGCATCTACTGGTACTTCCGCAAGAAGGACGACCTTCTCAACGCGATGACCGACCGCGCATTGCGGAAGTTCACCTTCTCGACGCCGTACGTCGAGGCCGGCAATTGGCGCGAGTCGCTGCGCAACCACGCGCGCATGATGCGCAAGACGTTCTTGAGCAGCCCGATTCTGACCGACCTGATTCTGATCCGGGGAGCGCTCAGTTCCAAGGCGCGGCGGCTGGGTGTCGAGCAGATGGAGAAGGCGATCGCCACGCTGGTGGATGCGGGACTGTCCGCCGAGGATGCGTTCGACACGTATTCCGCTGTGTCGCTTCATGTCCGCGGGACCGTCGTGCTCGAACGGCTGCAGGACAAGACGCGAGGCCTCGACGATGCCGAGCCGACCTTCGAGCCCCGGGCGATCGACCCGAACACGACACCACTGATCGCCAAGGTCGCCGCCAAGGGTCACCGTCTGGCGGCCGCCGACGAGAAGAACTTCGAATACGGACTGAACTGCATCCTCGACCATGCCGCTCGGCTGATCGAAGACGGCAATGCCGGCCCGAAAACCGCCCGCCGCTCCTCCACGAGCAGACGCAAAAGCCCCTAATTCCACAGAAATTCGGGATTGGCGTCGGATGGGTTAGGTCGCGCGGAGGGGCTACACCTGGATGACGACGGCGCCGCCCTGGCCGCCACCGGCACACATCGCGGCCACTCCGATGCCGCCGCCACGGCGCTGCAGCTCGTAGACCAACGTGGTCACCATGCGCGCACCCGAGGCAGCGATCGGGTGACCCAGACTGCATCCGCTCCCGAAGAAGTTAACCTTCGCCTCGTCGAGGCCGTACTCGCGGCATGCGGCGATCGGTACCGACGCGAACGCCTCGTTGATCTCCCACAACGCAACGTCGGCCGGCTTCAGCCCGGCGCGTTGCAGAACCTTGCCGATCACCTTCACCGCACCCAGCCCGGTGTCGCGCGGTGCGACGCCGGAGGCCGCCCACGCTTTGACTTCGCCCATGGCCGTGAGGCTTTCAGCGGTCGCATAGTCCTTGTCGACGAGCGCGACAGCCGCCGCGGCGTCATTGGTGCCGCTGCTGTTGCCCGCCGTGATCGAGAACCCCTCGATCTCGGGATGCAGAACCTTGAGGCCGGCCAGCTTTTCGACCGTCGTGTCACGACGCGGGTGCTCGTCGACGCTGAAATCGACCACCGAACCGTCGAGCTGCGTGACCTTGAGCGGGATGATCTCGTCGACGAACTTGCCGTCGTTGATCGCGGCGATCGCGCGTTGGTGTGACCGCGCCGCCCAGGCGTCCATCTCCTCGCGGGTGATGCCGACGGCCTGCGCGGTGTTCCAGCCGACGGTGATCGACATGTCCTTGGCCGGCGCATCGGCTGTCTCGGGATGGGTGGGAGGCATCCAGCGTTCCTCGAACTTCAACTCGGGTCCCACAATCCGCTGGCTCATCAGTGGGGTCATCGACAGCGACTGCACGCCACCGGCGATCACCACCCGCTCCATGCCCGAGCCGATACCCGCGGCGGCGTTGCCGATCGCGGTTAGGCTGCCAGCACAGTGCCGATTCACGGCCTGGCCGGGAACGTGCTCCAAACCGGTTGCCGCGGCCGCGTAGCGGGCGAGATCGCCTCCGCCGTAGTGGGATTCGGCGAAGATGATGTCGTCGATCACGGCCGGATCGAGGCCGGAGCGCCGGATGACCTCCGGCAGCACGGTGGTGATCAGCGTCTCCGGTGGCGTGTTGACCAGCGTGCCCTTGAACGATCGGCCGATCGCTGTCCGGGTCGCGCCGACGATGACGGGTGTGGGCATGTTGACCTCGCATTACGGATCGTGGCAAGACTGTAAAGGTATCAGTTCCCCGCGAGCAGACGCAAAAGCCCCCGATTCCGTCATGGAGTGGGGGCTTTGCGGCTGTTCGCGCGATCAAGGTTCGGGCACGTGGAAGTGCTCGTCACGCAGCCGGAACGCCTCCTTGGTGCCCACCTGCGTCCGCGTCTTGACGAAGTTGAACTCGCCGGGCGCAAACTGCAGGTTCGTGCCGAATGCGTGGAACAGGTAGCTGGCCACCTCCTCGCCCTGATACGCCTGGCTCTGTTCGACGAGACGGAATGCCTCCTTGGCGATGACCACGCCGTCGGCGGGCATCTTCGCGACCTTCTCCGCCCAATAGCGGGCACGGCCCGCGACCGCTGAGGCGTCGCACGTTTCGGTGAAGATGCCGAGATGGCTGATCGAGGCGGCGTCGATGATGTCACCCGTCAGGAGCAGGCGCCGGGCCAGGACGGGGCCGAGCCGATGGAAGAACATGTGCAGGCTGCCGAGTGCGGGCCCGAGGAACCGTGTTGCCGGCATACCGATCTTGGTGTCGCCCGAAACGACGGAGATGTCGGTCATCAATGCCATTTCGAAGCCGCCGCCGAGCGCGTAGCCCGCGATCTCGCCGACCGTCACCTTCGGGAAGCCCATCAGATTGTGATAGAAGCCGAACGACTTGCGATCCACCGTGAGCCGCCGGCGTTGGCTGGGACGGCTTTTCGCCGGCGCGGGACTGCCTGCGCCTGGCGGCTCTTCGCGCGAGCGCTCGCCGGCCCCATACCAGCCGTAGGCGTTGTTCATGTCGGCTCCGGTGGAGAACACGCCGTCGGCGCCGCGAATCAGCACAACCACCAGGTCGTCGTCTTCGGCGACGCGGTCCAGGCATCGCGCCAGCGCATCACGCATGGCGGCGTCGTAGGAGTTGCGCCGCTTCGGATTGTTCAGCGTGATCGTGGCGATCCTCTTCTCCGGTTCGACGTTGAAGAGCACCCGGTCGTCGGTCATGGTCATCTCCTCTTCGCGCGAGCGCTCAACGGTGCGCTCGCGCTTCCGTTGGATGAGATCCGTTTGGCTTCAATGGTTTTGTCTGTCCCGAACGCCAGAGTGGTGCGACGGGCCACGGTGAGGTGGTCGCGCGCGAGCCGAACGGCACGGTCCTGGTTGCCGTCGCGGATGGCATCGAGGAGGCGTTGGTGGTCACGCAGCGCAGCACGCTTCGTCTTCGCCGACATCGGTGCGTCGTCGCTCCACACCGAGGACTCGTGCGCCGACCAGATCAGCTCCAACGAGCCGATCAACAGGATCATCGGCTCGTTACCGCAACGCGAGACTACGGCTTCGTGGAATTGCCGGGCGTTCGGCACATATTGTGACTCGTCGTCGAATTGCTCTGTCTGCAGCTCGATCTCGGCTTGCAAGTAGGGAACCACCTCAGTCATCCGGTCATCGCGGGCAGCGCACATCCCGGCGCAGATGGGCTCCAGGTACAGCAGCGCGCCGCTGACGTCGGCCGGGGTGGCGGCCCGCGACTGCAGCACCATGCTGATCATGTGCGCAGTCCGCTCGGCCGAAGGAAGGTGCACGACGGCGCCGCCGACGTTGCCCCGCCGCACCGAGATCAGGCCGTCGGATTCGAGGATGTGGATCGCTTCGCGTAGCGCCGGTGGGCTGACGCCGAACTCGGAGAACAATGCCTCCTGCGACGGCAGCACGTCACCTTCCTTCAGACGGCCCGACAGGATGTCCTCTCGCAGCTGCGATGCCACGAGCTCGGCCACCCGCGGCTGACGGATCCGTGACAGCGAGGGCCGCCTCATGGGCGCGCACGCCTGGCGAATCGGGACACCGACAGCTTTTCCGGAGACATCGCCAATGCGTCGAGTTCACCGACGCAGAGCACCTCATCGCCGAGCAGCAGGCGCGCGGTCGAGGTGATGGTGCGGTCGACTTCCGACCGGGCGATGTCGAAGCGCAGTTTCGTCAACACGGGCGTCGGTCGCCGATACGTCACGCTCAACATCCGCGTCCTTCCCGACAGCGCGACCGCGCAGTTCTGGTGCTGTGTGACGCAATCGAAGAACACTCCGAGGAACCCGCCGTGCACAAAACCGGGCGGGCCCTCCACGGCCAGCGGGAAAGTCACCGTCCCCGAGGCGGTCTCGTGATCGAGGCGATCGAAGCGGTACTCGGGGAAGAACGGATTGTAGGCGCCGATGTCGAACGCATGTTGCAGATATAGGCGCTTGGTCTCCGGGTCGGAGTCGAGACGAGGTGCGCTGTCCGGCGGCAGCGCCCTGGACAGTTCGGCTTCCCAGTCGGCGAACTGCGCAAGCATGGCATCGACCGCCGGGTGCGGGTGCTCCAGGGACAGCAACATGCCAGTCAGCCGGCGGATCGCCGAGGCGGCCGCCACTGTCTGCGCCAGTGGCTGTTCACCGAACTGGCGGTCGTCGCTAGTGCCTACCTGCTCGATGCCCATTCCGTCCGCGCGCTTTCCTTGCTAACTTATACAGGATAGTACTGGCATCGCCTACTGTATAGGCAACTGTTTAAGAGCGGAGGGGTTCTCCGGCGTGACGGACGATGGCACGGTGGTGACACGGCGCGACGGCGCGGTGCTGCGAATCACGCTGGACCGCCCCGCGAAGCACAACTCGTTGAGCCACACGATGATTGACACGTTCGTCGATGCACTGACCGATGCCGCCACCGACGATTCGTTTCGCGCCGTGCACATTGCCGGCGAAGGTCGCAACTTCTGCTCCGGTGCCGACTTGGTGTCTGCCAACGATGGCGGCGGGCGACCTCGGGTGGGTAACCTGGTGCGGCGGATTCCGCACACTGCACATCGCGTCGTCGAATTGATTCACACGATTCAGCTGCCTGTGGTGTGCAGTGTGCGCGGCTACGCCGTCGGCCTCGGCTGCAATCTCGCACTGGCGGCCGATTTCGCCGTGGCCGCCGATGACACGGTCTTCTGGGAGCCGTTCGTCACGCGCGGTTTCAGTCCCGATTCGGGGTCCACCTGGCTGCTCCCCCGGCTCGCTGGGGTGGCTCGAGCGCGCAGAATGCTGCTCCTCGGCGAGAAGGTGACCGCCGCCGAAGCCGCGGACTGGGGGTTGATCCACCGCGCAGTGGCCGGCGCTGAGCTCGACGATGCTGCAGAGGACCTGCTTGCGCGACTGGCCGACGGGCCGACGGTAGCGATCGGCCTGGCCAAGCAAGCATTGGCGTATGCGCAGAACACGACGTTGAGCCAAGCACTGATGCAAGAGCTCTTCAATCTCGAATTGACTTGCCGCACCACAGATTTCAAGGAGGGCCTGGCATCGTTCCGGGAACGCCGAGCGCCCGGCTTCGAAGGCCGCTGAGCGAAGGGAAGTCTCATGGCCAAGTCTTTCGACACCATCAAGTACGAGGTCGACGAGCACAAAGCGACGATCACGCTGAACCGTCCGGACGCGCTCAACGCGCTGAGCCCGCACATGATCACCGAGCTTCGCGCTGCTTACGCCGAGGCAGAGAACGACGACAACGTGTGGCTGCTGATCATCACCGGCACGGGCCGCGCGTTTTGCACCGGCGCCGACGTCAAGGAGATTCCCGGCGACGGCAAGGTGATCAACGAACGCCCGTATCTGTCGACGTATGAGCAATGGGAGGCGCCGCAGGAGGGCACCCCACCGTTCCGGACGATGGCCAAGCCGGTGTTGGCTGCGATCAACGGAATCTGTTGCGGCGCGGGGCTGGACTGGGTTACGACCGGTGACATTGTAATCGCGTCCGACAAAGCAACCTTCTTCGATCCGCACGTCAGCATCGGCCTGGTGGCAGGGCGGGAGGTGGTGCGACTGGCCCGCGTGCTGCCTCGCTCGGTTGCACTACGCGTGGCGCTGATGGGCAGACACGAGCGGATGACAGCCCAGCGTGCGTACGAGCTGGGCCTGATCAGCGAAATAGTCGCGCACGACCGTCTTCTCGAGCGGGCTCACGAGATCGCGGACGTCGTCAACTCCAATGCACCGCTCGCGGTCCGGGGAACACGGCTGGCGATCCTCAAGGGGTTGGACCTCCCGCTGCACGAGGCCGAGATGCTCGCCGAGGCGTTCCGCGAGCGCAACCTGCACACCGAGGACTCACTGGAGGGGCCGCGAGCATTCGTTGACAAGCGCGCTCCGGACTGGCAGTGCCGATGAGTTTCGAGACCATCCAACTCGACGTGGACGCAACGGCTCACGTCGCGACGATCACGTTGAACCGCCCGGAGGCACTCAACGCGTTCAACAGGACGCTCTGTGATGAGATGGCCGTTGCGTGGCGCGCGGTCAAGTTGGACGACGCGGTCAACGCCGTGGTGCTGCGTGCTGCGGGCGACCGCGCGTTTTCCGCCGGACTCGACATCAAGACTCCGTACGGGCAGCCGTCCAACGTGTGGCATCACGAGGACCCCGGCGAATTGCTCAGCCCGAAGTGGCAGAAGATGTGGAAGCCGGTGATATGCGCTGTCCAGGGGATGTGCACCGCCGGCGCGTTCTATTTCGTCAACGAATCAGACGTGGTGATCTGCTCATCGGATGCGACGTTCTTCGACTCACACGTCAGCGCCGGGCTCGTCTGCGCCCTTGAGCCGGTCGGGTTGATGCGCCGCATCGGGCTGGGTGAGACGCTGAGGATGGCGCTGATGGGCAACGACGAACGCATCGGCGCCGAGACAGCACTGCGTATCGGCCTGGTATCGGAAGTAGTTGCGCCCGAGGCGCTTTGGCAGCGCGCTCACGAGATCGCGGCGACCGTCGCCAGCCACCCTCCGTCGGCGTCGCAGGGCACGGTGAAGGCGATCTGGGAGTCGTTGGACAAGCCGTATCGCGTCGCTATGGAGCAGGGGCTCATCTACACGCGTCTCGGCAATCCACTCGGACAGGCCGAACTCGCGGGCCGTGCAGTCGTTTCACGGGTCGAACCGAGGATTCGGTGATGGTTCACCCGCTCGCTACGCGCATCGCAGAAGTACTGGCGCTGCAGCCCGACGCGCCAGCGATCGAGTTCGAGGGGCAGTGGTTCTCGTGGAAGCAGGTCGGCGACGCGGCGGCCCGGGTCGGCTCGCACGTGGAACCGGGAATGCAGATCGGGATGCTGCTGCGAAATCGGCCTGCCCATGCGGCGTCGTTCCTCGGAGTTCTGCTGCACGGCGGGTGTGTGGTCGTGATCAACCCGTCACGCGGTGACGAGCGGAACAGGGCCGACCTCGACTGCCTGCAGTTGCCGGTGATCGTCGGTGAGCCAGACGATTTGGCGACGCTGACACCGCCCGATGTTACGGCCGTGGCGATCTCAGGGCTGGCGGATCAACCGCAGGTGTCGGCCGGTGCCGGCGATGCGGGCACCCTCCGTTCGGGCGTCGCCGTGCGAATGTTGACCAGCGGAACGACCGGCCCACCCAAGCGCATCGACCTCACCTACGACATGCTCACCCGAAGTGTGATGGGCAGCGAGCCGTTTTCGGCACCGACCGAACTCCGTCGGGGCGTCGCGATCGTCAATTCGCCGCTGGTGCATATCGGCGGAGTGTTCCGGATCCTCCAGAACATCAGTGAGGCGAGGTCATTCGTGCTCCTGGAGCGGTTCGACTTGGACCGCTGGACCGAAGCTGTGCGCGCCTACCGGCCGCGCGCGGTGTCGCTGGTACCGGCCGCGCTGCGGATGGTATTGCACTCCAACCTGACCCGCGGAGACCTGGCGGGCATCCGCGCCGTCACGTCGGGGACGGCACCACTGTCCGCGGACGATGCCGACGCGTTTACGGCCAAGTTCGGCATTCCCGTATTGACGTCCTACGCGGCAACGGAATTCGGCGGCGGGGTGGCCGGCTGGTCCCTGGCCGATCATCACCAGTATTGGCGCGCCAAGCGCGGCAGTGTCGGGCGTGCCACGCTCGGTGCGCAGTTGCGGGTGGTCGACGACGACGGGGCGCCGCTCGGACCCGACCAAGCCGGTGTGCTGGAGGTCAAACCGGGTCAACTCGACGCGTCGGCGGACTGGATCCGCACCAACGACATCGGCCGTATCGATGCGGACGGCTTTCTGTGGATCCTCGGTCGCACCGATGCCGCCATCATCCGCGGCGGCTTCAAAGTGTTGCCCGACGACGTACGTACGGCATTGGAGTCCCACCCTGCGGTGAAAGGCGCGGCGGTGGTGGGTCGGCGCGACGAGCGTCTCGGTGAGACGCCGGTGGCGATGGTGGAACTGCGGGATGACCAACGCGCCGACGCCGGCGCACTGACCGAGTTCCTCCGTGCCCGGCTGGCGCTCTACGAAGTACCCACCGAGATCGCGATCGTCGATGCGATCCCGCGAACCCCTTCGGGCAAGCCCGATTTGAGCGCAGTTGCGCACTTCTTTACGCCTGAGCATGCCCGGTAACGGGCTTACGGTCGTCGAGGTCCTCCACGAGCAAGCGCGTACGAGGGGCGATCACCCGCTGCTGATCTGCGATACAGAACGCATCAGCTACGCCGACGCCGAGCGGCGCTCGGCACTGCTGGCACGCGCACTGATTGCGTGGGGTGCCGGTAAAGGCACCCACGTCGGCCTGCTCTATCCCAACGGCGTCGCCTTCCTCGTCGGGATGCTTGCCGCGGCCCGCATCGGCGCCGTCGTCGTGCCGTTCTCCACATTCGCAACTACACACGAGCTGCGGGAGCAGCTGGCACACAGCGACGTCGAAATCCTTCTTTCCGCTTCGTCATACCGCTCGCACGACTACACGCACCGACTGCGTGACGTCATGACCGAACGCCTCGACGTTCCGCAGCTGCGCCATGTCATCTTCGACCACGCGCTCACCGAGACGGTCGACCAATCACTGTTCGAGGCGACCGAAAGCGAGGTCGTCGGGTCGGATCCACTGGCGATCATCTACACATCGGGATCGACCAGCGCCCCTAAAGGGGTTGTGCACACCCACGCAGCGCTGCTCGGACATCAGCGCAACCTCAACGAGATCCGCGGTCTGGGACCAGACGACAAGTTGTTCTGCAACTCGCCGTTCTTCTGGATCGGCGGTTTCGCCTTCGCGCTGCTGGCAACGCTGGTCGCTGGTTCGACGCTGGTCTGCTCCAACGCCGTTGACGCCGGCGATACGCTCGACCTGTTGGAGTCCGAAAGACCGACGCTGACCAATGGTTTCACGTCGGGCGTCGCCCACCTGGTAAGTCATCCGAGCTTCGCGGCCCGCGACTTGTCGTCGCTTCGCCAGGGAAACCTCTATCCGATCATGGCGCCCGAGGCACGGCCAGCCGATCCCGAGTTGCGACACAACATGCTGGGCTCGACAGAGGCCGGCAGCGTGCTGTTGCTCAGTGAGGACGAGTCCGACCAGCCCGAGCACCGCCGCGGGTCCTTCGGCAGGCCGGCGCCCGGCTTCGAGACCAAAGTGATCGACCGCGGCCCCGACGGAATCGGCGAGCTGTGCATCCGGGGTCCCTACGTGATGCAGCGCTACTACGGACACAGCCGGGAGGAGTGTTTCGACGGCGACGGTTGGTTCCACACCGCGGATCTGGTCCGCGTCGACGCGGACGGGTTCTACTACTTCGTCGGCAGACGCGGCGCGATGATCAAGACCGCGGGCGCCAATGTTGCTCCGGCAGAAGTGGAGAACGCGATCGCGAAGGTCAGCGGTCGCACCGCCTACGTTGTCGGTGTACCCGACCCGCACCGGGGCGAGCTGGTGGGCGCGGTCGTCGTCGCCGATCGTGACGTCGACGTACTTGCGTTGCGCCGCACGCTCGAGTGCGAGTTGTCGTCGTTCAAGGTTCCCAAGCGGTTCGTCGTAATTTCGTCCGCCGAGGTGCCGTTGATGACGAGCGGCAAGGTCGACATCCAAGCGCTCGCGAGGCTGTTCGATGTCTGAGGCACTGACCGTCGACGAGCTGTTGAGATCGCAAGCGGCACAATACGGCCCCAAGGAGGCGTTGATCGATCCCGAGACACGAATCAGCTACCAGGAGCTCGACACGTCGACGCGAGAGCTGGCCGCCACGCTGGCAGACGCCGGCGTCCGCAAGGGCGCGCGTGTCGGGCTGATCATGGCGAACGGCGTGCGATGGGTACAGACCGCACTCGCGCTGACGCGGATCGGCGCGGTGCTGGTACCGCTGAGCACGCTGCTGACGACGCGAGAACTGCTTGCTCAACTCAAAGTTGCGTCGGTACAGCACCTAATCTCGGTGGAGGAATTTCGCGGGCACCGTTATCTGGACGATCTCTCGTTCCCACGGGACGACCTTCCAGGGCTGCGTCATGTCTGGCCGGCCGATCGGCTGGTGCCGGCCCGCCGCGATGAGGGCCGTGTCGTCGATGCGCTGGCCGCAACGGTCACGGCCAGTGACCCGATGGCCGTCATGTTCACCTCTGGCAGCAGTGGCACCCCAAAGGGGGTAGTGCATTCGCACGGAAATGCGTTGGCCGCGGTGCGGTCCGGCCTACGGGCACGTTGCATCGATTCGCACACCCGGCTGTATCTACCGATGCCGTTCTTCTGGGTCGGCGGTCTCGGCGGCGGTGTGCTGTCGGCGCTGATCGCCGGCGCCACGCTCGTCACCGAGCCGATACCACAGCCGGCAAGTACTCTGCAGCTGCTCGAACGCGAGCGTGTCAACCTGTTCCGAGGGTGGCCGGATCAGGCCGAAGCGTTGGCGCGCCAAGCGGATTCGGTCGGTGCTGACCTGTCGGCGCTGCGTCCTGGCAGTCTGGACGCGCTCCTGCCGCCCTCGCAGCGCGCCGCGCCCGGTGCGCGGGCGAAGCTGTTCGGGATGACCGAGTCCTTCGGGCCGTACTGCGGCTATCCCGCCGATACCGACATGCCACGGTCAGCGTGGGGTAGCTGCGGCAAGCCGTTCGAGGGCATGGCGGTGCGGATCGTCGACCCCGAGACCGGGATCGCGGTGCCGGCGGGAACCGTGGGAATGATCCAGATCCGCGGCCCGCACACGCTTCGCGGCATCTGCGGGCGCAGCCGCGAAGACGTGTTCACCGTCGACGGCTACTACCCCACCGGCGATCTCGGCCATCTCGACGAGAACGGCTTCATGTTCTACCACGGCAGATCCGACGACATGTTCAAAGTCAGCGGCGCCACCGTCTATCCAAGCGAAGTCGAACAGGCACTGCGGACGCTCCCCGAAGTCCAGCATGCCTTCGTCAGGGACGTGAGTGGTGCGGTCGGAGCGGTGGTTGTGTGCGACACCACGACCACGTCACCTGAGGAACTACGAGCCAAGGCGCGACAGATATTGAGCGCCTTCAAGGTTCCCACAGTCTGGGTGCTAGTGGATTCCGACGACGAGATTCCGCGGGGCTCAACGGGCAAGGTCGACGTCGCCCGGCTCCGCGAGATGTTGGCCGGGCTGAACCAGCCTCCGCCCAGTGGCCACTTATGACGCGCTATTCGCAAAAAGACGTGTGATAACTGGCCATTCGGCGGCTACTTTGGCGCTCTGCCGTCGACCGAGTCGACCACGCCGTGGTTGACGAGATGCTTCACCATCGGCGCGACACCCGCGAGGAAGTGTTCCGCCATGGCGACACGGGCGGCCTCGACGTCGCGGCGAGCAAGCGCGGCCAGCACCCGCCGGTGATCTTTGATCGAGCGCGCCGGCCAACCGGTGACAGCCGGAAACACCGATTCTGGTGCGTATCGGGTGATCTGTCCCATGAGCTGCGACAGCTTCGGGGACACCGCGGCCACATTGATCGCGCGGTGGAACTCGTGGTTGCACCGTACCGCGCCCTCGTGGTCGTCGCGGTCGTATGCCTGTTCAAGCTGTGTCTGAATGTCCTTCAATTGGACCAACTGGTCTTCGGTGATGTTCTTCGCCGCCCGTGCGGCCAGCTCGCCGCCGATATGGGCCTGGACGCTCGACACGTCGGCGATGTCGCGGTCCGTCACCGGTAGCACCACGAACCCGCGGTGCGGCTGTTGGGCCAGCAGCCCCTCGGCGCGCAACTCCACCAGCGCCTCACGAACCGGTGTCACGCTGACACCCAGTTCGGCGGCAAGTTGTTCGAGGCGGATGTATTCGCCTGCGCTGTAGACACCTTCGAAGATTCGTTGACGCACCCGGCGGGCCACATCCTCGGAGAGCTGCGGCCGCGCAACGTAGTCCGGGATCATCACGTGTGGTACTCCGCGAGCAGCCGCTTGCTGATGATCTGCTTCTGGATCTCGCTGGTGCCCTCCCCGATCAACAGGAACGGGGCATCGCGCATCAGCCGCTCGATCTCGTACTCCTTGGAGTACCCGTAGCCGCCGTGGATACGGAAGCTCTGCTGGGTGACCTCCGAGCAGTACTCGCTTGCCAGATATTTCGCCATCCCTGCGGCGACGTCGTTGCGCTCCCCCGAATCCTTCAGCCGGGCCGCATTGACCATCATCAGGTGTGCTGCCTCGATTTTCGTCGCCATCTCGGCGAGCTGGAACGCGATCGCCTGATGCTCGGCGATGGGCTTGCCGAATGTAAAACGTTGCTGCGCGTAGCGCGCCGCGAGTTCGAACGCGCGAATCCCGACTCCGCACGCGCGGGCCGAGACATTGACTCGGCCGACCTCGATGCCGTCCATCATCTGGAAGAACCCCTGGCCCGGCGCGCCTCCCAGGACATCGTCGGCGCTGGCCACATACCCGTCAAAGATCAACTCGGTGGTGTCGATCCCCTTGTAGCCCAGCTTGTCGATCTTGCCTGGGATCGTCAGTCCCGGGACGACTTCACCGAACCCGGTCGGCTTTTCGATCAAGAACGCAGTGAGATTTCGGTGCGGCTTCTCGGCGCCCTCGTCGGTGCGGACCAGCACGGCGATCAGTGTCGAACTACCGCCGTTGGTGAGCCACATCTTCTGCCCGTCGATGGTGTAGTCGCCGTCCGCGGTCCGCGTCGCGCGCGTGCGGATCGCGGCGACGTCAGAACCCAATTCCGGCTCGGACATCGAGAATGCGCCGCGGGTCTCGCCGATCGCCATGCGCGGCAACAAGTTCTGCTTCTGCGCGTCCGTGCCGTGCTGACGCACCATGTACGCGACGATGAAGTGCGTGTTGATCACACCGGAAATGCTCATCCACCCGCGGGCGAGTTCCTCGACACACAGTGCGTAGGTCAGCAGTGATTCGCCAAGCCCCCCGTACGCCTGAGGAATCATCAGCCCGAACAGGCCCATCTCCCGCATCTGGTCGACGATCTCCTGTGGATAGGTGTCAGTGCGTTCGAGTTCCGGGGCGTTGGGAATGACTTCTTTCTCGACGAATTGACGCACAGTGGAGATGATCTCGGTCTGGAACTCGTTGAGGCCCAGCGTCTGCGCAAGTCTGGTCATGAGTTGTCTTCCCCTTTGCCCTTGGTGATGGTTCCCGCGTCCGCGAGGCGGCCGATTTCATCGACGCTCAGACCGAGACGCTCAATGAGCACGTCGACGGTGTGTTCACCCAAGTGCGGCGCGGGGGTGCTGATCGGATGATGCCCGTCAAAAGAGGCAGGCATGCCGGGTGCGAAGTATTCGCCGATCCCGGGCTGTTCCAGTCGCGTGAACAACGGGTTGCGCACCACCCGGTCGTCGGCCGCGACCTCTGCGAACGTGCGGTAACGCTCATGAAGCACGGTCGTGGCGGACAGCGCGCCGGCGATCTCGGCCGCCGAGTGTTCGGCGAACCAGGTGGCGAACAGGCCGGAGAGGACGTCGCGGTATCGGTAGCGATCGCCCTCGTCGCCGAAGTCGGCGCCGAGCGCTTCGGCAAGCGCCGCGACCGCCGCACCGGTACCGGTGACCTCCACGAGGTCGCGAAAGTGTCTGCCCGTCAACGTGACAACCATGAACGACGCCCCGTCGCGGCTGATGAAGTCCTGACCGTACTGGCCGAAGATCGAGTTGCCCAGCCGAGGCCGTTGTGTACCGGTGACCTGTGGCTCGGTCAAGAAGCCGAGATGCCCGCCCACGGCGAGCGCAACATCCTCCAGCGCCAGCCTGATCTGAGCGCCCTCGCCGCTGCCGTCGCGGCGCAACACCGCGGCGGTCACGGCTAGCGCAGCGTATATCCCGCAGCACACGTCCCACGCCGGCAGCACGTGGTTGATCGGGGCGGCATGGTCGGCGGGGCCGGTGACAAGCGGGAACCCGACCGCGGCGTTCACCGTGTAATCAACACCGGTGGATCCGTCTCCGCGGCCCAGCATGTGGACACTGATGACGTCCGAGCGCAGCGCCGCCAACTGTTCATGCGACAACCAATCCCACCCGGCAGCGTTGGTCACGACGATGCCATCGCCTTCGACGACGAGTCGCTGCACCAGCCGCTGGCCCACATCCGACCGCAAATCGACTGTGACCGAACGCTTCCCCTTGTTCAGGCCGGTCCAGTAGATGGATGTGCCGCTGTCGGCCAGCGGCCATCGCCGGTAATCGGCCGCCCCGCCGAGAGGGTCGACCCGGATCACCTCGGCGCCGAGTTGGGCAAGCGTGACCCCGCACAGCGGCGCGGCGACGAAGCTGGACACTTCGACGACTGAGATGCCCTCGAGCGGCAGCGTCATGCCGTGCACCGTTCGAACACCGCGGCCAGACCCTGCCCGCCGCCGATGCACATGGTCTCCAGCCCGTAGCGGGCACCGCGCCGGGTCAGCTCCCGCGCCAGCGTCGCGAGCATCCGCCCGCCTGTGGCTCCCACCGGATGACCGAGCGAGATACCCGAGCCGTGTACGTTGGTGCGCTCGAGATCGGCTGCGGTGAAACTCCATTCGCGCATCACCGCAAGCGCCTGCGCGGCGAAGGCCTCGTTGAGTTCAATGAGGTCGACGTCGGATAGGCGCAGCCTGGCCTTACCGAGCGCACTCTCGGTCGCCGGAACCGGCCCGATGCCCATCACGTTCGGTGCCACGCCGGCCACCGCCCATGACACCAGCCGGACCAATGGCGTCAGGCCGAGTTCGTCGGCCTTCTCCGGCGTGGTCACCACACACATCGACGCGGCATCGTTCTGTCCGCTGGAATTTCCCGCCGTGACCGTCGCATCCGGATCATCGGCCAACAGAACGGGTTTGAGCTTGCTCAGCGACTCCACCGACGTATCGGCGCGCGGATGCTCGTCGGTGGCAATCTTTTCCTCGCCCTGACGCGTGCGCACCGTGACGGGAATGATCTCCTCGGCGAGGATGCCGTCCTTGGCGGCGGCCACCGCCCGCTGATGTGACATCACGGCCAGCTCGTCCTGCTCGTCGCGGGAGATGCCGTACTGGCGGCGCAGATTCTCGGCTGTCTGAAGCATGCCGCCCGGGACCGGATAGTGGTGTCCGCCCGCGGTGGTTCGTCCGCGGGCGAGCCCGTCGTGCACCTTCACCCCGCCGCGGGCACCACCCCAGCGCATGTCCGTCGAGTAGAAAGCGACATTGCTCATGCTCTCGGTGCCGCCGGCGACCACAACGTCGTTGTCGCCGTTGATGATCTGCAGGCACGCCTGGATGACCGCCTGCAGGCCCGATCCGCAGCGGCGGTCGACCTGCATGCCCGGGACGGTGACCGGCAGACCGGAGTCGAGGGCGACTACCCGACCAATCGCCGGCGCCTCGCTGTTGGGATAGCAATGCCCGAGGATCACGTCGCCCACCGCGTCGGACGGCAGACCGGTGCGCTCGAGCAATCCCGTCAACGCGGCGACGCCGAGGTCGACGGCCGACAGTGACTTGAACATTCCGCCGTAGCGGCCGATCGGGGTCCGCACCGGTTCGCATATCACTGCTTCGCGCGCACTCATACGTGCCGACCACCGGTGACCTCGAGGACGGTTCCGGTCATGTACGACGAAAGATCGCTGGCGAGGAACAACGCGACGTTGGCCACCTCTTCTGGCTCGCCGGCTCGCCCCATCGGCACCTCGGCCAGCTTCTGGTCCCAAATCCGTTGTGGCATAGCCTCGGTCATCGCCGAGCGAATCAGACCCGGCTGAATCGCGTTGACCCGCACACCCAGGTGTGCGAGCTCTTTTGCGGCGGCTTTCGTCATCCCGACGATGCCTGCCTTGGCCGCCGAATAGTTCGTCTGGCCGACAAGTCCGACCTTGCCCGAAATCGAGGACATGTTCACGATCGCTCCGCGCTTGTTTTCCCGCATGATCGCCGCCGCGGCCTTGGTGCCGTTCCACGTGCCTTTCAGGTGCACGGCGATGACCTCGTCGAACTGCTCCTCGGTCATCTTGCGCATCGTCGCGTCGCGGGTGATCCCCGCGTTGTTGACCATGATGTCCAGGCCGCCGAACCGTTCGACGGCGGTCCTTACCAGCGCATCGACCTCGGCGGCCTGGGTCACATCGCATTGCACGGCTGCGGCGACCTCCGGACCACCGAGCCGTTTCGCGGCGGCCTCCGTCGCATCCAGGTTCAGATCACCCAAGACCACGCGGGCGCCATCGGCCGTGAAGCGTTCGGCGATCGCATAGCCGAGGCCTTGCGCGCCACCGGTGATGACCGCGGTCTGACCGTTCAACATTGACACCTGGCACCCCTTGCCCGTCGGCACTCACCCTCGGATCGTCGGCCATCATATTTCATATATGATTCGCCGCGGCAAGGACCGCGGGACAGGACGGGAGCGTCGGCGCATGACCACTGAGCCCGTCGTGAGCGACGAGGACTTCGCCGATATCCTCGGTCAAACCCACCGGTTCATCCGCACTGCGGTGATCCCGCGGGAGCGGGAAATCATGGCCGAGGACCGCGTTCCGGACGATCTTCGCGACCAGGCGAAGGCGATGGGCCTGTTCGGGTATGCCATACCGCAGGAGTGGGGCGGCCTTGGGTTGAACCTCGCCCAAGATGTCGAGCTGGCAATGGAATTGGGCTACACGTCTCTCGCGCTGCGGTCGATGTTCGGCACCAACAACGGCATCGCAGGACAGGTACTCGTCGGGTTCGGCACCGACGAGCAGAAGGCCCGCTGGCTCGAGGGCATCGCATCCGGTGACGTCGTCGCCTCGTTCGCGCTGACCGAGCCGGGCGCCGGATCGAACCCGTCAGGACTGCGCACCAAGGCAATTCGGGAGGGAAACGACTGGTTGCTGTCCGGGCAGAAGCGCTTCATCACCAACGCGCCGATCGCCAACCTGTTCGTGGTGTTCGCGCGCACCCGTCCCGCGGACGACAGGGGCGCCGGCATCGCCGTGTTCCTGGTTCCCGCAGACGCCGGTGGGGTCGAGGTCAGTGCCAAAGACGCCAAGATGGGCCAGGAGGGTGCGTGGACCGCAGACGTCACTTTCACCGACGTCCGGGTTCCCGACGCGGCACTCGTCGGCGGGTCCGAGGACGTCGGCTACCGGGCCGCACTGACGTCGCTGGCGCGCGGGCGGGTGCACATCGCAGGCCTTGCCGTCGGTGCGGCGCAGCGCGCACTCGACGAATCGGTCACCTACGCCGCCAGCGCGACTCAGGGTGGTGCGGTGATCGGCGAGTTCCAGCTGGTGCAGGCGATGATCGCCGATCAGCAGGCCGGCGTGATGGCGGGTAGGGCGCTTGTGCGTGAAGCCGCGCGCCTATGGGTGGGCGGCGAAGACCGTCGGATCGCACCCTCGGCGGCGAAGCTGTTCTGCACGGAGATGGCCGGCAAGGTCGCCGACCTCGCGGTGCAGATCCACGGCGGGTCGGGATATATGCGCGGCGTGACCGTCGAACGGATCTACCGCGACGTCAGGCTGCTGCGACTTTACGAGGGCACCAGTGAGATTCAGCGTCTGATCGTCGGCGGCGGGCTGGTGAAAGCGGCCCAGCGGGAGTTGCGCGCATAAGACGATGCCCTAGGTGCCCTGGGCCGGGGCGATCTCGTCGATGAGGTCCAGTACGCGCAAGTCACGAATCGCCTGGCACCCGCGGTTCAGCATGACCGCCATCATCTCGTCGCCGCGTTCGGTGGACGCCGCGAACGCGCACCCCAGACACGTGATCAGAGGCGCCTGCAACATGCCCAATCGGTAGTCGCGCCAGCATGTTTCGCGGTTGTACCCCTCCACCTCATACGCAAGCAGCGCCCGATGATAGTCGTCGACGAGGTCGTTCTCGATGGCTGCCCGCAGCTCGGGCGCGAGGCTGGTTGCGGTGAAGTAGGACAAGTCGCGGGCGGGCAGTCCGACGCCCAGCGTCTGCCAGTCGACGACCGTGACGCGGGCCCTGTCGGGATCGAACAACAAGTTGTCCAGCCGATAGTCGCCATGCATCAGCGAGTAGCGGCCCGGTTCGGCCAGCAGCCACGGTGCCACCACATCCATTGCCGCCGTGGCTGTTTCGCCATCACTCGGGGAAACTTTGGCGCCCAGCTTGTCCAATGTCATCCCGACGGCCATTCGGGCGACATCGCCGAGTCCCCGCGCCCCGTCCTCGTTACCCGGCATCGGCATCGCCACCTCGGCGAGGTCCAGCCAGATCGGGTCGCACCAACTGGGTCCGTGCAGCCCGGCCAGCGCCGTCACCGCCAACCGCGCCTCATCGACCGTCGCGCCGGCGATCTGGTCACCCTGTACCGCGGGCGCCATATCCGCGAGGAGAAGCGCGAATTCTGTTCCGTCTGAGGTGATGTCGGAGTAGAAGCACTGTGGCGTCGGCACCGCCATCTTGTCAGCCACACGGGCGTAGAACGCGACTTCGCTCAGGTAGCCAAGGGTAACTCCACCGCGGACCGCGTCGTCCTGGGCCGGCAACTTGATCACGAACGTCTCCGGCAGGTCGGCCGGATTCGATGCGTAACTCGCCGCGACGCGATAGGTCGCGCCGGTCTGGCCGGTCCCGACGGCTTGTACCTCGACAGCGCTGACTTCCGCGGCCAACACAGCAGACAGCCATGCCGCGGTGACATCCGTTGGGCCGCAAGGAATCGGCAACGTGTCGGTCATCGCGGCCGCCCCCGTCGCGCGATCATGCGAGCCGACGACCGCTGCACCAGAGTCGGTACCAGCCGCGCGCTCAGCCAGCCAACTTTCGCGAGCCTCGGAACCACGAGAATCGATCGGTTGCGTTCGACCGCCCGCAATACGTCACGGGCCAGCCGGTCCGGGTCGTATCCCTTCTGACTGCGCACGCCGGTGAGAAAGAAGCTGCGGCCTTCGAAGTCGCCGACCGCGCCCTTGTCGAGGATCGGTGTCTCCACGGCGCCGGGGCAGACCACCAGTACGCCGACGCCATGCACGGCAGCCTCCGAACGCAACGCAATCGACAGCCCGACGACCGCATGTTTGGTCATCGCGTAGCTGGTGAGCCGTGCCGCCGGAAGCAACCCGGCCAGCGACGCGGTGTTCACGATGTGGCCTGAGCCCTGCTGGATCATCAGCGGGTAGGCCGCCGCGATGCCGTGTACGACACCGCGGATGTTGACGTCGATGATCGCGTTCCACTGGTCCAGTGTGAGCAATTCGGTGTCGCCACCCCAGACGATGCCGGCGTTGTTGAACATCAAGTCCAGCCGGCCTGCGCGCGACACCACGTCGTCAACTGCGGCCTGCACCGCACCGGCGTCGGTGACGTCGAGACGTGCCGGTCGCGCGCTACCCGGTCCCGCTGCTGCGGCGGCGGTGTGTTCGGCGGCGTCAGCGTCGACGTCGGTGCATAGCACGTCCGCGCCCGCCGCTACCAGCGCCCGCGTCAGCGCCGCACCGATACCCGAGCCGGCGCCGGTG
This sequence comes from Mycobacterium sp., assembly GCA_036558625.1. Classification (GTDB taxonomy): domain Bacteria; phylum Actinomycetota; class Actinomycetes; order Mycobacteriales; family Mycobacteriaceae; genus Mycobacterium. Next base: position 12,185 of record DATBFF010000233.1, on the reverse strand, counting down.
ACAATGGCGTGCTTTCCGCCGAGCTGTGTCACTCTGGCCCCGACGCTGCCGACATCATTTTTTCGAAGTGCGCCAACACATCCGGGTACCGCTTCAAGTGTGCGCCGCCGTTGAGGTCGACCACTTCGCCCGTGAGCCAGGACGCCTTTGCCGAGCACAAGAACAGCACTGCGCCGGCGACGTCGTCGGGAGTACCGACCCGGCCCAGCGGAGTGTTCTCGACGTACTCCTCGAGCGCGCCGGGTATCAGCTTCACGCCTTCGGTCAGCGGGGTGTCGACGAAACCTGGTGACACCGCGTTGACCCGGATGTTGCGCGGCGCGAGCTCCAACGCGGCGACTTGGGTGAGCATGGCGAGGCCGGCCTTGGCCGCGCAGTACGCGCTCATGCCCGGGGCGGCCAGCCGCGCATTCAGCGATGTCAGGTTGACCAGCGAGCCACCGTCGCGCAGGTGCCGGCCGGCGTGCTTGATGACGATGAACCCGCCGATCAGGCACACGTCGACGACCGAACGGAATTGGTCGACCGGCGTCTCGGTGATGTGCCCGACGCCGCCGATGCCTGCGGTGTTCACCACGATGTCGAGTGGCCCAGTCTTGTCGAAAAGCGTTGCGACGGAGTCCTCGTCGGTGACGTCGACAGTCGCATGCGCGGCACCGATTTCTGCGCCGCGCCCCGCCGCGGCCTCGGCGTTCAGGTCGGCGATTGTCAGTTGGCAGCCCTCGGCGGCCAGACCTTGCGCGACCGCCCAGCCGATGCCCGACGCACCGCCGACCACCAGAGCGACGCGGTGCGAGTTGTTCTCGGTCAACATGCCTCCCTCGGCGTAGGGCCTTATCGTAAGACTTTCGGTAACGCAGACGGACCCCGCCCGACCCGCATTAAGGTAGCCTTACCTATAAGGCTCACGAGATGTGAGGGGTCCGCGACGATGTACGTCTGCCTGTGCCTCGGGATCACCACGGAGACCGTGCGTGACGCAGTAACCAACGGCGCGTGCACGTCGCGGCAAGTGGCCTCGGCGTGCGGCGCAGGTTCGCAGTGCGGGCGCTGCCGACGGACGGTCCGGGCAATCCTCGCCGCACAACCCGATGCGTCGAAGCCCAGGTTGTGGGCGCGCGTTCGCCACCTCAGCGCATAGATCTCTGCCACGAGCGAACGCAGGATCGCAAGATCTGCGTCGGGTAATGCGATTCCGTGTCCTCGCGAGGAGCTCGCGAGAAATGGGGCCTCGCGAGCAATAGGGCATTGACAGCACTCGGTGGCTTTGGTTGTATGTGCGCAATACCCATAAATATGGTCATCCTGGTAAAGATTACGGAGTAACGACTTGAGCGCGCCGACCCCCCAACTCGAAGCCGGACATTACGAGCTGAGCCATCTGCGGTCACTGGAGGCAGAGGCGATCCACATCATCCGCGAGGTCGCCGCGGAGTTCGAGCGGCCGGTGCTGCTCTTCTCCGGCGGTAAGGACTCGATCACGATGCTGCACCTGGCGATCAAGGCGTTCGCGCCCGCGCGGGTGCCGTTCCCCGTCATGCACGTCGACACCGGGCACAACTTCGACGAGGTGCTCACCACGCGCGACAAGCTGGTCGCGCAGTACGGCATCCGGCTCGTCGTCGCCTCGGTGCAGGACGACATCGATGCCGGGCGCGTCGTGGACAACGGGCCGTCGCGCAACCCGCTGCAGACCGTCACGCTGCTGCGCGGGATCCGCGAGAACAAGTTCGACGCAGCGTTCGGCGGTGCCCGCCGCGACGAGGAGAAGGCCCGCGCCAAGGAGCGCGTGTTCTCCTTCCGCGACGAGTTCGGCCAGTGGGATCCGAAAGCCCAACGCCCCGAACTGTGGAACCTCTACAACGGCCGGCATCGCAAGGGCGAGCACATCCGGGTGTTTCCGTTGAGCAACTGGACCGAGTACGACATCTGGTCCTACGTCGGCGCCGAGAACATCACATTGCCCGCGGTCTACTACGCGCACCGCCGACAGGTGTTCGAGCGCGACGGGATGCTGCTGGCGGTGCACCCGTTCCTGCAGCCCAAACCCGGTGAAGAGGTCTTCGAGACCAGCGTTCGCTACCGCACCGTCGGCGACGTCACCTGTACCGGTTGTGTCGAATCAACCGCCTCGACCGTCGACGAAATCATTGCCGAGACAGCGGTATCCCGCCTCACCGAACGCGGGGCCACGCGTGCTGACGACCGCATCTCCGAAGCGGGGATGGAAGATCGCAAGCGGGAAGGCTATTTCTGATGACTGCTGCCGTCACGCGGCCCACCGCGACCCTGCTGCGCATCGCCACCGCCGGCTCCGTCGACGATGGCAAGTCGACACTGATCGGTCGGCTTCTGTTCGACTCGAAGGCCGTGATGGAAGATCAGCTGGCGGCCGTTGAACGCACGTCCAAGGAACGCGGCAACGACTACACCGACCTCGCACTGGTCACGGACGGGCTGCGCTCCGAGCGCGAGCAGGGCATCACGATCGACGTCGCCTATCGCTATTTCGCCACGCCCAAACGCAAATTCATCATCGCGGACACCCCAGGACACGTCCAGTACACCCGCAACATGGTCACCGGCACGTCGACTGCGCACTTGGCGATCGTGCTCGTCGATGCGCGCCACGGGCTGCTCGAGCAGTCCCGCCGGCATGCGTTTCTGGCCTCGCTGCTCGGTGTGCAGCACATCGTACTGGCGGTCAACAAGATGGACCTAATCGACTGGGATGCAAAGCGTTTCGAGAAGATCCGCAGTGAGTTCCACGCATTCGCCGCGCGGCTGGACGTCCACGATGTCACCACGATCCCGATCTCGGCACTCAAGGGTGACAACGTGGTCACCAAATCCGACAACACGCCGTGGTACGACGGGCCGGCGCTGCTGTCACATCTGGAAGACGTGTACATCGCGGGTGACCGCAACCTGGTCGACGTCCGGTTCCCCATCCAGTACGTGATTCGGCCACAGACCGACGAACACCATGACCACCGCAGCTATGCCGGCAGCGTCGCCAGCGGCGTCATGCAGGTCGGCGACGAGGTTGTGGTGCTGCCGAGCGGAAAAACCAGTCGCATCACCGAGATTGACGCGCCCACCGGACCAGTCACCGAGGCCTTTCCGCCGATGGCGGTGTCGATCAGCCTGGCCGACGACATCGACATCTCCCGCGGCGACGTGATCGCACGAATCAACAACCAGCCCCGCGTCACGCAGGAGTTCGACGCGACTGTCTGCTGGATGGCCGACAGCTCGGCGCTGGAGCCTGGGCGAGACTACATCGTCAAGCACACCACCAAGTCCACGCGGGCGCGGGTGACTGCGCTCGATTACCGGCTCGACGTCAACACACTGCACCGCGACCAGAGCGCAACGGCGTTGAAGCTCAATGAACTCGGCCGCGTCACGCTGCACACGCAGTCGCCGCTGATGCTCGACGAATACACGCGCAACGCCAGCACGGGATCGTTCATCCTCATCGACCCCGCGACCAACGTCACCGTCGCCGCGGGCATGGTTCTGCGCGATGTGTCGGCCCGCGACGCCGCGGTACGCGCATCGAGTCCGAACTGCGTGCAGCACCCGTCACTGGTGACGACTTCGGATCGGCTGTCGCAAGGCGCCACAGTGTGGTTCACCGGATTGTCCGGTTCGGGAAAGTCGTCGGCGGCAATGCTCGCCGAGCGCCGGCTGCTCGAATCAGGCCGGCCAGCGTACGTACTCGACGGCGACAACCTGCGGTACGGCCTCAATGCCGATCTCGGGTTCAGCATGCAAGACCGTGCCGAGAACCTGCGTCGCCTCGCCCATGTCGCGAGGTTGCTCGCCGACTGTGGCCAAGTGGTGCTGGTCCCGGCTATCAGCCCGCTGGCCGAGCACCGCGAACTGGCACGCCGAATCCACGAGGAGGCGGGCATACCGTTCTTCGAGGTGTTCTGCGACACCCCACTTTCAGACTGTGAGAGGCGAGATCCCAAGGGACTGTATGAGAAGGCGCGTGCCGGCGAGATCAAGGACTTCACCGGCATCGGCAGCCCATACGAGCCACCGCAGAATCCGAACCTGCGCCTGACGCCCGATCGCACGCTCGAGGAACTCGCGCAGCAGATCGTCGAACTTGTGGCCGCGCAGCAGAGCCGCCGATGAGCCGTTTGCGCGAAGAGAAACAACAGCGATGAGCCGCTTGCGCGATGAGGAGATGGCCATGAGCGACCACCAGCTGGCGTCGCAGTTGGCGACCGACGCTGGACGGCTACTCTTGCAGGTACGCGAGGAGTTCGCGTCGTCGGCCCCATCTGAGCGAAAAGCTGCGGGCGACAAGCGGTCCCATGACTTTCTGATGGCAGCGCTGGCAACAGAGCGCCCCGGAGACGCGGTGCTCTCCGAGGAGGGTGTCGACGACCCGGTTCGGCTTGGCTCCGAGCGGGTGTGGATCGTCGACCCGCTCGACGGCACCCGGGAGTTCTCCGAGCTCGGCCGCACCGACTGGGCCGTGCACGTCGCGCTCTGGCAGACAGGCGAACTCGTGGCCGGCGCGGTGGCCCTTCCCGCGCAAGGGATTACGTTCGCCACCCCACACGTGCCCGCGCCGCCGGCCCCCCCGGCAGAGCCTCGGATCATCGTGTCACGCACCCGGCCACCGGCGATCGCGCTGGCGGTGCGCGACGCTCTCGACGGAACGCTCGTCGAAATGGGTTCGGCCGGAGCCAAAGCCGCGGCGGTAGTACAGGGCCTGGCCGACGTGTACGTGCACGCCGGCGGTCAGTACGAGTGGGACAACGCCGCCCCGGTCGCGGTGGCCCGCGCGGCGGGTCTACATACGTCGCGCATCGACGGCTCTGCGCTCGAGTACAACCACCGCGATCCTCTTCTGCCCGACGTGCTGATCTGCCGACCCGAGCTGGCCGACATGGTGCTCGCCGTCAGCGGAGCCGCCCGGCCGGCGACATCAGACGAGGCTTGAAAGAGGTCGACCGAATGCGGATGTCGGCCAAGGCGGAGTATGCCGTGCGTGCGATGGTCGAGCTGGCGACCGCCGACGACGGCGACCTCGTCACGACCGAGGAACTTGCTGCCGCACAAGGCATTCCGCCGCAGTTCCTCGTCGACATCCTGTCCGGATTGCGGGCCGACCGCCTCGTCCGCAGTCACCGTGGTCGCGACGGCGGCTACGCACTGGCCCGTCCGGCCGCCGACATCAGCGTCGCCGACGTGCTTCGCTCGATCGACGGGCCACTGGCGAGTGTTCACGACATCGGATTGGGCGACCTGCCGTATTCCGGCGCCACGGCCGCGCTGACGAATGTGTGGCGGGCACTGCGGGCCAGCATGCGCTCCGTGCTGGAGGAAACCAGCCTCGCTGACGTCGCGGCGGGCCAATTGCCCAGTCACGCAGACAAATTAGCGGAGGCATACCTCGACCAAGAGCGACAGCGCGGACGCGAAGTCAACTAGCTGAGCCCGCGAAAGAGCCCTAGCCCGCGTGCGCAGCCGGGACGACGCCGCGCAGATCCGCGGCGATCAGTCGCGCGGCCGCGTTCTGCCAGTTGTGCAGGGAACGTTGGGGCACCTCGGTCACGAACCACTGCCACGCTCGTCGAGCCACCGGGTCGAGCCCAGCCGCGGTCGCGTTCTGCGCGTAAGCGCGCACGCCGACCACATAGGGGAAGTAGAGCGCGTTGTAGTAGCGCCACTCGTCGGTGGTGCCGAAGTCGCCGTCGCGTGGCTTGAGCCGGGCGATCTTGTCCGACAGCAGGGCCTTCAGTTCGTTGGCGCGCTCCAGTGGCTGGTCGGGCACCCCGCGGCGGGCCAGCCGCTCGTCGATCTCGGGCAGCGCGGTCAGCGGGCTGGCGACGAGCTTGGACAGATCCCCGTAGTGCCCGAGCGCGCGGCGGGTCAGGCGGGCGAACGCGTCATCATCGACGTGGTCGAGTGGGCCGGAGCGGCGCAGCGGAAGCGCCGCCTCGGTGCTGCGCAACGCGGCCCGGTCTGCTCGCAGCGCGGGCGACTTCCAGAATGCCACCCGGTCCAGCACTGAAGCGAGTGCGTCGGCGAAGACGTGGATCGCGATGGCCAACGCCAGGCTGGTGAACATCAGCACTGTCACAGCCGTGCGCCCCGGTCCGTCCGGACCGATGACCGCCAGCCCGACCAACGCCTGCCCGCCGAACAGTAATACGACCACGCCCGTCGCCGCGAACGACCGCAGCATGTCGGCCCGCAGCGCCTGGCCCTCGTCGAACGCGTCCCACAGCGCAACCGCCAGCCCGAGAACCGCGACGTCGCAGCCCGTCGACGCCAGCGCCAGCCAGCTCGGCACCACCCCGAGCGGGATGATCAGAATCGCATTGCTCAATGCGAAGAACAGCGTCGCGACGACGACGAAACCGGCCACAGGTTGCGGCTGCGACCGGCGCACCACCGCGGTCAGCATCGCGCCGAGCGTCGACACCGAGATCACTGCGATCATGATCCAATGGCCGGCCCGCAGCGGCCCGTCCACGTCGCCGGCCACCACCGCGCCCAGCAGGGCGCCCGCCGCGACCAGACCGATCAGCAGCAGCTCCCCCGCCCGACTGCGCCAGCTGTCGCACGGTCGGGACAACTCGACGAGCACAGCGAACCAGGCGATCGCGGGAACCGCGACGAGGTAAATCTCCACCCGGCTCAAAACGTCCGCGTGTGTGGCGCTGGTGACGCGCACCGCGTCAAGTGCGACGACCAGGGCGAAGCTGGTCAACCCCAGCGCAGCCAGCACCAGAACGGGTTTGCGCGGGTCACGGGCGAGCAGGTACAAACCCAACCACCAGCTGAGCGTGAACACCATCGCCGACAGCGCCGCCATGGCCTAAGTGTCCCAGCGAAAAGGCGCTTGCGCGAAGAGCAGACCCGATTAGATTCCGTATCGGCGGTGACGCACGCTGTAGTCGCGCAACGCGCGCAGGAAGTCCACTCGCCGGAATGCCGGCCAATACGCCTCCGTGAACCACATCTCCGAGTAGGCGCTCTGCCACAGCAGGAATCCGGACAGTCGCTGCTCACCCGAGGTGCGGATGACGAGGTCGGGGTCGGGCTGGCCCGAGGTGTAGAGGTTCTCCGAGATCGCGTCGACGGTGACGGCCTCGATCATCTGCTCGGGCGTGGCGCTGTTGGCCACTTCCTTGCACAGCAGCGCACGCACCGCGTTGGCGATCTCCTGCCGCCCGCCGTAGGCGACGGCGACGTTGACGTGGAAAGCGCCGTTTCCGCGCGTGGACTCCACGGCGTCGCGCAGGCGTTTCGCCGGCTCCTCACCGATCAGCGCGAGGTCGCCGACGGTCTGCACGCTCCAGTGGTTGGCGGGCGCGCAGATCTCTTCGACGACGTCGGTGATGATTTCGATCAACGCGCCGAGTTCTTCGGCGTCGCGCTGAAGATTCTCCGTCGACAGCAGATACACCGTCGCCATCTCGATGCCGGCGTCCGCGCACCAGCGCAGCATCTCGGCGATCTTGGCCGCGCCCACCCGATACCCGTAGCTGACGTCGTTGTAGCCAAGCTCACGCGCCCATCGCCGATTGCCATCGCACAGCACCGCGATATGGCGGGGTAGCTCGGATTTCGATCGCTCCAGCCCCTGCCGCAGACGCATCTCGTAGAGCCGGTAGAGCGGTTCCTTGAGACGCGGCGGGATAATCTCCACGAAAAGCCAGACTACTGTGACAACCGAAGAAATCCGCTTCGGGCCAGGCCCGATGAGCAGCTTGGCCAAGAGAAACCGACGGAGGTGACGTGGCGCCCGACATCCAATCCGCCGCTGAGTCCGACCGTCTGCAATCCACCGCCCCGGCCGCCGAAGACTTTCCCGAGGCCGTCGTCGACGCAGCTGCGCAGGTCCTCGGTAAGCCGCGGGCGCGCGGTTGGATTCATGTCTACGCGGCGGTCGTCGCCTTCATCGCGGGCGCCGCATTGGTGTCGGTGTCGTGGTCGGTCGAGTCGATGCGTGCGGGGCTGGCGACGCTGCTGTACACGACGACGATCGTGGCGATGTTCGCGGTCAGCGGTACCTATCACCGAGTGCAATGGCACTCGGAGACCGCCCGCAAGTGGATGAAGCGCGCCGACCATTCGATGATCTTCATCTTCATCGCAGGCAGCTATACCCCGTTCGCATTGCTGGCGTTACCGCAGCGCAGCGGGTGGGTGCTGTTCTGGATCGTCTGGGGCGGCGCGCTGGCCGGCGTTGCGCTGAAGATGTTCTGGCCGTCGGCACCGCGCTGGGTCGGTGTTCCGCTGTACATCCTGCTGGGCTGGGTGGCGGCATGGTTCGTCGGGCCGATCACCCACGGTGCCGGTGTTGCGGCGTTGGTCCTGTTGATCGTGGGCGGCGCGCTGTACAGCATCGGCGGGGTTCTCTACGCGTTGAAGTGGCCCAACCCGTGGCCCCAGACGTTCGGCCACCACGAGTTCTTCCACGCGTGCACCGCGGTGGCGGCGATCTGCCACTACATCGCGATGTGGTTCGCCGTCTTCTAACCGACGTCGCCCGCGAGCGCTAAACAGTGGTCATGTTCTCAGGCGTCCAGTAGGCCTTCATCGACGCGATCTCGCCGTTGTCGTTGAACGTCATGACGCTGATGATGTCGATGCGCATCCGGCCTTCGCCGAGAGCGATGGTGAGCGCCCAATGGAACGCGACCTCCTGCGCCAACGCGCGCAACGTGAACAGTTCGGTGTCGTTGTCGCCGGCGGGCACTTGTGTATAGAAGCCGTGAATCGCCTGACGGCCAATGTGCGCGTCGTTGCCGACAGGGTCCTCGACGGTTGCATCGTCGGCGTACAGGGCGACGATTTCGTCGACGCGCCCCTGCGCGGCGTATTCGAGGTAGCGCTTGACGGTCTTGGCATTCTCTTCAGGGCTCGACATGAGCCGCACGCTACACGGCCAGTGCCGCCGCCAGCGCCTGCGTCGTGGTGACGGGCACGTCGCACACCGGCCCGCGGCAGATGTACGCCGCGTCGGCGCCGTCGACGCGGCCGCGGCCGGCGAGCAGCTCTGAGGAGTCGGCAGGACCGCCGACCACCATCGCCCCGCCCGGGGCCAGAAGCCGTGCGGCGCCGAGCAATTGCGAGCCCGCGTCTTCGCATGCCACCGCGATCTGCAAGGGCCCGCGCACCGTCGCCTCGGCGATCGCCAGCCAGTGTCCGGCCGACCGCGACGCGCGTGCGATCAGCAGCGTGTGCGCGGCCAGTGTGCGCTCGGCGGCCTGACGGTAGCGCTGGCCTTCGGGTGCCAGATGCCCGGCGATCATCAGCGCCTCGGTGATCAGCGACGCACCGGAGGGGGTGGCGCCGTCGATCGGATCGGCGGGCCGCAGCACCAGCCGCTCTGCGTCAGCCGCGGTATCGAACCAGCGGCCGGGGTTCTCCCCGTCGGCATATTGCGCCAGCGCAGTGTCCAGTATGTCGGTCGCGGCCATCAACCACGAGGCCTCACCGGTGATCTGGTGCAGCGTGAGCAGTCCGGTGGCCAGTGCACCGTAGTCCTCGAGGATCGCCGGGCTGTCCCCGACGAGCCCGCCGAGGCTGGCCCGACGCAACCGGTCGTTGACGAGGTGGCTGATCAGCAGCGCGTCGGCGCACCCGCGGGCGGCGTCGACGAGGTCGGGGCGCTGTAGCGCGATCCCGGCCTCCGCCAGCGCAGTGATCGCGAGTCCGTTCCACGCGGTGACGACCTTGTCGTCGCGGCCTGGCTGCACCCGCTCACGCCGGGCGGCCAGCAACGCGGCCTTCACCCGGGCGAACCTCACCGGATCCTCGGGGTCGCGGGACAACTGCAGCACGGAGCTGCCGTGCTCGAATGTGCCAGCGTCGGTGACCCCGAAAACCGTTGCGGCCCAGGGTTCGTCGTCGCCGAGAACGTTGCGCAACTGAGCGGGCGTCCATACGTAGGTGGACCCTTCGCTGCCCGCGGCGTCGGCGTCCAACGACGACGTGAACATGCCGCCGGCCTGTAGCGAACCGAGCATGAAGTCCGCTGTCTCGGCGGCGACCCGGCGCGCCAACGCCTCGCCGGTGCGTCGTGCCCAGTGCGCGTATGCACGCAGCAGCAGCGCGTTGTCGTAGAGCATCTTCTCGAAGTGCGGGACCACCCACGCCGCGTCGACGCTGTAGCGCGCGAAGCCGCCGGCCAGCTGGTCGTAGATTCCGCCGCGCGCCATCGCCGTCGCGGTGCGTTCGACGGCGGCCAGAGTTGACTTTTCGCCGGTGCGCTCGTAGCTGCGCAGCAGCGCCTCCAGCAGCGCCGACGGCGGAAACTTCGGCGCGCCTGTTTGATTGGTCAAGAAGCCGCCGCGCTCGACGTCTTCATCGGCCAGAATCGCCGTCACCGCCTCGTCGCACAGTGCCGCGGTGACGGGCGGGCCACTGTCGGGCAGGCCTGCCGAGAGCCGGCGCAGCTCCGAGGCGATCTGGTCGCCGGCCTGCTCCACCTCGCCGCGCCGGGTCTGCCAGGTGCGGGCAACGGCCGCGAGCAGCTGCAAAAACTGCGGCTTCGGGTAGTAGGTGCCGCAGAAGAACGGTCGTCCGTCGGGGGTCAAAAAGCAGGTCATCGGCCAGCCGCCGTGGCCGTTCAGCGCGACGGTGGCGTTCATGTACACCGCGTCCAGGTCGGGCCGCTCCTCGCGGTCGACCTTGATGCAGACGAAGTCGGCGTTCATTGCGGCCGCCACCTCGTGGTCCTCGAACGATTCGTGCGCCATCACATGACACCAGTGACAAGCCGCGTACCCGATCGACAGCAGGATCGGGACATCGCGGGCCGCCGCCTCGGCCAGCGCGTCGGGTGTCCACTCCTGCCATTGCACAGGGTTGCTCGCGTGCTGGCGCAGGTACGGACTGGTGGCGGTGGCCAACGCGTTAACCGGGCTCATGGCGCGAATTCTCGTCGTCGGGGGGTGCATCGGACGGGGGCTCTTCGGTGGCATGGTCGGCTATCTGGTCCGGCTCGGACTGGGTGCGGCCGAATCGCTCCGGAAGCTTCTTGAGATGCCGGTTCATCGACCAGATCAGCGCGAACGTACCGATCAGCAGCAACACGATGATCAGCAGGCCCAACGGGCTCGCCTTGCCGAAGTCCGGCCCGGTGTGTCGGGGGTTGTCGTCGGCCAGGAAGCCCACAGCTGCAATGAAGACGGGGGTCATGGCTCGATCCCGGTGAACAAATCGGTTTCAGGCAGGTCCACCGCGACCCGAGACCGCGCGAGCTCGAATTCCTCTGTGGGCCAGAGCCGTTGCTGCCATTCGATCGGCGCGGCGAAGAAATCGCCCTCCGGGTCGATCTGCGTGGCATGAGCACGCAGCGCGTCGTCACGCTGACTGAAGAACTTCGAGCACTCGATGCGAGTCGTGACTCGATGCGCGAACAGGTCATGCTCGGGATCCCAGTGCTTGAGCCATTTTTCGAATGGCCCCTGCTGGCCGTGCTTGGCGAATTCGTCCTGTAGGAGCTGCATTCGTTGACGCAGGAAGCCGTGGTTGTAATACAGCTTGTGTACCTCCCACGGCTTGCCGGCGTCGAGGAACTGGGCGGGGTCGCCTGCTGCTTCGAACGCCGCGACCGAAACCTGGTGGCAGCGAATGTGATCCGGGTGGGGGTAGCCGCCGTTTTCGTCGTAGGTCGTCATCACATGCGGACGAAAGTCGCGGATGACCCGGACCAGCTCTTCGGTCGGCTCTTCGAGCGGCACCAGCGCGAAGCAGCCCTCGGGCAGCGGCGGCGGCGGGTCGCCCTCGGGCAGACCGGAGTCGACGAAGCCGAGCCATCTGTGCTCGACGCCGAGTATCTCTGCGGCCTTGGCCATCTCGTCACGCCGGATCTCGTGGATCCTGCCGTGCACCTCGGGCAGATCCATCGCGGGATTGAGGATACTGCCGCGCTCGCCACCGGTCAGCGTGACCACCAGCACGCGGTGGCCTTCCGCGGCATAGCGCGCCGCCGTGGCCGCACCCTTGCTGGACTCGTCGTCGGGGTGCGCGTGCACGGCCATGAGGCGCAACTGCTCGGCCACAGAAATTCTCCTCACACCCGGCCGGTGGACGACCGGCCGGTGTCGGCTGCGAAGATGGACCCTGCCATTCTGGCGGATCCCACCGACAACAAATGCACGAGAGGTCATCCAGGTGAGCGAGACGCACACCACACT
>DATBFF010000232.1:0-63208 GCA_036558625.1 Mycobacterium sp. | reverse complement strand
GCGGCGAAGCTGCTTGACCTGCGCCGCCGCGCTGCCACGGCGGCACCTCGCCGCGGTCGGTCACCTGGCCGGGTGGTCGCGGGTCGTCGCCGTTGCCCGGCTCGTTCGGTGAACCCACCTACGACTCCTTAACGTCGTTACGTCGCGTCGGGGTCGGTGTTGACCTCATCGGTGCTGTCACCTTCTTCGGCGTTGCGCGCAATGGCAATCAGTGTGGTCCCCTCGCCCAAGTTCATCAAACGAACGCCCTTGGTCTGGCGGCCTGCCTTGCGCACCTGCCGGGCGGCCGTGCGGATCACACCGCCGCCCGAGGTGATCGCGTACAACTCCGTGTCGTCGTCGACAATCAGCGCACCGACCAGCGTGCCACGCCGCTTGTCGTACTGAACGGTCAGCACCCCTTTGCCGCCCCGGCCCTGTACCGGGTATTCCTCGATCGCGGTGCGCTTGGCGTAGCCACCCGAGGTCGCAACCAGCAAGTATGTCTCCGGCCGGACCACGTTGAGTGACAGCAGCGCGTCGTCGGTGTTAAACCGCATACCCTGCACGCCCGACGTGGCGCGGCCCATCGGGCGCAACGCTTCGTCGCCGGCCGTGAAACGGATTGACTGGCCTTTGGCGCTCACCAACAACAGATCGTCGTCCGCCGAGCACAGCACCGCGCCGACGAGCTCGTCACCGTCGCGCAGGTTGATCGCGACGATGCCGCCGGACCGGTTGGAGTCGAAATCGGTCAGCTTGGACTTCTTCACCAGCCCATTGCGGGTGGCCAAAACCAGATACGGCGCGTCCTCGTAGCCCTTGATCTGGATGACCTGTGCGATGCGCTCCTCCGGTTGGAACGCCAGCAGATTCGCAACGTGTTGTCCGCGGGCCGTGCGCGAGGCCTCGGGCAGGTCGTAGGCCTTGGCCCGGTACACCCGGCCTTGGGTGGTGAAGAACAAGATCCAATCGTGGGTCGAGCAGACGAAGAAGTGGTTGACGATGTCGTCCTGCTTGAGGCCCGCGCCCTGCACGCCCTTGCCGCCGCGTTTCTGGCTCCGGTAGAGGTCGGTCTTGGTGCGCTTCGCGTAGCCGGTCTCGGTGATCGTGACGACGACGTCCTCGCGGGCGATCAGATCTTCGTCGGAGACTTCGCCGTCGGCGGCGATGATCCGGGTGCGCCGGTCGTCGCCGTGCTTGTCTGCGATCTCCTTGAGCTCGTCGCGCACGATGCCACGCTGGCGCTCCGGTTTCGCGAGAATGTCTTCGAGGTCAGCGATCTCGGCCTCGATCTTGGCCAGGTCGTCGATGATGCGCTGGCGTTCCAGGGCGGCGAGACGACGCAGCTGCATGTCAAGGATGGCCTGGGCCTGGATCTCGTCGATCTCGAGCAGCTCGATCAAACCCTGACGCGCGTCGTCGACAGTCTGCGATGCGCGGATCAACGCGATCACCTCGTCGAGCGCGTCGAGGGCCTTGACCAGACCGCGCAGAATGTGTGCTCGCTCATTGGCTTTCCGCAGCCGGTACTGCGTGCGCCGCACGATGACGTCGAGCTGGTGCTCGACGTAGTGGCGGATCAGCTGGTCGAGGCGCAGTGTGCGGGGGACGCCGTCGACGATCGCCAGCATGTTGGCACCGAAGCTGGTTTGCAGCTGGGTGTGCTTGTAGAGATTGTTCAGCACCACTTTGGCGACAGCGTCGCGCTTCAGTTCGACGACGATCCGGATGCCGACGCGGTCGCTGCCCTGGTCTTCGATGTTGGCGATGCCGGCCAGCTTCCCGTCGCGGACCTGCTCGGCGATCGAGGTGATGAAGTTGTCGTGGTTGACCTGGTAGGGGAGTTCGGTGATGACGAGCGAGGTGCGGCCCCGCGAGTCTTCCTCGATTTCGGCGACGCCGCGCATGCGGATCGACCCGCGGCCTGTGGTATACGCGTCGGTAATCCCTTGGGAGCCAACGATCAAGCCGGCGGTGGGGAAGTCGGGGCCTTTGACCTTCTTCATCACCGCCTTGAGGGTCTTCTCCTCGTCGGCGTCGTAATTGTCCAGGCACCAGAACACCGCCTGGGCGAGTTCCCTCAAATTGTGCGGCGGAATGTTGGTGGCCATGCCGACTGCGATGCCACCGGAGCCGTTCGCGAGCAGGTTGGGGAATCGGCTCGGCAGAACCACAGGCTCTTGCACGCGGCCGTCGTAGTTCGGGATGAAATCGACTGTCTCCTCGTCGATTTCGCGCAGCATCTCCATTGCAAGCGGAGTGAGCCGCGCTTCCGTGTAGCGCATGGCGGCCGGCGGGTCGTTGCCTGGCGAACCGAAGTTGCCCTGCCCGTCCACAAGGGGATAGCGCAGCGACCACGGCTGCGCCATTCGCACCAGTGTGTCGTAGATCGAGGCGTCACCGTGCGGGTGATAGTTACCCATCGTTTCGGCAACGGAGCGCGCGGATTTCGCGTGGCTGCGGTCCGGCCGGAACCCGGAGTCGAACATGGCGTACAGCACGCGGCGGTGCACCGGCTTGAGGCCGTCGCGGACCTCGGGGAGTGCACGTCCGACGATCACGCTCATCGCGTAGTCGATGTAGCTGCGCTGCATCTCCTGCTGGATGTCGACGGGCTCGACCCGGTCGGCGGACTCGTCTGGAGGCAGCGTCGTGTCAGTCATCAATTCCTCAGCAGTTGAACTTCGCGGTTAAACATCAAGGAAGCGAACGTCTTTGGCGTTGCGGGTGATGAAAGACCGCCGAGCTTCGACGTCCTCACCCATCAGCACCGAAAACAGCTCGTCGGCTGCTGCGGCGTCGTCCAATGTGACTTGCCGCAGCACTCGCACCGACGGGTCCATCGTGGTCTCCCACAACTCCTTGGCATCCATCTCACCGAGGCCCTTGTAACGCTGGATGCCGTCGTCCTTGTTGATCTTCTTGCCGGCCTTCAGGCCTGCCTCCATCAACCCGTCGCGTTCGCGGTCGGAATACGCGAACTCCGGCTCGGTTCGCTGCCACTTCAGCTTGTACAGCGGCGGCTGCGCCAAAAACACGTGCCCGTTCTCGATCAGCGGGCGCATGAACCGGAACAGCAGCGTCAGCAGCAGTGTGGAGATGTGCTGCCCGTCCACGTCGGCGTCGGCCATCAGCACGATCTTGTGGTAGCGGAGCTTGGTGATGTCGAACTCGTCGTGAATGCCGGTGCCCAGCGCGGTGATGATCGCCTGCACCTCGGTGTTCTTCAGGACTCGGTCGATCCGTGCTTTCTCGACGTTGATGATCTTGCCGCGCAACGGCAGGATCGCCTGGAACATCGAGTCGCGACCGCTCTTGGCCGAGCCGCCCGCCGAATCACCTTCCACCACATACAGTTCCGACTTCCGCGGATCTGTCGACCTGCAGTCTGCCAGCTTGCCGGGCAGCCCGCCGATGTCGGTGGCACTCTTGCGCCGCACCAGATCACGCGCCCGGCGCGCCGCGTCGCGGGCCTGAGCGGACGACACCGCTTTGTTGACAATGGATTTCGACTCGGCCGGGTTCGCCTCGAACCAGTGGGCGAGCTGCTCGTTGCACACCTTCTGCACGAACGACTTGACCTCGGTGTTGCCCAACTTCGTCTTGGTCTGGCCCTCGAACTGCGGCTCGGCCACCTTCACGGAAATGACCCCGGCCAGGCCCTCGCGGATGTCTTCGCCGGTGAGGTTGGGATCCTTGTCTTTGACGAGCTTCTTGTCTTTGGCGTACTTGTTCACCACCGACGTCAGCGCAGCGCGGAAGCCCTCCTCGTGCGTTCCGCCCTCATGGGTGTTGATGGTGTTGGCAAACGTGTGCACCGAGTCTTTGTTGTAGCCGTCGTTCCACTGCATCGCGATCTCGACCTCGTGGCCGTCGCCTTTGCCGCTGAAGTCGATGATGCTCTTGTGGATGGGCGTCTTTAGCCGGTTGATGTGCGTGACGTAGTCGACGAGTCCGCCGGGGTAGTGGAACGTGCGGTTCTTGACCTTGTGCGGCCCGGCGGCCTCGGCTGCCTTCTCCTCCGCCGTCTTCGGTGCCTCGGCGGTGTCTTTGACCACCTCGTCGACCACTTCTTCGGCGCCGACCCGCTCGTCGGTCAGCGTGATGGTCAAGCCCTTGTTCAAAAACGCCATCTCCTGCAACCGTCGCCCGACGGTCTCGAAGTCGTACTCGGTGGTCTCGAAGACGTTCGGGTCAGCCCAGAAGCGCACCGTGGTGCCGGTCTTCTTGGTCTTCTCACCCTGCTTGAGCGTGCCCGGCACCGAGCTGTCGTACTGCTGGAACCACTCGTAGCCGTCGCGCCAGATCTCGACTTCGAGGCGGGTGGACAAGGCGTTGACCACCGACACCCCGACGCCATGCAGGCCGCCGGAGACCGCATAGGCATCGGAATCGAATTTTCCGCCGGCGTGCAACTGCGTCATCACCACGTCGACGGTCGGCACACCCGACGCGTGGGTTTCCACGGGAATACCGCGACCGTCATCGAAAACCTCGACGCCGCCGTCCTCGAGTATCCGCACGTCGACTCGACTCGCGTGCCCGGCCATCGCCTCGTCGACGGCGTTGTCCACGACCTCCCAGATCAAATGGTGCAGCCCGCGTTCGCCCGTGGACCCGATATACATGCCGGGCCGTTTGCGTACAGCCTCCAACCCCTCGAGGATGGTGATGGATTGGGCGCCGTACTCCGTTTTTGCTTTCTTCTTCTGGGCAGCCACGGTCGGACAGGTCTCCTTGGGTTTGCAAGCGAGCGGTTCGATCACCGCGAGTCTGTGTCCAGTCTACCGGTAAACACCGACGGCACCGATTCTGCGGCGGCGTTTCTACTGACCTAGTGCAGCCGTGCGCGGATTTTTTCGGTCAACGGTGCGTCCGGCCGCTTGAGGAGGCAATTTCCGCGATCCAGGTGGCTCTCAGGCGACTATTATCCGTACGTGTCGCGGGGGCCTCGCCCGGCTACCCGACGCGGACCCTTCCGCCACGACGGCGCCGTGGGACCCGTGATCCGAAGTTCCGCGACGACCCCGTCGCCGACGGCCGCGGCGATCTTCGCCAACAGCTGGGTCTGCATCAGGCGTAGCTGCGTGGCCCACGCAGTCGACTCGGCCGTCACGCTCAGCACGCCCTCCCTCAACGCCACCGGCGACGCGTGCTCGGCGATCTGCTCGCCGACCACCGCGCGCCACGCGCCCAGCACCGTGCCTTCCGCCACCCGCCCCGACCACCCCCGCGTCGCGGCGACGTTGCGCGTCGCCGCGCCGAGCAGCTGCGGATCGCGCGCGTCGGGGCCCGGGCCCGACCATGTCCGCCGGCCGCCCTTCTGCCGTCCGGCCAGCCGGGGCGTATTCGCCGACCGCCGGCCCTGTCCGACGTTCTTGCCCTGAGCGCGCGCGGCACTGCGAGCCTCCTCCAGCGTGCGCCGCACCAGGTCCAAGGCCGCGGCATCCGGGTCGGTCACGAGGCCACCACCGAAATGCGCCCGCTGTCGTCTTCGGACAATTCGATGCAGATTCGGCGGGCGTCCAGGCTCTCCGGGATGTCGTCGGCCACTGCGGCAGTCACCAACACCTGCTCGGCACCGCCGGCCACGGCTGCCAGCGCATTGCGGCGCGCGGTATCCAGTTCGGCGAAGACGTCGTCGAGCAACAGCACCGGGTCGCTCCCGTCAGAGCGCAGTAACTCGTAGGCCGCCAGCCTCAACGACAACGCCATCGACCACGATTCTCCGTGGGACGCAAAGCCTTTCGCGGGTGCATCGCCGAGCAGCAGCTCCAGGTCGTCGCGGTGCGGGCCGACCAGGCAAACCCCTCGGTCGAGTTCGGCGTCGCGGCGCCGGGCCAGCGCGTCGCGCAACAGCGCTTCGCAGACCGCCGCGTCGGTGTCAGACAGATCGCTATTTACGCTTGTCCGGTACCGGACATCTGCGGCTCGCGATCCCGGCGCGAGCAATTGGTAAGCCTTCTCGACTTGTGGGCGCAGGGCGTTGACCAGTTCGACGCGGGCCGCCAGCAGCTGTCCGCCGTGCTCGGCAAGGTGTCCGTCCCACACGTCGAGTGTGGTGAGGACGCTCTCATCACGCCGGCCGGCGGCCGTCTTGAGCAGGGCAGTCCGCTGCCGCAGTACCCGCTCGTAGTCGGCCCGCACCGCGGCCAATGCCGGGCGTCGCACGGTCGCCAAGTCGTCGAGGTAGCGTCGCCGTTCGCCTGGGTCTCCGCGGACCAAGGCCAGATCTTCTGGTGCGAACAGCACCGCGCGCAGCACGCCGAGCACTTCCCGTGGCGTGCGGACGGGGGAGCGGTTCAACCTCGCCCTGTTCGCCTTGCCGGGCGTGATCTCGAGGTCGACAGCCAGCTCGCGGCCCTCGTTGACGACGATCGTCGACACCACCGCGCGCGGCTGGCCCGCTCTGACCAACGGCGCGTCGGTAGCAACCCGGTGCGAACCGAGAGTAGACGAATACCACAGTGCCTCAACGAGATTCGTTTTCCCATAGCCATTTGGGCCGACGAAGACCGTGCGCCCGGGCTCGAGATCGATGTCGGCCTGCGGCCATGACCGAAAGTCCCGAAGCCCGAGGTGCCGCACGTACATCTGCAAGCTGCCCGGCTTATCCGGACTGACTGATGCGCTTCACCGCGTGCCCACCGAACTGGTTGCGCAGCGCAGAGACCGCCTTCATCGTCGGAGAGTCATCCTGGCGGGACTGGAAGCGAGCGAAAAGCGATGCCGCGATGGCAGGTACCGGAACCCGCAACCGGATGGCCTCTTCGACGGTCCACCGGCCCTCGCCGGAATCCTCGGTGTAGCCCGTGATCTCGGCCAGCTGGGGATCCTCCTTGAGTGCCTTCGCCAGCAGCTGCTGCAGCCACGACCGCACCACTGTGCCGTTGGTCCACGCTTGGTAGACGGCCTGCGGACTTTCGACGAGTTCCTCGGCGGCAAGCATTTCGTATCCCTCGCCGTACGCGGTCATCAGTGCGTATTCGACGCCGTTGTGCACCATCTTGGCGAAATGCCCCGCACCCACCGGGCCGGCGTGCACGAAACCGTCTTCGCGCGGGCCGGGGGGGCGCAGCGTGTCGAAGATCGGCATCAGCCGTTCGACGTCGCCGGCGCTACCGCCCACCATCAGCCCGTAACCCTCCTTCAACCCCCAGATCCCACCGGACACACCGGCGTCGACGAATCCGATCCCCTTCTCGTCCAAGAACTTTGCGTGCGGCTGGTCTTCGGTATAGCGGGAGTTGCCGCCGTCGATCACCAGGTCGCCGCGGTCGAGTACGTCGGCCAGCCCGACGATTGTCTCGTCGGTGACAGGCCCGGAAGGCACCATGACCCACACCACACGAGGCGGCTTCAAGGCCTCTGCCAGCGCGGGCAGCGTGGGCACATCGGTGACTTCCGGGCGCGGGTCGTACCCGACCACTTCGTGCCCGCCTTCGCGCAGCCTTTCGCGCATGTTGAAGCCCATTTTGCCCAGCCCAACCAGGCCCAGTTGCATCTATGCCTCCCCGTGTTCGAACGATGTGTATCAGCCGGGCAGCCGCACCGGCATCAGCAGATACACGTAATCGGATTGCGCTGCCGGGAACGGCCCCGCCCCGCCGATGTTCTCGTCACCAGTAGCGGGTCGCAGCACGGCGGGCCGGCTGGAGGTGGTGAACCCGAACGACACCCGTTCGCTGTGCAGTGAACTCAATCCGTCGGTCAAATACGTCGGGTTGAAGGCGATGTTCAGCGGTTCGCCGGAGAAGTCGACGGGCATGTCCTCTTCGGCGCGTCCGACGTCGTCGGCGCCGGCGGCGAGCCTCAGCGAACCTTCGGCGAATTCCATCCGCACCTGCGCACCACGGTCGGCGACCAAAGCGACACGCTTGATCGCATCGGTCAACTCCGCCACATCCACCGTGGCCACCGCGGTGTGTTCGGTGGGCAGCAACTGGCGGAATTTCGGGAACTCGGCATCCAACAGCCGGGTGGTGCTGCGCTTACCCTCGCTGCGGATACCCAGCAGGCCGTCCTTGCCGACGTTCGGCCCGGCACCCAGCGACAACTGCACGTCGGCTCCACTGATCCCGGCCTTGGCGGCCTCAGACAACGTCTTCGCCGGCACCAGCACCGCCGCCTCGATGTCAGCGGTAGCCGTCGACCAGGTGAGCTGCCGAACCGCCAGGCGGAACCGGTCCGTTGCCGCCAAAACCACCGTCTCCCCGGAGATTTCGACTCGGATTCCGGTGAGCATCGGCAACGTGTCGTCGCGTCCGGCCGCCACCGCCACCTGTCCGATGGCCTCGGTGAACAAATCGGCGGAAATGACGCCGGTCTCTTCGGGCAGCGCGGGCAGCGACGGATAGTCCTCAACTGCCATGGTGGGCAGGGAAAAGCGCGAACTTCCGCATGTCAGCGACACACGGGTGCCGTCCACCCCGACGTCCACGGGTTTGGCGGGAAGCGCCCGGGTGATGTCGGACAACAACCGACCCGACACCAAAGCCTTTCCGGCAGTGGCGACTTCGGCGGGAACCTGGACTTCTGCCGACACCTCGTAGTCGAAACCCGAGATCGTCAGCCCGTCGTCGGTGCCTTCGAGCAGCACGCCGGCCAGCACGGGCACCGCCGGCCGGGCGGGCAGGTTGCGGGCCACCCATGCCACCGCGTCGGCGAAGTCCTCTCGAACCAACCGGAACTTCAAATCCGTCAACCCCGCGGTTGTCGTCGCCACGTCACAGCCCCATCCTCAGTCGCATTTCCGACGCTCCACCTGCCACGCTACGACGACCGTAATGGCTGTCGCCGCACCACCGTAGAGCTTTCGTCGGCTCGATAAAAGGTATCCGAACCCACTGACCGTTCCCCAGCAGCAGCCGCCACCACGCGTGTGGAGAACTCGTGTCCCCAAGGGCTTCTTCTGACTGAAATCTAGATAGGTATTACAGCAGTAGTAGTAGGAGCTGGGGATTCTGTGGATGGCCGGTATTCGTGCTGTAAGTGACGGGCAGGCCGATGTGAATCGGTGGTGTGCCGGCATGCGGACAGCAGTGCGGCGACTGTGTACGCGCGCCGACTGTGTATCCCCTGGCAGGCCGGGAGCTGGCTGTCCTGAGGTTGTACACAGGCTTATGCACAACATCAGGTGTGACAGTTGTTGCCTACGGGTCCAAAGTTTTTGGCCGGCCTGTCCACAATTTGAGACGATCCCGCCGTGCTCAGCGTTTGGAGCGTTGCCGGATCCGGGTGGTGAGTTCCTTGACTTGGTCGAACACCTCACGGCGTTGGGCCATTCCGTCGCGGATCTTGCGTTCCGCGTACATCACTGTGGTGTGGTCGCGGCCGAAGGACTGGCCGATCTTCGGCAGTGACAAGTCGGTGAGCTCCCGGCATAGATACATGGCGATCTGGCGGGCCTGCGCCAGTGAGCGGGTCTTGCCGGGACCACGCAGTTCTTCGACGGTGGTTTCGAAGTACTCGGCCGTTGCCGCCATGATCATCGCGGTGCTGATCTGTGTGCTCTCGGCGTCCGATATCAAGTCGCGCAACACGATTTCGGCCAGCGAGCGGTCGATCAGCGTCTGATTGAGCGACGCGAACGCTGTCACCCGGATCAACGCACCCTCGAGCTCACGGATGTTGCGTTCGATGCTGCTGGCGATCAAGTCAAGCACGTCGTCGGGCACGTCGAGCCGCTCCATCTGCGCTTTCTTGCGCAGAATCGCGATCCGCGTCTCCAGCTCCGGCGGCTGGACATCGGTGATCAAGCCCCACTCGAACCGGGTGCGTAGCCGGTCTTCGAGCGTGGCCAGCTGCTTGGGCGGACGGTCGGAGGAGATGACGATCTGCTTGTTCGCGTTGTGCAGCGTGTTGAAGGTGTGAAAGAACTCCTCCTGGATGCTTTCCTTGCCTTCGATGAACTGGATGTCGTCGACGAGCAGCACGTCGATGTCGCGGTAGCTGCGTTTGAAAGCGACCTTGCGGTCGTCGCGCAGGGAGTTGATGAAGTCGTTGGTGAATTCCTCGGTGGAGACGTACTTGACCCGCATGCCGGGAAACAGCCGCTGTGCATAGTTGCCGGCGGCGTGCAGCAGGTGCGTTTTGCCCAGACCGGATTCACCCCAGATGAACAACGGGTTGTAAGCCCGGGCGGGTGCCTCGGCGATGGCGAGAGCAGCAGCATGAGCAAACCTGTTGGAGGCACCGATGACGAACGTGTCGAAGGTGTAGCGCTTGTTGAGGCTGATCCCCTGTGATTGGCCGGCCGGGTCGTGCGCGGGCTTGTGCAAGAAATACGACGGCCACGATTCGTGGGCGCTGGCCAACGCTTCGCTGTCGTCGTCGACCTCGTCGTCCTCGGCGTCGAAGCTGGCCGGCATGGTAGCGAGCGGTTCCTCGCCGTCAGAAGCGTCTGGGGGAGAGATGCGTACCCCGAGCTCGACGCGCTGACCGAGACGGCGGCTGAGGGCGTCGACGATTTGGGTGCGGAGGTGACGTTCGATTTCGTTTTGGACGAAACTGCTCGGCACCGACAGCAGCGCGAACCCCTCCGCAATGGTGAGCGGTTTGACGAGCGTGAGCCAGGCGCGTTGCTGAGGTGTGAGTGGAATAGAGCCGTCGTCGGGGGGCACTGCGTCGGAGGGGTGGTCTCCGTTCAATTCCGCGACAACTGTGTTCCACACGGCCGCGAACGGAGCGTCGGGGTCAGCGGTCAACGACGAGAACCCCCTTGCGGTGGATAGAGGGTCGACAAATGAAACGATGACGAACTGTCCACATAGTTATCCACAGGTGTGGACAGGACAGCGCATTGTGCAATTGTCGCTCGGTGAGAGCTGACGACCGGGCTTCCACGGCCCGGCCAGGAACCCTCACTTCGGTGCGTGCGGCTCGGCTTGGTTTGGCTTGCGGGGGCCGCTTCGGGTGGAAACGGCATTGGCAGAAGCTAACAGGTTTCGGTAGGCGTGGCCAATATTTCGGGAACATTGATTCTAGGAAAATGGCGTGTCTTCGCGCACGCCGGACGGTTGTGTCGACAGCGAACCGAGATCGTTGCCGCGGGGGAGTGTTCGGGGTGCGTCTGCTCGTCGCGGAAGAACCCGTCGGCGCCGTTTGACCTGCGGTATCTACGTCAGTACCCTCGAACAGTCGCCCGAAAGTCGGCGATACGGCAGCGATCCGACGGGCTGGTTCCGCGGGGTTCGCGCCGGTTAGCGAGCGAAGCAAAGGCCTTACCAAGGGCGACCGCGTCAACTCCGGCATCTGTTGTTAGACGATGCGCGAGGCGACGGGGTGCCAGATTCAGAGGAGACAGTGCCGTGGCCAAGGGCAAGCGGACCTTCCAGCCGAACAACCGCAAGCGTGCGAGGGTGCATGGGTTTCGGTTGCGGATGAGGACGCGCGCCGGGCGCGCGATCGTGTCGAACCGGCGACGGAAAGGTCGGCGGAGCCTGACGGCCTGAGTCCGGCCGAAGAGTTACGACAGTGCTTCCGGCGCGGTACCGGATGACGAGGTCGGCAGAATTCGGGTCGACGGTGCGCAACGGTGTGCGCGTGAACGAACGCGATCTCGTCGTGCATGCGCATCGTGACGGCGAGACAACGGAACCGGGCCCGCGGATCGGGCTGGTAGTGGGGAAGTCGGTGGGATCGGCAGTGCAGCGGCATCGAGTGGCGCGACGACTGCGCGGTGTGGCGCGGTCGGTGCTGACCGAGCTCGACCCGTCCGACCGGATTGTGATCAGGGCACTGCCCAGTAGCCGACACACCATTTCCGCGCGGCTCGAACAGGAGCTGCGCTCTGGGCTGGCGCGTGCCGAGCTACTGCCGGGTGAGCGGCGGTGAGGACGTTGCGACAGTGGCCGACGCGCGCAGTGATCTTCCTGATCGAGCTGTATCGGACCTACGTGTCGCCGATGCGCCTGCCGACGTGCCGGTTCACGCCTACCTGTAGCCAGTACGCGGTCGAGGCGCTCACCGAATACGGTGTGGTCAAGGGTGGGTGGTTGACGTGCGTGCGGCTGGCGAAGTGCGGACCGTGGCACCGGCCGGGATGGGACCCGATTCCGGAGCGGCCTCGGCACGTCCCGGTGAAGCGAGGAGAGAGCAAGACCTGTGTTTGATCCGTTGAGCCTGGACATCTTCTACTACCCTGTGTCGGCGATCATGTGGGTCTGGTACAAGGCCTTCGCGTTCGTGTTGGGACCGACGAACTTCTTCGCCTGGGCGCTGTCGGTGATGTTCCTCGTGTTCACGCTGCGCGCGATCCTCTACAAGCCGTTCGTCAGGCAGATCCGCACCACGCGGCAGATGCAGGAGATGCAGCCGCATATCAAGGCTCTGCAGAAGAAGTACGGCAAGGATCGGCAGCGGCTGGCGCTGGAGATGCAGAAGCTGCAGCGCGAGCACGGGGTCAACCCCGTCCTCGGCTGCCTGCCGATGCTGGCGCAGATTCCGGTGTTCCTGGGGCTGTACCACGTTCTGATGTCGTTCAACCGCACCCAGCACGGCATCGGCCGGCTGGGGTTGTCGGTAGAGGAGAACCGCTCGTTGGGCAACTACGTCTTCAGCGCGAAGGACGTCGGCAACTTCCTCGACGCGAACTTCTTCGGCGCGCCCATCGGTGCATCGATGACCCAGCAGAGCGGTCTGGATGCGTTCACTCACTTCGACAGGGTCGCGGTGATCGCGGTCGGCGTGCCGCTGATGGTGCTGGCCGGCATCGCCACGCACATGAACAGCCGGGCCTCGGTCGCGCGGCAGAGCCCCGAGGCGGCGGCGAATCCGCAGACGGCGATCATGAACCGGCTGGCGCTGTACATCTTCCCGCTGGGCGTCGTGGTCGGCGGCCCGTTCCTGCCGCTGGCCATCATCCTGTACTGGTTTTCCAACAACATCTGGACCTTCGGTCAGCAGCACTACGTGTTCGGCATGATCGCCAAGGAGGAGGAGGCCAAGAAGGAGGAGGCCATCGCCCGCCGAGCCGCCAACGCGCCGGCGCCCGGTGCGAAGCCGACCCGCCCGCCGAAGAAGCCGGCGCCGTCGCCGAACGGGTCCGACGCCCCGACGGAGAAGCCAGCTGACGACACATCGCCCGCTGGAGGATCCGGAAAGCCGGAAACCGGCCCCAATGGCGCTGTCGGCCGCACGCCGCGCCCGGGTGCACGGCCGAAGAAACGAAAGCGTTGAGCCGAAGGGACGAGCGTGAGTGTGAAGCCCGGAGGCGAACAGACGATGTTGGGGCAAACGCCGGAGGCGAACAGAGATTGAAGCGCGAAGGGGAGAAGGGGCTGTGATGACCGATGCAGAGACCGCCGAACGCGACGATGAGCTGACGGAGTCTGCTCCGCGTCCGTCGAAAGGCGACGATCTCGAGGAGCGACTGGTGGCCGAGGGCGAGATCGCCGGTGACTACCTGGAGGAGCTACTGGACCTGCTCGACTTCGACGGGGACATCGACCTCGATGTCGAGGGCACCCGCGCGGTGGTCAGTATCGACGGCGGTGAAGATCTGGTGAAGCTCGTCGGCAGGCGGGGCGAAGTGCTCGACGCCCTGCAGGAGTTGACCCGTTTGGCGGTGCACCAGAAGACGGGGGAACGCAGCCGGTTGATGCTCGACATCGCGAGCTGGCGTCGGCAGCGGCGTGAGGAGTTGGCCGGTCTGGGCCAGAAGGTCGCACAGCGCGTGCTGGAGTCGGGGGAACGCGAAGAGCTCGCTCCGATGACCCCCTTCGAACGCAAGATCGTGCACGACGCGGTCGCGGCGGTCTCCGGCGTGCGCAGCGAAAGCGAGGGGCAGGAGCCGTCGCGGCGGGTCGTGGTGTTGCTGGACCAAGCAGGCGAAGTTACATCAATGTAGTTTCGATCGCGGCTTTCGGTCCCCGGGCGGGAGGATGTTTCACGTGAAACATGTCGGACTCGGCGCCGCGCCCGATGCCGCGACGCGCGTGTTCGGCAACCGGCTCGATACCGCGGTTCGTTATGCCGAAATGTTGGCCGGCCCAGGCGTGGAGCGCGGCGTGATCGGTCCTCATGAAGCGGGGCGAATCTGGGAGCGCCACCTGCTCAACAGCGCGGCCATCGGGGAATTGATTCAGCCTGGTGCCCGGGTGGTCGACGTGGGCAGCGGGGCCGGTTTGCCGGGCGTACCCCTGGCGTTGGCGCGGAGTGATCTGCGCATCGCGCTAGTCGAACCCATGCTGCGGCGCACCGACTTCTTGCGGGAGGTCGTTGACGAGTTGGGACTGGACGTCGAAGTCTTCCGCGGGCGTGCCGAAGATCGTGCGATACGAGACCGCCTCGGTGCCGCCGACGCGGTGGTGTGCCGGGCGGTGGCGCCACTCGAAAAGTTGGCGCGGTGGTGTGTCCCCCTCCTTCGGCCCGGCGGACAGCTCCTCGCCATCAAAGGGGACAGTGCACATGCCGAAGTCGATCGCCATCGGCGGGTCATGACATCGTTAGGCGCTGAGGGGATAAGGGTGGTGAGATGTGGCGGGGACTACGTAGATCCGCCGACGACCGTGGTGGTCGCAAAGCGCGCGGGCAGCGAGCGACCCGCCCGACGCAGGAGGCGACAGTGACCGAGACGCCGGCAGAACAGGGGAGTGCGGTGACCGATGTTTCACGTGAAACACCAACCGGCACCGACGGCAGCTGGGTTGCCGATACGTCCGACACGCCCATCGCCGCCGCCGCCGAGCGCGCCATGCATGTGCGGCATGCCATTGCGCCGCAGCTGGCGCGGCCAGCCCACCGACGCGTCTTCACCGTCGCCAATCAAAAGGGCGGGGTAGGCAAGACGACGACGGCCGTCAATCTGGCCGCGGCCCTAGCGCTGCACGGCTTGAAGACATTAGTGATCGATCTGGATCCGCAAGGCAATGCAAGCACCGCACTGGGCATCGAGCATCGGCAGCCGGGCACGCCGTCGTCCTACGAGATGCTTCTCGGCGAACTCAAGCTGGCCGGCGCTGTCCAGCGCAGCCCGCACAGTGAGCGGCTCTTCTGCGTGCCGGCCACCATCGACCTGGCCGGCGCCGAGATCGAATTGGTCAGCATGGTGGCCCGCGAGAACCGTTTGCGTACCGCACTCGCCGAACTCGACCACACAGACTTCGACTACGTCTTCATTGACTGCCCGCCATCGTTGGGTTTGCTGACCATCAATGCCCTCGTGGCCGCACCCGAAGTGTTGATCCCCATCCAATGCGAGTACTACGCGCTGGAGGGCGTGTCACAACTGATGAACAACATCGAGATGGTCAGGGCGCATCTCAATCCCGCGCTGCGGGTGTCGACGGTCATCCTCACGATGTATGACGGCCGGACCAAACTGGCAGACCAGGTGGCCGACGAGGTACGGCGCTACTTCGGCGAGCGAGTTCTGAGAACAGTGATTCCACGCAGCGTCAAGGTTTCCGAGGCGCCGGGCTACAGCATGACGATCATCGACTACGACCCGGGATCGCGCGGGGCAATGAGCTACCTCGACGCGAGCCGCGAACTGGCAGAGAGGGCGAAGCAGGCATGAGCCAACCATCACGCCGCAAGGGCGGATTGGGCCGCGGACTGGCGTCACTGATACCGACCGGGCCCGACGCCTCCGCGATGGGACCAAAGATGGGCGCCGCCGCCGCCGACGTCGTCCTCGGCGGCGCACCCGCCGCGCCGGCCGTCGGCGCGGTTTATCGCGAGATCGACCCGGAGTTGATCGCTCCCAACCCGCGGCAGCCGAGGCAGGTGTTCGACGAGGAGGCGCTGGCCGAGCTCGTCCATTCGATCCGCGAGTTCGGTTTGATGCAGCCGATCGTGGTGCGCGCCCCGGACTCCGCCGGCCGCTACCAGCTGGTGATGGGGGAGCGGCGGTGGCGCGCAGCGCAGCAGGCGGGCCTCGCCACCATTCCCGCGATCGTCCGCGAGACATCCGATGACAACATGCTGCGCGACGCCCTGCTGGAGAACATCCATCGTGTCCAGCTCAACCCGTTGGAGGAAGCGGCCGCCTACCAGCAACTCCTCGACGAGTTTGAAGTCACCCACGACGAACTGGCCAGCCGCATCGGGCGATCTCGTCCGCTGATCACCAATATGATCCGATTGCTGAAGCTGCCAATCCCCGTGCAGCGCAGGGTCGCCGCGGGTGTGTTGTCCGCCGGGCACGCACGGGCCCTGCTGTCATTGGAGGGCGGCCCCGAGGCCCAGGAGGAGCTGGCGGCCCGCATCGTGGCGGAAGGCTTGTCGGTGCGCGCGACCGAGGAGGCCGTGACCTTGGCCAACCGGGGCGACAGCACACCGGCGCCGGGCCCACGCCGCAAACCGATCCAGATGCCGGGGCTGCAGGACATCGCGGAGCGGCTCTCCGGCACGTTCGACACCCGGGTGACGGTGAGTTTGGGCAAGCGCAAGGGCAAGATCGTCGTCGAGTTCGGGTCTGTGGAAGACCTCCAGCGCATTGTGGACCTGATGGGCGGACCTGGCAGCTGATCGGGCGCGGCTACTGACACCGGACCGTTACGTCACTGTGACACCGACTCGACGTGCGGGGTCTCTGTCGCGAAACAGCTTGTGACTCAACGCCATTCGCGGCCCGCCGGGGCGCTGTCGGGGAAAGTCGCCGAACGGGCCCGTCGCCGCCGCACCGACGCTGCAAACCGGGCCGCCCGCAATTCGGCGCCGCCACAGAAATGCGAGGCCGATGACCCGTCCGGAGCGGGGCGGCACGATTTATCCTGGAAGGGCTGCCCGGCGCAGCGACACTTCAGGGAGGCTTCAAAGCGTAGTGTCTGCCCGTATCACGCCACTGCGGCTCGAGTATTTCGAGCAGCTTCCCAAGCACGCCCGCCGCTGCGTGTTCTGGGAGGTGGACCCGACGGCACGCGGTCGCGACGACCACTTCGCCGACCCGGAATTCGAGAAGGAAGCCTGGCTGTCGATGGTGATGCTGGAGTGGGGGGCGTGCGGGCAGATCGCGGTCCCGGGCGAGCAGCGCGGCGACGATTCGTCCGCCGATCAGCTGGACGCTCCGTGTGTCGGCTACGCGCTGTACGCACCGCCGGGCGCGGTGCCGCGGGCGAGCGCGTTCCCGACCAGGCCGGTCAGCCCGGATGCGGTGTTGCTCACCTCGATGGGCGTCGAGCCCGGCCACCCCGACACCCTGGCGCACAGTCTGATCGCGCAGGCGGTGGCCGATCTGATGCGGCGAGGGGTGCGCGCGCTCGAGGCCTTCGGTCGCACCACCGAGGCCGAAGAGCTCCTCGAGGGCCGCGCCGCGCCGCCCGACGTGCGGCCGGTGGTGGAGCCGTTCGGCGACTGCTCGTTCGACCAGTGCATGATTGCGGCCGACTTCCTGCTCGACGTGGGATTCACGGTGGTTGCGCCACACCGGTACTTCCCGCGGCTACGCCTTGAACTCGACCAGGGATTGGGTTGGAAGGCCGAAGTCGAAGCCGCGCTGGACCGGCTGCTGCATACCGAGCAACTACAGATCGTCGGGGCGGGCAAAGCTAGCGACTGAGCCGGCCGACCTGTTCCACCGACAACTCGTGCGCGAGTAGCTCGGCGAAGGTGAAAGTGCCTGTGGGCCGGTCGTTTTTGCCCAACAGGTACAACCGCTTGACCGCGGCCAGGATGCCTTCGGCGATGGAATCACGCGACGCGGCGGTCACCAACATCGCGCGGTCACGCGGATTGCTGATGTAGCCGACGTCCACCTGAATGGTGGGCATGCGCGTCAGCCGCAGCAGATCCCACGTCCGGCCGTGGACGCGGCAGTCCTGTAACCCTGTGCGCGCCACCACTTCTCGCTGAATGAAATCGGCTAGGTTGCGGCCGATAGTCGACACCGAGCCGTGCGAGTTGCCGAAATGAAACGATGCCACGCCGTTGGGTAACTCACTGGGCTGGCTGGCGCAACGCAAACTGATCATCAGGTCCGCACCGACCGTGTTCGCCGTTGCGGCGCGCTCGGCATCCGAGGGACTGCGATTGGCGGGCCGTGACGAGAACGTCTCCATGCCGATCGCGGTCATCCGGCCCTCCAGCCGGGAAGCCAAGTCCCAGAGGATGTCTGCCTCGCTGATGGGCCCGGTCGGAGCCTGCAAGATGAGGCCGTGATCGTCTCCGCCACGGCCGGGGTCGATGATGATCCGCTTACCCGACAAGCGCGGACCCGAACGGCGCACCATCTCCTCTTCGCGGATGGCGTGCGGTGATCCGCCGGTGACGCGGGCACCGAGAAAAACCAAGGACCGCAACGTTTCTGGGCCGCAGATGCCATCTGGGGTCAGTCCGTACTCTCGCTGGTAGGACATCAGCGCGTTGTGCGTATGCAACCCGAAGTAGCCGTCGACAAGGCCGGTGTAGAAACCAAGATCCTGCAGCCGGTCCTGCAGTGAGGCCACGTCGTCGCCGTACATCGGTGCCCCGAATTGATGGTGCAGTGTGCGCGCACCCAGCCGGTAGGACGCCTCCTTCAGCGCGCGGTAGGTGGCCTCGCCTACCACGCCGTCGACCAGGAGGCCGCGGTGTTGCTGAAACGCCCGGACCGCATCGTCGAGATCGGCGTCGAACAAGTCCGGAACTGAATGGCGGCCCGTTGTCAGATCCGCGTCGGGGTGGTCAAGCCACCCCAGGGAGGCCAGAGCAGTGCGCACCTCGAGGACCGCACTACCGCGGTCTCCGCGGCGCAGAGTTGACATACAGAGGCCTTTCGGTCACAGTCGCCGCGCTGCAAATCAGCGCGGCGATGAGCCGCTCGCGCGAAGAGCAACAGCGTCGATAAGCCGCTCGCGCGAAGAGCATCAAGTCCACCGATCACATGACTAGCTATGCAGCATTGTCGCAGACGCGTCGGGAAATCGAGAAAACGCCAGGCGCCGACGGCTCGAGTTAAAGTGCGTCGCCGATCTCGCGCAGCAGCGCCGCCTTGCTCTTGGCGCCGACGATCCGCTTCACCGGTTCACCGTTCTTGAACAGGATCAGCGTCGGTATCGACACCACCTGGAAATCGCGGGCCGTGGCAGGGTTGGCGTCGATGTCGATCTTTGCGACGGTGAGCTGGTCGGCCTTCTCGCCGGCGATCTCCTCCAGCACCGGTGCGACCATGCGGCACGGCGCACACCACGTCGCCCAGAAGTCGACGAGCACCGGGCCCGAGGCAGACAACACGTCCTGGGCAAACGAGCCGTCGGTGACGGCAATGGGGGCGGTGTTGGTGCTCACAGCGGGGCTCCTATCAGGTCGTCGGGGGTCTCGGCGGGTTCCGTGTCGGCCAGCCACCGCTCGGCGTCGATGGCAGCGGAACATCCGGTGCCGGCGGCGGTGACGGCCTGGCGGTAGCTGCGGTCGACGAGGTCGCCTGAGGCGAAGACCCCGTCGACGGAGGTGTGGGTGCTCTGGCCTCGCACGACGACGTATCCGTCCGCGTCGACGTCGAGCTGGTCGCGGACCAGCTGCGAGCGCGGGTCGTGACCGATGGCGACGAACACGCCGGTCACGTCGAGCGTGCTGTCCGCGCCGGTCACTGTGTCGCGCAACCGCAGCCCGGTGACACCGGTCTCGCCGACGACCTCGGTGACCACCGCGTTGGTGACGAACCGAATCTTGTCGTTGTCGCGGGCGCGGGCGAGCATGATCTTCGACGCCCGGAACTCCTCGCGGCGGTGCACGATCGTCACGCTTCGGGCGAAGCGCGTCAAGAACGTCGCCTCTTCCATCGCGGAGTCGCCGCCGCCGATGACCGCGATGTCCTGGTCGCGGAAGAAGAAGCCGTCACAGGTGGCGCACGAGCTGACGCCGCGGCCGAGCAACTCCTGTTCGCCGGGAACCAACAGGTAGCGCGCGGCGGCGCCCATCGCGAGGATGACCGCGCGGGCGCGGTGGGTCTCCTCGCCGACGGTGACGGTCTTGACCGGCCCTTGCAACGAGACCGCGTCAACGTCCTCCATGCGCAGTTCCGCACCGAAGCGCAGCGCCTGCTCACGCATTTCGTCCATCAGTTCCGGGCCGGTGATCCCGTTGCGGAAGCCGGGATAGTTCTCGACCTCGGTGGTGGTCATCAGCGCGCCACCGAATTGTGTGCCTTCGAAGACCAGCGGCGACAATTGCGCGCGTGCGGTGTAGATCGCTGCGGTGTAGCCGGCCGGACCCGAGCCGATGACGATCACGTCGTGAACGGGGGACTTCGCACTCATGCCGGCCTTTCTCTTGCTGTATCGCTACGCGTAACACCAGCCTATGCGGCGGTGTTCCCGGGCGATCGCAGCGGCTAGCCGGCGTCGCGCTCGTGATCGAGATACCGCAGCATCAGCGCCAGCCGCGCCCGTCCGCGCGCGCAGCGGCTCTTGATCGTGCCCTGCGGTACACCGAGCAGTCGGGCGGCGTCGGCGACCGAGTAACCCTGCATGTCGACGGCCACCACGGCGGCTCGCTGGTGCACGGGCAGCCGCATCAGTGCTCGCTGTACGACGACGGCGGTGTCGGTACGCGATGTCGGGTCACTGACAGGACAGACGTCGTCGTCGAGGCGGACGACGAGGTGGTTCTTGTTGCGGCGCAGCCGATCCAGGCAGGCGTTGACGACGATGCGATACAACCAGCTGCTCACTGCGGCGTCGTTGCGAAACGAGCCGGCGCTGCGATGCGCCGAGAGCATGGCGTCCTGCAGCGCGTCGGCGGCGTCCTCGCCGGTGCGGCTGGTCAGCCGGGCTAGTCGGAACAACCGATGCCGATGCCGCATGAACAGCTCCTCGAAGGCGTAGCGGTCGCCCGCGATGTGTGCCGCCAACAACTCCGCATCGCTGCGCGCTCGTTGTCCAGACCCCCCGAAGCACCCCACAGCCGAACCCTAAGCGGGCCCTGGGAGTCCGCTGGACGCCAATTCTCGAGCACCGCGTGCGGCGGGTGGTCAGCGGGTTCGGCCGAGCCGCAGGGAAGCTGGGGATGAACCGTCAGGACGCGGATTTCAGCGTGATCTCGGCGATCTCGGCATGAAAGTCGCCGTTCGTGTTGCCGAGTGCGGTGATGAAGACCAGCACGTTCGACGTGGGCGCGGCATTGTCGACCTTGATCGTGTTGGAGCCCTGCTGCATCAGTTGCGGCTTGGTGAGCTCGGTCGTGTCGGCGAGGATGCTGGGCGAATCGCTGGCCGACGAACGGATCTGGATTTGGGTGCCCGTGCTGTTCACCGTCACGTCGACCGCGCTGAGCGTCGTCGGTTTGGGCAGGTGCAGGATCAGCCCGACGCCACTCTTGAACGCCGGGAAGGGCTCGCGGTCTTTGTACGTGTCGGTGGTCCACGCGGTAGATGCGTTGCCGTCGATAACCAGCGACGCCTGATCGGGGTGGTCGGGCTGCTGGCCGCCGGGCGAGAAGACCGTCACCCGATCGGGTTTCACGACGCTGCCGCCGCCCCCAGCCTCCGGCTCAGTGGTGTTCAGGCCGAGTTTGTCCTTGGTGCTCTCAAAGTCGCTGCCGGTGGGAAAGCCGTTGAACAATGCCGCCGCGAGCAACGCGGCCACCACGAGGATCGCACCGACGATGCCCAGTCCGACCAGAAGCCCCTTTCGCCTGCGGGCGCGCTCCTCGTCGTCGAGCTCACTCCAGCCGCGCCATCCTGTGCCGCGAAGTCGCGACGGCGGGGCAGCGCGCGCTGATTCGTCGACGGGAGTGAGCAGCTCGGTGCGGTCAGCTTCGGCGGTGGCCTGCTGCAGAACATTCAAAAGCGTTGAGGCGCTGGAGATTCCACCGCCTCGTTGAACCGAGCGCACGGCTGCCGCGGAAATCTGGAACGGAATCTTGTGGTCGACGGTCTTGGGCTCCACCGGTTGCCCGGCCGCGTCGAGGTCTGCCGGCGGCAGCCCGCTGGGCTCACCGGTCTCCGGAAGCGGCCACCGGGTGAGCAGCAGCGCGTAGAGGGCGGCGCCGATCCCGCGGATATCGTCCTCCGGGCTGGCGTCGGGCAACGTCGAGGGGAAGGCCAGCGCGACGTCTCCTTCGATGGACACGCGGATCCGGCTCGGGTGGTCCACCGACAACGCGACGCCGGCTTGGTGCGCGGCGTCCGCCGCAGCCGCCAGGGACTGCATCGCACGGGCCCCACCGATCGGCGACGGGGACGTCTCGGCGACTTCGCGCAGCGATCCGCCGCGGATCCATTCCGACACCACCAAACCGCCGGCGGGGACGCGGGCCACGTCGAGCACGCGCGCGACACCAGGCATGTTGATGCGGCTCAGCTTCAGCGTTCGCGACAGGATGTCGGCCACCTCGTCGGCCGACAACCGGCCGTCGGGATCGACGAACGTCAGCGCCACCTGGCGGTCCAGCGCGGTGTCCAGCGCCTGCCAGAACTGCAGATTCTTCGGGCCGCCGTGCGGCACCAACAGCCGGTAACGCCCGTCGGCGATGCTGGCTCCGGGGATCAGGGTGAGGTCGTCCCCGGAGCGAGCGGATGCGACCGCATCGCGCGGCGCGGCAAGGCCCATGGATTCCCGGGTGGGGTCGCCGGCGAAATCACCGGGCGGGGCGGGGCGCTGAATCGCGGCCGTGTCGGCGGATACCTCTGCAGCCACGTCGGGCTGGAAGTCGTCGGCGACCGGGGGAGTCAGACGGGCGGTAGCGTCGGCGCCGGCATCCCCCGCAGGTTCGTCCGTCACCGCCATTCCTTCCCACGCGCCAGGCCGGGGCTTCGGCGGTGCCGTAACCCCCTGTTCAGGGTACGAGCTATCCCGGCCGAACTCGCGCGGAACGGCCATCGTCCTCGCCGGACCGGATGTTCTGCCGAGCCGGCGCCGCAGCGCGTCAAGCGCCGCCCGCGCTTCGGGCACTTCGGCCGCCAACATCACTGCGGAGATGATCGGCAGCATGATGACGCCGACAACGAGCAACCGAAGCAGCGAGCCCGCCCCGCCGAGGTTTTCGGTCAACTGGTTCAGCCGCAGCAGTCGGTCGACGACGTAGGCGATCAGGCCTGCGCCCAGCGACGCTGCCACGGTGACCAGGACCGTGCGCAGCACTTCGGCACTGAACAGAGCGCCACCCCGTGGCCGCAAGGTGGGACGCAGCAGGATGTACCCGAGTGTCGCCCCGGCCAAGAAACCCAGCCCGTTGGCAAGCCCCAGATAGCCCGCGACCATCTCGCGGTTGTCGATCACGTGCCGCAGCGCAAGTTGTTGCACCACAAGCGAAGCCGCGATCTTGACCGTGGTGATAGCGACGATGATCCAGATCGGTGTCCATGGTTGGTGCCTGGCGTAGAACACCCGCAGTTGCAACAGCACCAACGCGTATGGAATCAATGTGAATGCGGAGAGGGAAATCGCGCTGCCGAGATAACCCGCGGCACCCTCGGAGCCGAACCTGCCGTAGGCGAACAGCACCGAGCCGATGGCGGCACCGCCCACCGTCATCAGCGCGACCGTCGGGATCAGCGTCACCATCGTCAGCCGCGTAGCAAGCCCGAGATCGGCGAGCACGGCCGGGATGTCGTCGGCGGCGGCATTGCGGGAGAGCCGCGGCATCACCACCGTCAGCACCGTCACACCGATCATCCCGAACGGCAACATCAACACCAGCCAGGTGTAGTTGTAGATCGCCGGCCCGGAATCGGCTGCCCAGCTTGCGATTTGGTTGCCAACGATCAAACCGAACTGACTGATCAGCACGTAGAGCACCATCGCTGCGGCCATCGCACCGAACTGTTTGAGGCGATCGTCGATGCCCCACATCGGACGCAGGCTGATGCGTTCACGCCCGATGGCGACGAGCAGAACCAACGTCTGCGCCACCACTCCCAGCGTCGTGCCGATGCCCAACACGAGCAGTTTCGCGGTGCCCATCTTCACCGGGTCCGTTGACAGTTCTCCCGGCACCATGACGAATACGCCCAACGTGCCGATGGCGACGACGTTGTTGACGACGGGCGCCCACGCCGGGGCGCCAAAGATGTTGCGGGTGTTGAGGATTGCCATGAAAACCGATGACAGCCCGTAGAAGAGCACCTGCGGCAAGAGCAGGTAGGCGAACGACGTGGTCAGCGGCGCGTCCACCTTGGGGTCCTGCCCGAGCATCAGCCGCACCAGCAGCGGCGCGCCCACCACCGACAGCACTGTGGTGATCAATAGCAGCGTGGTCGCGAGCGTGACCAGCCGCCGAACGAACGCGGCGCCGCCGTCGGGGTCGTCGCGCTCGGCCCGGGCCAGCACCGGCACGAAGATCGCGGTGAAGGTGGCCTCGAGTACGAGGGCGGCGACCAGGTTCGGCAACTGGTTGGCCACCGAGAAGGCACTGGACAGCGCGGCGCCGAGAATCGCCGCGAGCAGCACGATCCGGAAGAAGCCGGTGATGCGGCTGACCAACGTCGCGAACGCGATTGCCCATGACCGCGACACCACCGCCGCGTCGGACAGCTCGGGGCGTGTCCGGGTGGGGCCGCTGGCGGTCACCGCGGGTCCGGGCGGTCGAGGTCGGCGGGATCGGGCTGGCCGCGGAAGCGGTGCCACAGTCTCCGGCCGGCAAGCATCACCAGTACGGCCGACGCTGCGATCGTGATCGCGAACAGCAGCTTGCCGTACGCGTTTGAATGCACCGACAGCCTGACCGGGTCACCGAGTTGCAGCCCGCCGGGGGTTCGCAGTGTCACGTCCACGGCGACGCGCTGGGTGAAATTCACCTCGACCGGAATCCGCAACGGCAGGTATCCGGGCGGCAGTTCCTGCACACCGATGTCGGTCACCGACATACCCGGAGGGGCCTCGACTTGCAGCCGCGCCCGGATCGGCACCGGGAGATCGTTGCGCAACGCCAGCGGCAGCGGGCTGTGCTCGGTGGCCAGGGTGTAAGAGCCGCCCGGGTTGACGATCGTCACCGCACCGAACATGTCGCCGGTGGTGGCGTCGACGGCCGCCATCCGCATCCGCGCCTGCCCGTTTCGGCTGTCGGGCGGCACCGCCTGACTCAGCGCGCGCAGCATGTCTTCGCGCAGGGGCGCGGTGTACTGGGTGCCGGTCAGCCCCGTGCGCGGATCGGTGCCCAGCGCGGACGTCAGTCCCCACAGTCGCCCGACCTGACGGTTCATGTCAGCGGTCAGTGCGTCGTCGATCCGGCCGCGAGCCGCGGAGTCGCCTAGCGTCTCCGCGCTCGGCAGGGCGTTCGCCGTGGTCTCGGTGATGACGGCCGGCAGCGGCCGCGCCACCGCCAGGTTGGCGTGAATCGCGCTGGCCAGCGCGCCCAGAATGGCCTGGGCATCCGCGGGCCGTAGATCCCAGACCGGCGGCGGCATGACGATCTGGCCGCGCGGCGTCGCATCCGGGGTCAGCCCGAGCCACACCAGCGCGCCGAGGGCGTCTTGGCGCCGTGCCGTTTCCGAGTCGTGGGCGTAGGGCACGGCAAGCGAGTGGTCGAGATACGCCGGGGCCGACGGCGTGGCACCGGCTGCAGCCAACGCTGCGCTGACTGTCGGGTCGAATGGGGCCGTGACCAGTTGCGGCGACAGCCGGTGCGGATTGAGATCGGCGGCCAGCGGTTTGCCGTCGAGTTCGTTCTGCGCGGTGCAGTCGGCAGGTGCGATCGCGACAGTGGGGCCTTGGCGGCTCAGCAGCTCGGCGGCGCCCGCGGTCAGCGAGCCGTTGCCGAGCAGGGTGGCCCCGCGCGTCGAGTTGACACCGAGAATCTGGTCGACGATGTCCCCGGTTGATGTGGTCGCGATGGCCGCAAGGCCGGGGTCGCCGACGCGGTGCAGTGCCCCGAGATCGGCCTGGGCATACGGAGTCGGCGTGACGCACATCCTCCTTGTCAGTGTGCGAAGGCGCTCCAGCCAGCTCGCCGCGGCGGCTTGCCCGGTGCCCGGATGAGTTGGCGAGTTGAGATCGGCGGGATCGTCAGAGACGACGTACCCGCCTGACATCGCGTTGACCGTCACCAGCAAGTCGGGGTCGACGGCAAGGCATAGCGCTGCGGTCACCGGCCCGCCGGGGTCAACCGCCGGGTCGGTGGCGCGGTCCGCCGCGGCGAGCAGAGTGTCGAGCCGTCCGCCCGGCCTCAGCGAAGCGGCGAGCTGGTCGTCGATGAGCCGGACCGGTGTGACGCCGCCGGCGGCGCCGGGCGCCAACCGCGGGCGGTCGGACAGCGGCCACAGCATCGTGATCGCGACCGGCTTGGTCGTGTCGGGTGGCACTGCGTCGGTCAACGGATCGGCCGAGGGGGTCGTCGGGTCGGGCGGGACACCGAGCACGGGCAACAGGAACCGGGCGTCGTCGAGGCGGGCCGGTTCGCCGTAGTCCGGTGTTCCGTTCGCGTTGACGAGCAGCGGGTAGACGCCGGGATGCTTGATATCCAGCGACGGTTCCGACGACGAACGCATCG
The DNA here is from genome assembly GCA_036558625.1 of Mycobacterium sp. Lineage (GTDB taxonomy): Bacteria > Actinomycetota > Actinomycetes > Mycobacteriales > Mycobacteriaceae > Mycobacterium. Next base: position 36,877 of record DATBFF010000232.1, on the reverse strand, counting down.
GATAGGACAAGGTGAAGCCGCCGCTCTGGCCTTGGCGCAACTCAGGCGCGACGGTGATGAAGTCGCCGACGGGCTGGTACTCGTCGGTGGGGCCGCCGAGGCTGGTGCGCAGCGCGACCGAGTTGGCCACCGGGCCGGCATGTTCGAGGCGCACGACGATGTCGCGCACCGAACGGTCGCCGATGTTGGTGACCGTTCCGGTCACCGTGACCGCGGCCTGTCCGGTGGTGGTGACGACATCGGGGGTGACGTGGTCGATGCGCACCTGCAGGAACTGCGCGTCGCCCGGCTCGCCGGCGCTTGCATGCGGCGCGATTCCGGCTGCCACGGGCGCCGCGACGAGGACGACCGCGGTGAGGAACCGCCGAAGCCTCACTGTCTCGCGGGTGTTCTGTTCCCGGCGCTCATGGCCGCCCATGCCCGTTCGTCCGGCTGCTGCCCTTTGCTCTTCGCGCAAGCGGCTCATCGGTGGTTTTTGCTCTTCGCGCAAGCGGCTCATCGGCCCGCTGCCGGGTGCTCGAATGCGTCTGACGCCGCCGCCACGGCGTGCTGTGCGGCAGCGGCGGCAGCGCGCCCAGCCCCTGAGTCTGCAGCGTCTGAATCAGCCCGTCGGCAACTTCGGCGAGCCGGCGCTCGTCGGCGTAGGCCAATCGGGACGGCAACTCGTCGAGCGGCACCCACGCCACTTCGCTGACCTCGAGGTCGTGATCGGAGAGCTCACCGCCGAGGAAGCGCAGCAGGTAGTGGTGCACGGTCTTGTGCACCCGCCGCCCCTCGGTGACGAACCAGTAGTCGATGCTTCCGAGCGAAGCGAGCACATCACCTTGGATGCCGGTCTCCTCGGCAACCTCACGGATCGCGGTCTGCTCCGCGGTCTCGCCGAGTTCGATGTGTCCCTTCGGCAGCGACCACAGCATCCGCCCGCGGCGGTCGACGCGCCCGATCAGCGCAGCCATTTGAGCGCCCTGCGGATCGTCCAGCCCGTCGACGACCAATCCGCCGGCGGACGTTTCGTGCACGGTGCGCAGTCGGTCGGTCGGGCGGCGGTTGCGGGCCGGTTTCGTCGTCGTCGCGTCTACTTCCGAATGCGGTTTGGCGGTGTCGGCGGCCCCGCCGGCGCGCTTGTCCCGGCGCCGGCCCCGGCGCCGTCGCGGTCTTGCCTTTTCGCCATCCGACACCCAAGCGATAGTAGCTGGCACGACTTTTCGCCTTGGCCCCACGCGCCGGTCGGCCGCGCGTTCAGAGTGCACATTAGGCTCATCGAACGTGCTTGAGCCCGAACTGCTTGCCGGCGCCGCGGTCGCGTTGAACCGGCATGCCGACACCCTGCGTGAGCTGGGTGCGGTGTTCGCCGATGCCGGCCACGAGCTGTACCTCGTGGGCGGCAGCGTTCGCGACGCGGTCCTGGGCCGGTTGGGCGCCGACTTCGATTTCGCGACAGACGCCCACCCGGATGTGGTGCAGCGAATTGTGGGGGCGTGGGCGGATACCATGTGGGACACCGGCATTCAGTTCGGCACGGTCGGCGCCGCCAAGGGCGGTCATCGGATCGAGGTCACGACCTACCGATCGGATCGCTACGACCAGGTGTCGCGGAATCCGCAGGTGCAGTTCGGCACGAGCATCGAGGGCGACCTCGCCCGTCGCGACTTCACCGTCAACGCGATGGCGGTGCGGATCACCGCCGACGGCCCCGGCGACTTCGTCGACCCGCTCGGCGGCCTTGCCGCGATAGGCAACCGGGTGCTGGACACGCCCGACGCGCCCCAGGTGTCGTTCGGTGACGATCCGTTACGGATGCTGCGCGCAGCGCGGTTTGTCAGTCAGCTCGGTTTCGCGGTGGCACCCAGGGTGCGTGCGGCGATCGAGGAGATGGCCCCGCAGTTGAGCCGGATCACCGCCGAACGGGTGGCCGCCGAGTTGGACAAGTTGATGCTGGGGGAAGATCCGGTGGCCGGCGTCGAATTGCTGGTCGACGCGGGGCTGGGCGAGGTGGTGATCCCCGAGATCGGCGCGATGCGGCTGGCCATCGACGAACACCACCAGCACAAGGACGTCTACCGGCATTCGCTGACCGTGCTGCGCCAGGCCATCGACTTGGAGGACGAGGACGGTCCCGACCTGGTTTTGCGCTGGGCGGCGCTGCTGCACGACATCGGCAAGCCGGCCACCCGCCGCCACGAGGCCGACGGGGGCGTGAGCTTTCACCATCACGAGGTGGTCGGGGCGAAGATGGCCCGCAAGCGGATGCGGGCACTGAAGTACTCCAAGCAGATGATCGACGACGTCTCGCAGCTGGTGTATCTGCATCTGCGGTTCCACGGGTACGGCGACCAAAGCTGGACCGACTCGGCCGTGCGCCGCTACGTCACCGACGCCGGCCCGCTGCTGGGGCGGTTGCACAAGCTGGTGCGAGCCGATTGCACCACCCGAAACCAACGCCGGGCCACGCGCCTGCAGGCCAGCTACTCCGGCCTCGAGCGCCGCATCGCGGAGCTGGCCGCCCGCGAGGATTTGCAACGAGTACGCCCGGACCTCGACGGCAACGAGATCATGGAGTTGCTCAGAATCCCGGCGGGCCCGCAGGTGGGGGAGGCGTGGCGGTACCTCAAGGAGCTGCGTCTTCAGCGGGGGCCGCTGAGCAAACAGGACGCCACGGCCGAGCTGCTGGCCTGGTGGAACGCCCGCCAGTAGCGCTGCGTCCCATTGGCATGGAGTACTGCTTCGGCCCCGGCGACGGCTCGGCCGTGATGTGGATAGGGACCCCCGACACCGACCTCGACGGCGACGGTGACCTCGATGCGGTACGGCTGGATTTCGACGGCGATGGTCATCTCGACGACGCGATGGCCGACCTGGACGGTGACGGGGTCGCCGACCATGCCGCCCTCGACTTCGACGACGACGGGGCCGCGGAAAGTTACTTCACCGACGACGGCACGGGCACCTGGGCGGTGACCGTGGACCGCGCCGGGCACCTGCGGTGGTTCGGCCTCGACGGCATCGAGCACACGGGCGGCCCCCTCGTCGACTTCGACGGTGACGGAGAGGCCGACGACGACCTGGTGGACGCCGACGGCAACGGGTTGGCGGACCGGGCAGTGTGTGACGGGGAGTCGGGCGCGGTCGGCTACATCGATGTCGACGGCGACGGGCGCTGGGACGTCCAGCTTTCCGACACCGATGGGGACGGCGTCGCCGATGCGGCGAACCAGCTCTCCTAATCTCAGCGGCCTGCCCCCGGCGGTCCCGCGAACGCCTGCGCGATCGACAGCCACCGCCGAGCGTCGTCACCCGCTGCGGCGATGTCGAGCGATGCCGGCGGGCGGCGCTGGGTGACCAGATAGCAGAAGTCCTCCGCGGAGCCGGTGACGCGTTGGTCGGCGTCTTCGGGTCCCCACGCCCATGTCGAGCCGTCCGGCGCACGCAGCTCGACGCGAAACTGCGCCGCGGGTGGGGTCAGGTCATGCACGACGAACGCGTAATCGCGGGTACGCACGCCGAGGTGGGCGATCGAGCGCAAGCGCGCCGTCGCGGGCCGGACGACGCCCAGCGCGTCGGCCACGTCGAGTCCGTGCGCCCACGTTTCCATCAGCCGTGCGGTCGCCATGGACGCCGGACTCATCGGCGGTCCGAACCACGGCAGCTTGCGATCCGACGGCACTGCCAACAGTTCGTCGTGCAAGCGCCCGCGCGTCGTGCGCCAGTCGTCGAGTAGTTCGACTGGTGTCCGGCGGGACTCTTCGGCAGCGGCGTCGTCGACGAATCCGCTGGGGTTCGCGCCGGCTGCGGCCAGCAGGTCACCGAATCCGGACTCGTCCAGTACCGAGGTCAACGCGACGCGGTCTGTCCACAGAAGGTGACCGATCTGGTGGGCGATGGTCCAGCCGACGGCGGGAGTTGTTGTGCGCCAGCCATTCTCGTCGAGCGGCGCTACCAGGGCGTCGAGGTCGTCGCTCTCGGCCCGCAGATCGTCGACGATCGGTCCCGCGTCGGCCATGCTCCGAACCTTAGCGTCTGTGACCAGGCGCGCCGCTGCGGCCAAGGATGGTATGCAGCGCGAGGCCGGCCAGGTACACGGCCGCGCCCGCCAAACCCAACCACGGCGAGCGCCCGTTGTCGGGGATCACGGCCGCCGCTGCCGCGGTGGCGCCCACGAATGCCACCCAGAACAGCGAATCCTGAACCGCGAACACGTGTCCGCGCCGGGGGTCGTCGACGTCGATTTGCATCGCGCTGTCGGCGCACAACTTGACGACCTGGCCCGCGGCGCCGAGGAAGAACCCGCACACCACGATCACGGGCAGGATGAGCGACGCCACCACAAGTTGCAGGACCGTCGCGGCGGCCAATGCCATGTTGGCGGACGCGAACCGCCCGATCTGGCGGACGATCGTCGGGGTCAGCAAGGTGGCGATGAACGAACCGGCAGCGGTGACGGCGACGAAGACCACAGCGATGCCAAGGCCACCGACTGACTGGGTGTCGATGTGCCGCAGGATGACCAGCATCAGCATCGTGTTGATTCCGAAAGTGACGCGATGCGCGGCCAGCGCGGACAACGTGGCGGCCACGCTCGGCGTGCCGATGACCGTGCGCGCCCCCCACAACCATCCGGTGGCCACCGCGTAGAACGCCGAGCCACGGATCGTGCGACGAGTGTCGTCGGGCCCGAGGCTCTGTGACGGGAAGCGCAAGGACAGCAGCAGCGCGACGGCCACCGGTACGAGGACGATGAAAATTATTGCCGCAGAACCGGTGTCGTCCGCCCCGAACAACCAGCGGGGGAGGAGCATGAAATTCGCGCCACAGAACGCTGCCACCGCACCGGCGGCCGTCGCGAGCGAGTTCATGGTCACCACTTGTTCACGCGGCACGACGTGCGGCAGCGCCGCGGATAGACCGGAGGTGACGAAGCGGGTGAAACCGTTGGCGATCAACGCCCCCGCGAAGATCGGCAGGTCGCCCGCGCCGATAGCCAGCAGCGCTGAAACCGCGCCGATCAACACCAATCGGCCGGCGTTGGCGGCCACCAGCACGTAACGCCGGTCCCACCGGTCGAGCAGCGCGCCGGCAAACGGCCCGATCAGCGAATAGGGCAAGAACAGCACCGCGAACGACGCAGCGATCGCCCATGGAGTGGCTGCGCGATTCGGATTGAAAAGGATGGCCCCTGCCAACCCTGCTTGAAACAACCCGTCCCCGAACTGGCTTGCGACGCGCACGGCGATCAGCCGGCCAAACTCGGGCATGGCCCGCACCGACCGCCACACGTCACCCGGAGCGTGCACGTCTACCACCGAAGTCACCCTCTGCCAGTCACCGTTGGACGAACCGACGACAGACCCACAGTACAAATATCGGGATCGGCATTTGCCGATCGCACCAATTGCGCTGTGCTGGTGACATGATGGGACGGTGGCCCACTCAGAAGATCCGGAGGAGTATGCCCCGACCGCGCACCGGGTACGGTCGGGCACACTGCTGTTGGCCAACACGGATCTTCTTGAGCCAACCTTTCGGCGCAGCGTGATCTACGTCGTCGAGCACAACGAGGGCGGAACGTTGGGGGTCGTGCTCAACCGGCCGAGCGAGACCGCGGTGTACAACGTGCTTCCGCAGTGGGCGAAGCTGACGGCCAAACCCAAGACGATGTTCATCGGGGGGCCGGTCAAGCGCGACGCCGCGCTGTGCTTGGCGACCCTGCGGATCGGCGTCACGTGCGACGGCGTGCCCGGACTGCGCCATATCCAGGGCCGCATGGTGATGGTCGATCTGGATGCCGACCCCGACTCGCTCGCACCACTGGTCGAGGGCGTACGCATCTTTGCGGGCTATTCGGGGTGGACCATCGGCCAGCTGGACGGCGAGATCGAGCGCGACGACTGGATTGTGATGTCCGCGTTGCCTTCTGACGTCCTGGTTGAACCCAGGGTGGATCTGTGGGCGCGGGTGTTGCGTCGTCAGCCGCTGCCGCTGTCGCTACTGGCTACCCACCCGATCGACATCAGCCGCAACTGAAATCCCTTGGGGCAATGAATTTCCGGTCCGGATTGCCGGACTACCGGCACGACAGTGTGCACGTCGCGCACGGCTGGTCACCGGAACGCGAGCAGGTGCTCGAACGCGCAAGCATCGCATCTGCGTAGCGGGCCGCCTGCCACACGCCGACCGCGACCGTGGACACGGCACCGGTGACGCACAACGCGAGCAGCGGAACGGACGGCCGGTCCGACAGTGCGACAACGCCGCCCGCGGCGAGCATCACCGCCGCAGCGAGTTGTGTCGGCGCAACCGCCCGCAACACTTGCCGCGTGTCGCCGGCCGCGGCGGGACGGGCCAAGCCGCGGCAGCCCATCACCGCACAGATTCCGGCGGCGCACAGGCACAGCACGGCGGCAACGAGCATGGGCTCACAATACGAGAGCGCGGCGGTGCTTCGGCCGACGGACCGGTGCTATGACGCCGGCGCAGCGGGCACCGGTGCGAACGGGACTGGCAGGGGTGCCGGCCCGCCCGGCGCGGGCGCCGACGGGGCCGTGACCCGGAATCCAGTCACGATCGCATTGGTGGCATCCGCCGACGACGGCGCGCCCTGGACGTTGGCCATCGAGGTGACCGACAGCGACACCAGGTACTTGTCCGGTCCGGACGTCGCGATCACATGACGCCGCGACGTGTTCAGCGTCATCTGGTTCTGTCGGTAGGTTCCTTCGATCTGCGAGGACGGGAACCCGTAGAAGTCGCCGATCGATCCGTCAGTCGTCCGCCACGCGGCCAGCGCCTGGCTGTCGATGAAGCCGTGGCTGATCGCCTCGTTCGGGTCGAAGCCGCCGGCGAGTTTGTAGACCACCACCTGCGCGTTGGGTGGATACAGATCGCTGCTGTTTCGGTTGGCGATCACGGCGAATGCGTCGGGAACGTTCGGGTCGGGCACCTGCGTCCAGCCGGGCGGTACCGGCAATGTGACGTTCAACGCAGAAAAGCCTTGAGCACGTTGGGGTTCCAGCGTCACATGCTTGCCGGCGAGGTATTCCTTGATTGTGCCCGACGCCGCCGGGGTGATTGTCGGCGTGACGGCCGGCGCCGGTGCGACGCCGGGCTGGGTCACCGTGGGTACCGCTGCGGGTGCGGGCGCGGGCGGTGGCAGTGCCACCGGCACGCCCAGCGAGGCGGGCGGCGCCGCCGCGGCCGGCGCACCCGACAGCGGCGCGACCGTCACGGTCTGGGTCACCGTCACGGGAGCCGGCCCGGGGGGCGGGAAGGGTATCGGGTCGGCACCGGCAGTGGGGCTGGTCAGAGCGAGGATGGCGGCGGCACTCGTCGCACATCCGCCTATCACTGCGAGCCATGCCCGGAGATTGGCGCTCATCGCCGCCGTCCTTCCTGCTCTTCGCGCGAGCGCTCAGCGATCCTTTCTGAGCCCTTTCACGCGCGCGGCGTTAGATTGCCGACGGTAACAACTGTCACTCTGGCACCACCAGTGCTGGAACCGAGCTCTGATCGGTCTGCAACGCAACCGAGACCTGCTCCCACCGCTGGCTACCCTGTTGACGTGACCGACTCCCCGACAGCCGCGCGCGGTCCGGACGAAACCAAGGCCGACGCGCCGAAGTTCCGTTACACCGCGGCGCTGGCCGGCGAGATCGAACGGGATTGGCAGCAGCGCTGGGCCGAGCGGGGAACGTTCAACGTGCCCAACCCTGTCGGATCGCTGGCCCCGCCAGACGGGACGCCGGTACCCGAAGACAAGATGTTCGTTCTGGACATGTTCCCGTACCCGTCCGGGGAAGGTCTGCACGTCGGACACCCGCTGGGATACATCGCCACTGACGTGTACGCGCGCTACTTCCGGATGACCGGGCGCAACGTGTTGCACGCGTTGGGGTTCGACGCATTCGGGCTACCCGCCGAGCAGTACGCAATCCAAACCGGAACGCATCCGCGCGTCCGCACCGAAGCCAACGTCGTCAACTTCCGCCGCCAGCTCGGCCGCCTCGGTTTCGGGCACGACGCTCGGCGTAGCTTCTCGACCACCGACGAACAGTTCTACAAGTGGACCCAATGGATCTTCTTGCAGATCTATAACGCTTGGTATGACACCGATGCGAACCGGGCCCGGCCCGTCGCAGAGCTCATCGCCGAATTCGACTCGGCTGAGCGCGCATTGACTGACGGTCGCAATTGGCGCGACTTGTCGCAGACCGAGCGCGCCGACGTCGTCGATTCCTATCGCCTGGTCTACCGGGGCGATTCACTGGTCAACTGGTGCCCCGGTCTGGGCACGGTGCTGGCCAACGAAGAGGTCACCACCGACGGGCGCAGCGAACGCGGGAACTTCCCGGTGTTCCGAAAGCGTCTGCGGCAGTGGATGATGCGGATCACCGCATATGCTGATCGGCTACTCGACGACCTCGAGGTGCTGGATTGGCCGGCTGACATCAAGACGATGCAGCGCAACTGGATCGGTCGCTCCACCGGTGCCTCCGCATTGTTCGCCGTCACCGCGAACGACGGTGCGGCAGTTGACATCGACGTGTTCACCACCCGGCCGGACACGCTGTTCGGTGCGACCTACATGGTGTTGGCACCCGAGCATGAACTGGTCGACCGCCTCGTCGCCGCCGCGTGGCCCGACGGGTCCGACCCGCGCTGGACGTACGGCGCGGCGTCACCACCAGAAGCTGTCGCGGCCTACCGCCGGGCGATCGGGGCGAAGTCGGACCTGGAGCGCCAGGAGAACAAGTCCAAGACCGGCGTCTTCCTCGGCATACACGCGACCAATCCCGCCAACGGCAAGCCCATCCCGGTCTTCATCGCCGACTACGTGCTGCTCGGCTACGGCACCGGCGCCATCATGGCGGTGCCCGGCCATGACCAGCGAGACTGGGAATTCGCCGACGCGTTGGGCCTGCCGATCGTGGAAGTCATTGCCGGCGGGGATGTTTCGCGCGAAGCGTTCGTCGGTGACGGCATCCTGGTGAATTCCGATTACCTGAACGGGTTGGGGGTGGATGCCGCCAAGGGGACGATCACGCGCCGGCTGGAGGCCGAGGGCCGTGGCCGTGGACGGGAGGAATACAAGCTGCGCGACTGGCTGTTCGCCCGGCAGCGGTACTGGGGTGAGCCGTTCCCGATCGTCTACGACGAGAACGGTCGCGCGCACGCGCTGCCGGAGTCCGAGCTTCCGGTGGTGCTGCCGGACATCCCGGATTACTCACCCGTGCTGCTCGACCCTGACGACGGCGACAGCGAGCCGGCCCCGCCACTGGCGAAGGCCACCGACTGGGTGAATGTCGAACTGGACCTGGGCGACGGCCCCAAGCGCTACACGCGCGACACCAATGTGATGCCGAATTGGGCAGCGAGTTCCTGGTACGAACTGCGCTACACCGACCCCCACAATTCGGAACGGTTGTGCGCCAAGGAGAATGAGGCGTACTGGATGGGTCCGCGGCCTGCCGAGCACGGGCCGGACGACCCCGGAGGCGTCGACCTCTACATCGGGGGCCGCGAGCACGCGGTGCTGCATCTGCTGTATGCGCGGTTCTGGCACAAGGTGCTTTACGACCTCGGGCACGTCAGCTCGTGGGAGCCCTATCGCCGGCTGGTCAACCAGGGCTATATCCAGGCGTTCGCCTACACCGACTCACGCGGCACGTACGTGCCGGCCGCCGAGGTGACCTCGCGCGACAGCCGCTTCTACTATGCGGCGCCCGACGGCGAGATCGAGGTGTCGCAGGAGTTCGGCAAGATTGGCAAGAGCTTGCTCAACGTGGTCTCACCGGACGAGATCTGCGACGACTACGGCGCGGACACGCTGCGGGTGTACGAGATGTCGATGGGTCCGCTCGAGGCGTCACGGCCGTGGGCGACAAAGGATGTGGTGGGGGCGTACCGCTTCTTGCAGCGGGTGTGGCGCCTGGCCGTCGACGAGCAGACCGGAGAGTCGCGGGCTTCTGACGACGCGCTCGACGACGCAACGGTGCGAGCACTGCACCGCACCATCGCCGGCGTCGCCGACGACTACACGGGACTTCGCAACAACACCGCGGTGGCCAAACTGATCGAGTACACGAATCACCTGACGAAGCAGTCGATCACGGCTCGCGCAGCGGTCGAGCCGCTGGTGCTGATGCTCGCGCCGGTCGCACCGCACATGGCCGAGGAGATGTGGCGCCGGCTGGGCCACGACACGTCGCTGGCACACGGTCCGTTCCCGCACGCCGACCAGCGCTACCTCGTCAACGACACGGTGGAATACCCCGTTCAGGTGAACGGCAAAGTGCGGGGCCGCATTTCGGTGCCGGTCGACGCGACCCGCGAAACTCTGGAGACCGCAGCGCTCGGCGACGAGAAGGTGGCGGCATTTCTCGCCGGTGCGACTCCGAAGAAGGTGATCGTGGTGCCGGGTCGGTTGGTCAATCTCGTCGTCTAGACAGTCCCGCGCTCACCCGCGGTGGCGAATCACAACCTCGTGCACATGCCCGTCTGCAGGCGTCGCGACGATGTCAGCGATCGCGCCCGCGACAGTCTCGGGCCGCAGGAAATGCTGCGGGTCGTAGCGGCCGCCCTCGAATTCGACCAGCCTGCGCTGCATCGCGGTGGCAATCCGTCCGGGGTACACGGTGGTGACGCGCAGGGCCGACTCCTCGGCCCGAAGCGAATCCGCGTACGCGCGCAGAGCGAACTTGCTCGCCGAATACGACGCCATACCGGCCAGCACATTGCGCCCCGCACCGGAATTGACGAAGACGACGTGTCCGTTGGCTTGCCGAAGCATCGGCAGCAGCTTTCCCGTCAGCGCGACGACGCCGATGACATTGACGTCGAATGTCGTGCGCCAGTCCTCGATCCGCGACTCAGCCAGACGATCCGGGTAGGCGGCTCCGGCGTTGTGCACGAGGACGTCGAGTTCGCCGACGTCGACATCGCCCAACGCGTCGATGTCGGTCAGGTCCAGCGGAACCGCGGTGGCGCCGAACTGCTCGCAGACCTCGTCGAGGCGCTTCGACGGGCGGCTGGCGAGCAGCAGGGCGTGCGTCGGCGCCAGCGCGGCGGCAATGGCCGAACCGAGCCCGCCGCTGGCTCCGGTGATCAACGCGGTAGCTTTTTCTGCTCCTCGCGTGCGCTTCGCCATGCGGCCACAGTATCGGCGCCGCATGATAGAAGCGATGGCGCCTGAGCACAGCTTCTCGCCGACGCAGCTTGCCGCGCGCGCGGCATACCTGCTGCGCGGCAATGACTTGGGTGCGATGACCACGGCCGCGCCGTTGCTCTATCCGCACCAGTGGAGCTGGGACGCTGCGTTCGTCGCGGTCGGATTGGCGCCGCTGAGCGTCGAGCGGGCGGTCGTGGAGCTCGACACGCTGTTGTCGGCGCAATGGTCGAACGGGATGATTCCGCACATCGTGTTCGCCAATGACGGCGACGGCTACTTTCCCGGACCCGCGCGGTGGGGGTGCTCGGCGCTGGCCGCCGCCGCCCCACGCGACCGGCAGACGTCGGGGATCACGCAACCACCGGTCCACGCAATCGCGATCGAGCGAATCCTCGACCATGCGCGCAGGCGGGGCCGGTCCACCCGTCGGGTCGCCGAGGAATTTCTCGACAGGCGCTGGGGGGCGCTGATGCGTTGGCACCGCTGGCTCGCCGAGGCCCGCGACCAATACGAGCACGGCCGGATCACCCTGTATCACGGCTGGGAGTCCGGCATGGACAACTCACCGCGCTGGGATGGCGCCTATGCGAACGTGATTCCCGACGAGGTGCCGGCGTATGTGCGGCAGGACAACATGATCGTGCTCGACCCGGACCAGCGACCCACCGACACGGAATACGACCGCTATCTGTGGTTGCTCGAAGAGATGAAAGCGGCGCGCTACGACGACGACGTGTTGCCGAAGGTGATGAGCTTCGCGGTCGAGGACGTCTTCGTCGCCGCGATCTTCGCGCTGGCGTGCGAGGTGCTGGCCACCATCGGTGAGGACTGCCGCAAGCCTTACGCCGATGTGCGTCAGCTGTATTCGTGGGCGCAACGTTTCCGCCGCGGCGTAATAGAGAGCATCGACGAAAGAGCTTGCGTGGCAAGGGATTATGATGTTCGCGCGGGGAAGTGGATCGCCACCGATACCGTGGCGCAGTTCGCCCCCCTGCTCTGTGGCGGCTTGGCGCACCACCAAGAACGCAGCTTGCTGGGATTGCTGGAGGGACCGAGGTTCTGCGGTCATCCGGATTTGCGGTTCGCAGTGATCCCGTCGACGTCACCGCTTTCGGCTGGCTTTCGGCCGCGAGAATACTGGCGCGGGCCCGTGTGGCCGGTGATGACGTGGTTGTTTTCCTGGGCGTTCGCGCGGCGGGGCTGGGCGGAGCGGTCGCGCACGCTCAGACGGGAGGGACTGCGTCAAGCGAGCGACGGCACCTTCGCCGAATATTACGAGCCGTTCACCGGCGAACCGCTGGGCAGCATGCAGCAGTCGTGGACGGCAGCCGCTGTTCTAGATTGGCTCGGATGACCGTGCCGATGCCGTGGGGACCGCAGCCGAAAAAGCACCGAGGGTTTGACCGCCGCCTGCTGTGGGTGGTACTGGCCGTGGTAGTCGTCGTTGTGGTCGCGGTGACGGCAGTGGCAGTCGTCGTGCTGCGCGACGAGGCATCGACCAGGCGACCCGACGGGCTGCTGGCAGGAACCTATCCGAGGCAACCGACCGTCAAGTGGACCCGGCGAGCCGACGAGTTACTGGCCGGCTCAACGGTTTCGACGACTGAAACACAGATTCTGGGCGCGTTCGGACGGCGCGGGTTCGTCGACGCGGGCGATAAGCTCATCGTCAGGGTCGTCGCCGGCTTGAGCCACGACACCGGGAAACTCGCCGCACTCGACTCCAAGACCGGCCAGGTGGATTGGGTGATCCCGTTCTCAGCCACCAGCGGCTGTAGCGCACACGTCGTCGGCAAGCTGCTGCCGTGTGTCCTCGACAAGCAGGTGGTCTTCGTGCGGGTGTCCGACGGCGAAATCACCGCGCGCTATACGCCAGACTTCCAACCCGACGACGTGACATCGGACGGCGATACCGTTGTGGTTGCGGGTCGTATGCCGCATGACCCCCAGACCGTCTCCTACGACATGGTGGTCACCAGCGGGACCGTGAGCGACCCGGCGAAGTACTGGACCACCAAGTTGAGCCCCGCCGCATGCCATTACGGAAACAGCGACAACCTGGACGTCGTCGTGAGGAACGGATTCGTCGGCACTGATCTGGGCGCACCCGACGCCGCGTTGCGACTGTCCGACGGCTCGCAGCTTGTCGACGGCCCCGCCAGCCTGGCCGCCGTCTACCCCCGGCTCGGCGCCGCCGTCCAGCGATGTGCCGATGCATATCCCGACAACCGAAATACCGCAACGTATTTCAATGCCGACGCGCGTGAGATCCGCACGGGCCCACTACCAGCCGCGCCCTTGCTGTGGGTGACTGCGCTGACCAACCCGCCCGTGATAACCCAGGACGGCACGGCCGTCGACTTCAGAAACGGCCAGCGGAAGTGGTCGCTGCCGGGCTTCCACAATGTGAGCGACAAGGTCGCGGTCGTCGGCGACGTCGCGCTCCACGTCAAGAGCAAGTCGCTGACTGCCTATGACCTCCGCACCGGTGAGAGCCGGTGGTCTGTCAACGGCACCCAGGCGTCCTGGTTGCCGGCTCTGACGGATGGGGCGCGAATCATCCAATTGTCCGGACCTGATGTGATCGCGATTGCGCTCGACGACGGTTCGACCGCATGGACGATGAGCCCGGACGTGTCAGGAGACGACACACCGGTGATCGGTGCGGCCGACGCGGGACTGGTGGTCATGACCGACGACTCGATCGCCCTGTACCCGCCGACCGGTGCAGGCTCACACGTGCCGAGTTAGGCGCGCTCTGCCACACAGCAAACCCGCACCGCCTAGACTGCTGGCGTCCAGCCGAGGGAGGTACAGCAAAGTGGGGGAGCCGCCGCCGTGGGCGTGGGGGTATGACGAACACGGCTACGTAGAACCGCGTCCCCCTCGCCGCTCGCGACGGCCGCTGTGGATTGGATTGGCTGCCGTACTGGCCGTGGCGCTCGTCGCGACCATCGCGGTGATCACGGTCGTGCACTTCACCAGGGACAACTCGCCGCCGAAACGGGTCGACGGCCTGCTTGCCGGGACGTATCCGCAAAAGCCCACGGCCGCATGGACCGTCAGCGCCAGCAGCTTGGGTGCGAGCCGGATGTGGGATCCCGACACCCAAGCCGCCGTCTACAGCAATGTCGGGTTCATTGACGCCGGCGATCAGATCGTCGTGCGGGTTCTGGATCAAAAGGCTTCCGGGCCACGGTTGGTCGCGCTGGACAGCCAGACAGGCAAGAAGAACTGGTCGCTGCGAAGCGATCAATTCACCGGCTGCGCAGCGCATCCTGTGGGGCGCGTGTTGCCGTGCCTGATCGATCGCCAAGTTCGGTTCATCCGGCTGTCGGATGGAAGTGTGGCCTCGTCGTACGCACCGGATTTCCGCGCTGTCGACCTGACATCGGATGGTCACACGGTCATCGTGGCGGGCTACCGCGAAGTTGGTGACCAACCAGACTGGGACACGATGGTCGTTGTCAGCGGCACGGTCAACAACCCCGAGGCGAACTGGAAGAAAATCATCGACGTGGCGGGGTGTTCGTTCGGCAGCGGCGATTACCAGGACGTTGTCGCCAAGGACGGATTCGTCGACATCAGCTTCGGCAGCAACGCCGGCCTGCGCCTGTCCAACGGTTCGCCTCTGATCGAGCGTGGCCAGATCATGGCGATCTACCCCGGTCTGGGCGCTACCGCGCGACGCTGCGCTGAGGCACAGGCGGGCGGGTACCGAGGCTCCTACTTTGACGAAGGTGGCCGGAAGCTTCGCGCAGGGGAATTCCCGTTGCGGCCTCTTCTCTGGGTGACCGCGAAGAGTGCTCCACCGGTGCTTATGGCCGACGGCGACGCGGTCGATTTCGCCACCGGCGCACGACAGTGGTCGAAGTCCGACTTGGACGGGAAAACCACGACGTTCTCGGTCATCGGTGACGAGATCGTCTACTTCAACAGCGGCGCCATGGAGGCCTATGACATCGCGACAGGCCGAACCCGATGGTCCAAACCCGTAGTCGGCCAAGGATGGACGCCGGCATTGACCGACGGTGTCCGGCTGATCGGCTTCCAAGAGGGAACGGTCATGGCCAGATCGCTGGTTGACGGTTCTGACGTGTGGAGCATGCAGACCAACGGCGCATACCCCACCGTCGGAGCGGCAGAGGACGGCATCGTGGTGGTGACAGAAAAGTCGATCAGTCTCTATCCCCCGACAGGCCGTCCATCGCACGTTCCGTCGGACATCGGCTCGGCTGCGCAGTCAGAACAGGACAACCAGTCCACCGGTTCGCACTATGTGACCAAATGTGGTTCACCACCGAAGTTTTCGGTTGTGAACAGTCGAAATGAGCAGGCCGGCTTGGTCGCGACACTTCGCATCACCGCGACCTGTCCGGGCGGAGATGTCCTGTCGTCGTCGAACACCAGGATCTCGCTCGCGGAAAACGACGGCACGAACATCGCCTCGGGCGTCTTCGACATGTCCAAGGACACCGTGTATGTGCCTCGGCCAGACGACAACTCGAGCGACGGACACGTCGACCGAGACTTTTGGTTCGGGCCGGACAGTTATTGGCTGCCTATCAGCACGATGGGCGGCAAGTACAGCGGCAGCACGTCCGGCGGCTCCGGTGGGATGCAGGACATCCTGGTCGAATGCGAACAGTCCGGCTCGTCGTCGACCACATCGGGATCACCGCCCACGTCGGGCAACGACGATCTGGTCAAAGCGGCCGGCCCGGCGCGGCCGATCTCCGGCGATCCCGAAGCGGCCGCGTTCGACGCACTGCGCGCCATCGCCGATGCCGACATGCCGGCTATCACAAGCGATTTGGCTGAGCGCTGGGTTCCGCAGCTCAGCTCCAAGCGCATCGGGCTCGTCGCTGACGGCATCACCTGGAACAACTCCGAGACACTGCGCGAACATCTCGACCTGCGCGCACGGTACCCGCACGTGCGCTTGCTGTGGTCGGGTGACTGGAGCGTGTTCAGCGATCCGGACTTCTGGGTGACCGTCGCCGGCGTCACGTTCACCAATCCCAGCGACACCCTGAGATGGTGCACGTCCAACGGTTTTGACCGCGACCACTGCTACGCAAAGCTCATCAGCAAGACGCACCCGATCGAGGGAAGTACCGAGTTGCTGCCCGGCTGAGCCGCCGCGTCAGGCGGTCGCCGGGCCGGCCAACCGCTCCAGCGGGGTGAGCGCCTTGGTGAGCGTCTCGCGGTCGTCATCCGACAGGGAAGTCAGCAGCGCGGCCAGCGCGGCCCGCCGGTTCGCCAGCGACTCGCGGTGTACCGCCAACCCCTTCTCGGTGATGTCGACGAGCACCGCACGCAGGTCGGACTGGTCCTTGGAACGCTTGACCAGGCCGAGCTTTTCCAGCCGCCGGATGGCCACGGTGGTGGTCGGTGTGCGCACCCGTTCGTGCGCCGCCAGTTCCGTCATTCGGATCGGACCGCGGTCGATGAGCGTGAGCAGGATCGATAGCTGCGCCAGAGTCAGGTCGCCGGTGGACACACCGGTGGTGTCGCCGCGTCGCAATACGGAAAACAGTCTGGACAGAACCCGGTGCAAGCCCTCGGCCAGCTCAGTGACCTGCTGCTCGGTGTCCATCATAATTCGCTAGTCTAACCTGTCGCTACCTGCCAGGTTCACTTCCCGTCAATTCTGTCCGATTCACTGCAGCTGGGACAGAAAGCGCTGCAAGCGCGCGGTTTCGGCGGCTTCGAAGATCCGCTCCGGAGCTCCGGCCTCCACCACACGACCGTCGTCCATGAAGACCACGGTGTCGGCGGCCGACCGGGCGAATCCCATCTCGTGAGTGACGACGATCATCGTCATACCGTCGGCACCAAGATCGGCGATCAGCGCGAGGATGCCCTTGACGAGTTCGGGATCCAACGCGGACGTCGCCTCGTCGAAGAACATCACTTGCGGGGCCATCGCCAATGCCCGCGCGATCGCGACGCGCTGCTGCTGCCCGCCCGACAGCGTCGACGGTCGCGCGTCGGCCTTGTGCCGCAATCCGACTCGCTCCAGCTGCGCCAGCGCCAACTCGCGGGCGGCCTCGCTCGAGAGCCGCTTCAGCTTGCGCGGCGCCAGCATCACGTTGTCGATGACGCTGCGGTGTGGAAACAAGTTGAAGTTCTGAAACACCATCCCGATTCGCTGGCGAAGTTCGTCGGGGTTGTCCTTGAGCACCGAGCGACCGTCGAGCAGGATGTCACCGGTGTCGGGCTCGTAGAGCCGGTTCAGCGTGCGCAGCAGCGTCGACTTTCCCGACCCGGACGGGCCGATCACCGCGACGGTGCTGCCGGCCGGCGCGTCGATATCGACGCCACGCAGCACCGCGCTGTCGCCAAACGACAGATGAATACCGTTGCCCGCCAACGAGACCGGCGCAGGTCCATGCACGTCTACACCATTTCCTGTGCCGGATCCACCGAGGCAACCGGTACGCGACCCTGCCGCAGCCGGTCGTCGATGTAGTTCACCAGATGGGTCAGCGGGATCGTCAGCGCCAGATAGAACAGGCCGGCAGCCACCAAAGGCGAGAGGTTACCGGTCTGTGCGTTCAAGTCCCGGCCCACTTGAAACAGCTCTCGCTGCCCGGCGACGAGCCCGAGGAAGTACACCAGCGCCGAGGCTTTCAGCAGCGCGATGAATTGGTTCACCAATGCCGGCAGCACGCGCCGAACTCCTTGCGGCACAACGACCAGGCGCATCGACCGCCGGTAGCTGAAGCCCAGCGCGCGGGCCGCTTCCAGCTGACCCGACTCGACGCTCTGGATGCCGGACCGGAAGATCTCGCCGACGTACGCCGCCGCCATCAGTCCCAGCGCCGCGATGCCCAGCGGGTAGGGGTTGTTCCCGGTGAGCCCGCCCACCACTGGGCCCACGCCGAGGCCGATGAGCAGGATGATCACCACCTCCGGCAAGCCCCGGAAGATGTCCGTGTAGACCCGCGCCGGCCACCGCAACCACCGGGCTCTGGAGATCCCGGCGATTGCCAGTGCCATGCCCAGCACCAGGCCGATGACGCTGGCGCTGATCGTGAGGATCAACGTGTTCGGCAGACCAGTCGTGAACAGGTCTGGGATCGCCTGCTTGTAGAGACTCCAGTCGAAGAATGCGTCACGCAGTTGCGCCAGAGTGGATTTCGGGGCGGGAGCGGTGCCGGCGTGAGGGGCGTGACTGGCCGCGATCGCCGCGAAGTCGGGCAACAACGGCAGCGCCGCCGACTTCGATCCCGGCTTCCAACCAGGCGGCAGCGCGCGCGGCACCCACGCGGAATACAGCCGTGCCCAGGTGCCGTCGGCGATTACTGCATCCAGCCCCGCGTTGAGGGCCTCGATCAGCCGGGTGTTCTCCTTGGCGACTGCCCACGCCACGAAATTGTCCAAGCTGAACGTGTTTTCGACGATCACCGCCTGATCGCCGGGTCGCACCGCGCCCTGCGCCTGCTGTGACGGCGCCACCCATGCGTCGACCTGTCGGGTCTTGAGGCTGGCGTAGACGGTGCTGAAGTCAGGGAATTTCACCGGGTCGAGGTGCAAGGTGTTGACGACGTAATCCTCCTGCACCGTTCCTTGTACGACACCGATGCGCTGCCCCGAGGTCAGTTTGTCGAATCCGGTGATCGACGAACCCGGCGGTACGACCAGCGAAAAGTAGCCGAAGTCATAGCCATTGGTGAACCCGACGGTCCGCCGGCGTGCGTCCGTGGTGGTGATCGACGAGGAGCCGACATCGAACCGCCGCGACGCCACCTGCGCGAGCAGGCCCGCGAAATCGGTGCCCACAAACCGGATCTGCAAACCGAGCTTGGCCGCGACCGCGCGCAGCAGCTCGTTGTCGAATCCGCTGAACTGCCCGGCCGAGTTGATGCACACGCTCGGCGGTGCGTCCGACAAAGTGCCGACGACGAGCGTGTCTGGCGTACCGAGACCAAGCGCACGTTTGTCGACCGCGTCGAGAGGCTCGACGGTCGCGGTCGTGTACTTGTTCTCCGCGGGGCCTTTTGCGGCCTTGGCGAGGTTCGTCGGCAGCGAGCTCGCGGCCTGCATGCCCGGCGGCGAGCATTGATCCGCCGACGCAACCGGCGCCGCAACGAGGGTGACCGTGACGGCGAAGGCCAGCACGGCAGCGAGCTTCGATCGGCCGGCCCGCGGAGTCATTTGTCGAACTTAGCGGCGGTCTCTCCACCGGCACAGCGCTTCTGCCGCGCTCAGGTCGTAGTCGGGCCCGTTCACCCCGACCGTCAGGAACGTCACGCCGAGGTCGACGAACGCGTCGGCCTGCGCCGTCAGTGCGTCATCCGAGCCCTGCACACCCGCCGAGCGCTCGATGGTCTCGGGGTCACCGCCCACCGCGGCGCAATGCTCGGCGAGGATTTGCGCTTTGCGCGGATAGCTGTCCAGATCGGTGAAGCCGTGCCAGATGTCGCCGTGCTCGGCCACCAGCCGTAGCGTTTTCCGCTCGCCCTGCCCGCCGATCAGGATCGGGATGTGACGCGTGGGCGGCGGATTCAGCTTCGCGAACCGAGCTTTGATGCGCGGCATCGCTTCGGCCAGGTCGTCGAGCCGGCTGCCGACGGTGCCGAACTCGTACCCGTACTCGTCATAGTCTTTGCGCTTCCAGCCCGAACCGATGCCGAGGATGAGTCGACCACCAGACATGTGGTCGACGGTGCGGGCCATGTCCGCTAGCAGTTCCGGGTTGCGATACGAGTTGCAGGTGACCAGCGCGCCGATCTGGACGTGCGAGGTCTGCTCGGCCCATGCGCCCAGCATCGTCCAACATTCGAAGTGGGGTCCGTCGGGATCTCCGTACAGCGGGTAGAAGTGATCCCAGTTGAACACGACGTCGACGCCGATGTCCTCGCAGCGGCGGACAGCATCGCGGATGTCGGCGTAATTGGGGGCGTGCTGCGGTTGCAGCTGCACGCCGATGCGGATTCCGAAGGCCATGCAGCCACGCTATCGCGGAGGCTCTTGGTCTTCGCGCGAGCGGCTCATTCCCACCGGCCGCGGGCACCTTTCGTATCGGTCGATCAGCGCCTGCTCCGCCGGCTCCGGCCGGTACGACCGCTTGGTGCAGCCGCCGAGCGTGACCGTCACCGGGCCGGTCGCCTGCCCGAAGTAGCCGATGTGACCGCGGTACTGGTTGCTTGCCGTGTACAGCACAGGCGGGCGTAGCGCAGCGACGACAGGCAGGTGCTGAAGGGCCAGTTGCACTGCCATGCCGGGGTTTTCGGCGGGAATCTTCTCCGACAACCACACCGGAGCGGTGTTGGTGTTGTTGACCATCAGGACGTCGGCATGGGGAATCGACTGGTCGGCGTTGACGCGGTGCCACACATCCATCTCCTGCGGCGTCGGGACTCGTCGGGCGGTGTGGATTTCCGCCGGATGCCGCTTGCCCGCACGCACTGTCCAGTCGCCGGCGACCAGCTCGCCGAACGAGGAGCCCAACGTGATCACTGCGGCTCCTGCCGCGGCATAGTCGGCGTCGTCGGTCAAGTCGATGCGGCCGACGGGCGGCTCTGCGGCGCGCAGCGCGACTGTGCTGCCGGGAAACCGCTGCCGCAGCGCCACCCAGCTGCGGGCCTGCGCCAGCACCCGGTCGCGGCCGGTCACCGACAGGCCGCCGATCGTGAAGACGTTGCCACCTCGACGCGCGTCGAACTCGGCGGCATAACCGCTGTAGTCGACGGTTTCGAGTCCGTCGACGTAACGGGATGCGATCGCGGCGGCCTGATCACCGGTGATGTCGGCGGCAACGTCGACGTCGATCTCGAAGTACGCCGGTCCTGTTGGACCTCCGTCGCCGAAGGAATATTTCGCCGCGACGACACCGGGCAGCGTCCCGATCTGGTGGGTCAGCTCGTCAACGGCCGACCGCCGGTTCGGCGGCGCGGTGCCGCACGACGCGAACAGCAGCGTCGCCGCAAGAAGCAGCAGCAGGCACCGGCTCATTGCTCAGGAACCTCCCTGGGTGCGCACAGCCTGTTGTCGGGAAGCCGTGTCCAAATGGCCCTGTGACACTAACCCTCGAGGCGGGCGCCGCGGAGCAGGCATCCGCACCCGTTCGCAGACGCACGACGTGGGAGCGGATCGGGCTCGGCGTGCTGTTGGCCGGCACCGCAGTCATGTACCTCTGGGACATCTCGGTCAACGGAATGGGCAACCAGTTTTACGCCGGTGCGGCACAGGCGGGTTCGACGAACTGGGAGGCCTCGCTGTTCGGATCGCTGGACCCGCACAACTTCATCACCGTGGACAAGCCGCCGGTATCGCAATGGGTGATGGGCCTGTCGGGGCAGCTCTTCGGATTCAGCAGCGCGAGCATGTTGGTTCCAGAGGCGTTGATGGGCGTGGCCACCGTGGCCCTCTTGTACAGCGCGGTCGCCCGGGTGTGCGGCCCGCGGACCGGACTGCTCGCCGGCGCCGCGCTTGCGGTGACACCGGTGGCAGCTCTGATGTTCCGGTTCAACAATCCCGACGCCGTCATGGTGCTTCTGATGACGGCGGCGGCGTATTGCACCGTTCGCGCATTGCCGCGGGCGAGTGCGAAATGGCTTGTGCTGGCCGGCATTGCGCTCGGGTTCGCATTCCTGGCCAAGATGCTCGAGGGCTTGATGGTGATGCCTGCGATCGGGCTGGTCTACCTGATCGCTGCACCGGCGTCGCTGCGCCTGCGGCTGTTGCACATGCTGGCGTCACTGGGGGCGTTCGTGGTGTCAGCGGGCTGGTTCGTCGTGCTCACATTGGTGTGGCCGGCGTCCTCGCGCCCCTACCTCGCAGGGTCGACAGACAACAACTTCATGAACCTGGTGTTGGGCTACAACGGGTTCGCCCGCGTCCTCGGCCGCAACCACCACGGGGCACCGCATCCGGCGCCCGATCCCGGCGCGGCACACGACGCCGTCGCGCACGGCGGCTTCGGTGGCTTCGGTAATCAGTCGCAGGGAGCGTCCCGCCTGTTCTCCGGAGAGTTCGGTTTCGAGATCGGGTGGCTGATTCCGGCCGCGCTGCTGGCGATGGTGCTGGTGCTGATCTGTCGCGGACGCGCACCGCGCACCGATCTTGTGCGCGCAAGCGCGATTCTCTTCGGCGGCTGGCTGCTGGTGGACGGGCTCGTGCTGAGCTACATGCACGGGATGGTCCACCCGTACTACTGCCTGTCGCTGGCACCTGCGGTGGCCGCGCTGTTCGCGATCGGCGCACACGAGATGTGGCAAAGGCGCACAACATGGTTCGGGCGGGGCGGGTTGGCCGCGATGGTTCTGCTGACCGGTGTCTGGAGTTTCTGGCTGCTGCACCGCAACGCCGGGTGGCTGCCGGCGCTGCGCTGGACCACCCTGACGCTGACTGCGGTGGCGGGCGCGGCGCTGCTGGTCACTGCACGGGGGCGGCACGCGCGGATCGCGCTCGTCGGTGCGCTGGTGGTCGCGTTGGCCGGCTCGGCCGCGTACGCGATCGCGACGATTCCGGTGGCCCACGGCGGCGGCGGGCCGACGGTAGGGCCCGCCAAGGCGAGCGGTGATCGACCCATCAGCTTCAGCCGAGACACCGACGATCCGCGACTCGACGCGATGCTCACCGCCACCCACACCGACTGGTCCGCGGCGATCGCCCGCTCGTCGGCGGCGGCGGGCCTCGAGTTGTCCACGCACACCGCAGTGATGGCGATCGGCGGCTTCTCAGGCAGCGACCCGGTACCTACACTGAGCCAGTTTCAGCGCTACGTCGCCGAGCACCGGGTGGCGTATTACATCGCTGCTGACGACGGCCGCGACCGCGGGCCGTTCGGCGGCAGCGGCGCACACGCCGACATCGCCGCGTGGGTTGCGAAAAACTACACGCCGGTCAAGGTCGGCTCGGACATCGTGTACGACCTGACCCGGCCAAAACGCTAACCCAGCAGCCCGCGCAGGATTTCGACGAGCACGTGGGGCTGGTCGCTGTGCACCGAATGTCCGGCGTCGGCAACCAAGTGCACACGCTGGAATCCTGGTGCGGTGCGGGCGAATTCGTTCGCGTCGTCGTCGTTGACGAACGCGGAGTTCGCGCCGCGCACCAACGTGGTCGGTGTCGTCAGCGCCGGCACGTCGTCCCACAGGCCCTCGAAGCCGTCGGTTTTACGGAACGCGTCGTACCGCCACGTCCAGGTACCGTCGTCGAGCTGCTTGGAGTTGTGAAAGACGCCTCGGCGCAATGACTTCCGGTCGCGGTGCGGAGCGGCGGCAACGGTCACGTCCACCATCGCCGAGAAGCTGTCGAAGGACCGCTCACCGGCCATCAGCGCCACTGTGCCCTTCTGCGCATCGGTCATCTCGGTGTGTCGCGCCGGCGACGTCGGCGTGACGTCGACGAGCACCAGCTGCCGCACCAGCTCTGGAGAAGTCGCGGCAATCCGCAGTGCCGTCAGCCCGCCCAGTGAATGCCCGACAACCAGGTCGGCGTCCGGCGCCCATTGCCGCAACACCGGCGCCACCGCCTCGGCGTTGCGCTTTGGTCCATAGTCGCCGTCATCACGCCAGGCCGATCGGCCATGGCCAGGCAGGTCGACGGCAAGGGCCGGCTCCGAAAGCCCGAGGATCACGGTGTCGAACGTGTGCGCGTTCTGACCGCCGCCGTGCAGGAACACCAGCCGCGGTGACGTGTCGCCGAACTTCAGCGCGGATACCGGCCCGCGCTCGATGCGCGTGACAGCCGGAACCGAATCGACGCCGGCCTGTTCGGCGTTTTCACCCAGGAGCGCGAACTCGTCGAGTCCCGCGAGCTCGTCGTCGGAAACCACGGCGGTCAGCCGGTGATGAACGCTTCCAGCTCGGTGCGCGCGATGTCGTCGGGCATCTGCTCGGGCGGGCTCTTCATCAGGTAGGCCGACGCCGGGATGATCGGGCCACCGATGCCGCGGTCCTTGGCGATCTTGGCTGCGCGCACCGCGTCGATGATCACGCCGGCCGAGTTCGGCGAGTCCCACACCTCGAGCTTGTACTCCAAGTTCAGCGGCACGTCACCGAATGCACGGCCCTCGAGGCGCACGTAGGCCCACTTGCGATCGTCAAGCCAGCCCACATGGTCGGACGGCCCGATGTGGACGTCCTTGGTCTTGAACTCGCGCTGCAGGTTGCTCGTCACGGCCTGCGTCTTGGAGATCTTCTTGCTCTCCAGCCGCTCGCGCTCCAGCATGTTGAGGAAGTCCATGTTGCCGCCGACGTTGAGCTGCATCGTGCGGTCGAGCTGCACGCCGCGGTCCTCGAACAGCTTGGCCAGCACACGGTGGGTGATCGTCGCGCCGACCTGGCTCTTGATGTCATCGCCGACAATCGGCACACCCGCATCTTTGAACTTGCGGGCCCAGACGGGGTCGGACGCGATAAACACCGGCAGCGCATTGACGAACGCCACGCCGGCGTCGATCGCGCATTGCGCGTAGAACTTGTCGGCCTCGTCGGAGCCAACGGGCAGGTAGGACACCAGGACATCGACCTCGGCCTCGCGCAGTGCCTTGACCACGTCCACCGGCTCGGTGTCGGACAGGTCGATGGTGTCGGCGTAGTACTTGCCGATGCCGTCGAGGGTCGGGCCGCGCTGCACCACCACGTTGGTGGGCTCCACGTCGGCGATCTTGATCGTGTTGTTCTCCGACGCGAAGATCGCCTCCGACAGGTCGAAGCCCACCTTCTTGGCGTCGACGTCGAACGCGGCGACGAACTTCACGTCGCGAACGTGGTACTGGCCGAGGCGCACATGCATCAGGCCGGGCACCGTCGACTTGTCGTCGGCGTCCTGGTAGTACTGCACGCCTTGCACCAGTGAGGACGCGCAGTTGCCGACGCCGACGATCGCGACGCGAACTTCCGGCCCCGTGGTGTTGTTGCCACTCATGTGCGGTTTCTCCTTACTCCTGCCACTCAAAAGTTCTCCGGGTGCGCTTGGGCGACCCGTTCGGCGGCGATCAACTCGTTGAGCCATTTCACTTCCCGCTCGCTGGACTCCAGGCCCAGCTGGTGCAGCTGACGGGTGTAGCGATCCAGCGAGCTACTGGCCCGTGCCACAGCCTCACGCAGACCTTCCCGCCGCTCCTCCACCTGACGACGACGACCCTCAAGGATCCGCATCCGCGCCTCGGCCGGGGTGCGGTTGAAGAACGCGAGATGGACGCCGAAACCATCGTCGGTGTAGTTCTGGGGGCCGGTGTCGGCGACGAGTTCGGTGAAGCGCTCGCGCCCCGCCTCGGTCAACCGGTAGACCCGACGGGCCCGGCGCACCGTCGCGCCGGCGGGGGCGGCATCCTCGACGATCAAGCCGTCGAGCTGCATCCGCCGCAGCGCCGGGTACAGCGATCCGTACGAAAATGCCCGGAACGCGCCCAGCAAACCCGTCAGGCGTTTACGCAGTTCGTAGCCATGCATGGGGGACTCGAGCAGAAGGCCGAGGATGGCGAGCTCCAGCACCGAGTCACCTCCTTTGCTTGGCCGTTACGACGTATCGACACCTCGCGCCATCGTATCGCGGCGATATATTCGCTGCTACCCCCGGGGTTCACCCGCCGTTCACCCGCCCCCTTTGCCGCGACCGTGCGGGTCTGCTGGTCGACACGCCGGGTTTCGTACGAAGTCTGCGCACGCTCGCGAGGCGACGAGCGTGCAGCACAGTTACGACGGCGGGTACTGGCTCGTCACGTTGCCGTCGGGATCGACCCGGAGGTAGCCGCTCTTGTCGTAGGTCGTCGACACATAAATCGAGATATCCAGCGCGTCGGGCGTTGTCGGGTCTTTGCTGCCTTCGATGTTGAGGTAGGTGCTTTTCACGTCCTGCGCTTCGATGCCCAAGATCGCCGGCGCGCCGCGCAGCTTGCCTACGATCGCGTTGACGTCGAGCCTGCCCAAATCGACGAGCTTGTCCGAGCCGCTCTTGCCGCTGACTGATGGGCTCGAGTCCCAGCCGCCTCGGTAGGTATAGCGCATCACCCGACGGTCATCGGACGGATCGGCGCGCTCCATCGAGGCATAGTCGGGGTACACGGTCAGGCTGTAGCCCATCGTGTCGCCCCACTTCTTGCGGGCCTGTGTCAGCAGCCCGTTGAGGCCGTTGGCGCTGTGCAGCAGTCTCGGCGGCGCGTCGGTGTTCGCGGCGATGCCGTCGGGCGTGGCTCCCGGGTCCGAACGCTGGAAACGCAGGGGCGAACTGTGGCCGAAGATGCCCCACCCGACTCCGACGCCGAACAGCACGAGCACCGCGGCCACTGCGAGCCTCATTCCCCAGCCGCCGCCCACAACGCCGGCTCGCCGCTGCGGCTTCAGCTTCGGCAGCTGCACGCCGGCGTTGGTGGACTGCAAGTCGGAAACCAGCGAACGCAACTCGCCCAGCGTGGCGGCCGCTGTCGCCGCGCTGACCCGCTGGCGGTGCTCTTCGATCGAGAGCTGTCCCTCGGCCAGGGCGCTGTCGAGCACCTGGCAGGTGTCAGTTCGGTCGCTGTCCTTGGCTCTGGTACCCGTCGACTGCCGCGTTGCCACGACGATGATCGTAGAAGCAGAGCCCTTCTCTGCGTGGGCAGTCATGAGGGCGACGTACTCTGGTCACCGTGCGACTGCAGCGACAGGTAGTGGACTATGCGCTTCGGCGCCGGTCCCTGCTGGCAGAGGTCTACTCGGGGCGCACGGGAGTCTCTGAGGTCTGCGACGCCAACCCTTATCTGCTGCGGGCTGCCAAATACCACGGCAAGCCAAGCTCGGTGATGTGCCCGATCTGTCGCAAGGAACCGCTCACGTTGGTGTCGTGGGTTTTCGGCGATCACCTCGGCGCGGTATCGGGCTCGGCTCGCACAGCAGAAGAGCTGGTGATGCTGGCCGCTCGCTACGACGAATTCTCGGTACATGTGGTGGAGGTATGCCGGACCTGCAGTTGGAATCACCTGGTCAAGTCGTATGTGCTGGGCGCGGTCCGTCCTGGAACGAGATCGCGCGGCACTCGGACGGCGCGCGACGGCGCGCGCACAGCGAGTGAATAACCCGGAGCGCCCGGACCGGTCAGCCACCGACATCCCCCGAGGAGCGGCGGCTGACCGCGTAACGGACGCTGACCGGCAGGCGTCAGCGCCGCGGCCGACGATGCCGCGACGGCCGCGTAAGCCCGAGGCGCGTCCCACCGCAGTCATCCCGCCGGTGACCGAGGACAACGCTTCCCTGCGCGACCCGATCGACATGGTCAAGGCGGCGCTGGACGGCACGCCGCCACCCAAACCGCCGACGGGAGGACCACCGAGTGGCGGTGGTGGCGGCGGCTCGGCGCGGCCGGGGCCGGGCTTGCCCGTCAACTGGCGCTGGGTCCGGCGCGGTTTGATTTTCGCGGTAGTCGCGGTCGTCGTGTTGCCGATCGTCACGTTCGCGATGGCTTATCTGATTGTCGACGTGCCGCAGCCCGGCGACATTCGCACCAACCAGGTGTCGACGATCCTGGCCAGTGACGGCACCACCGAGATCGCGAAAATCGTTCCACCCGAAGGCAACCGCGTCGACGTCGACATCAAACAGGTTCCCAAACATGTCCTCGATGCGGTGATGGCGGCCGAGGATCGCAACTTCTACTCCAACCCCGGCTTCTCGGTGTCCGGCTTCGCGCGTGCGGTGAAGAACAACGTGTTCGGCGGCGACACCCAGGGCGGTTCGACCATAACGCAGCAGTACGTCAAGAACGCACTCGTCGGTGACCAGCGCGTGGGCATCGGCGGCTTGATGCGCAAGGCCAAGGAGTTGGTCATCGCGACGAAGATGTCGAGCGAATGGTCGAAAGACCAAGTGCTGCAGGCATACTTGAACATCATTTATTTCGGGCGCGGCGCGTACGGAATCGCAGCCGCATCGAAGGCGTACTTCAACAAGCCGGTCGAACAGCTGACCGTCGCCGAGGGCGCGCTGCTGGCGGCGCTGATTCAGCGACCGTCCAGCCTGGACCCGGCCGTCGACCCGCAGGGTAGTGCCGCGCGGTGGAACTGGGTGCTCGACGGCATGGTCACCATCGGCGCGCTGTCGCCGAATGACCGGACGGCGCAGGTATTTCCGCAGACCACGCCTCCTGATCAGTCGCGAGCCGAAAGCCAGACGAGTGGACCCGACGGCCTGATCGAACAACAGGTCACCCGCGAGTTGCTGGACATGTTCAACATCGACGAGCGCACCTTGAACATGCAGGGCCTGACCATCACAACCACGATTGACCCCAAGGCTCAACAGGCCGCGGTGGACGCGGTAGACAACACCCTCGACGGTCAAAGCCCCGACATGCGTGCTGCTGTCGTGTCCATCGATCCGAAAACCGGTGCCGTCAAGGCGTATTACGGCGGTAACGACGCACACGGTTTCGACTTCGCTCAGGCAGGATTGCAGACGGGCTCGTCGTTCAAGGTGTTCGCGTTGATCGCGGCGCTGGAGCAGGGCATCGGGCTGGGCTACAAGCTCGACAGCTCGCCGTTGACTGTCGACGGCATCAAGATCACCAACGTCGAGGGTGAAAGCTGCGGCGTCTGCAACATCGCCGAGGCGCTGAAGCGCTCCCTCAACACCAGCTACTACCGGCTGATGTTGAAGCTGAAGAATGGTCCCGCGGACGTCGCCGCCGCGGCACACCAGGCAGGAATTGCGGAAAGCTTCCCGGGGGTCGAGCACACGCTGTCCGAGGACGGCAAGGGCGGCCCGCCCAACAACGGCGTCGTGTTGGGCCAGTACCAAACTCGGCCGATCGACATGGCGTCTGCGTATGCCACGCTGGCTGCTTCCGGCGTGTTTCACGCCCCGCATTTCGTGCAGAAGGTCGTGGACTCGCAGGGTCAGGTGTTGTTCGACGCCTCGGATCAAACCAACGGCGGCGAGCAGCGCATCGACAAAGGTGTCGCCGACAACGTCATTTCGGCCATGCAGCCCATCGCCGGGTACTCCAACGGCCACAATCTTGCGGGCGGGCGCGTGTCGGGCGCCAAGACGGGCACCACGCAGCTCGGCGACACCGGTGCCAACAAGGACGCGTGGATGGTGGGTTTCACGCCATCGCTGTCGACTGCGGTATGGGTGGGCACTGCGCGGGGTGACCAGCCGCTGGAGAACAAGTGGGGTTCCCCGGTGTGGGGGTCGACGCTGCCGTCCGACATCTGGAAGTCGACGATGGACGACGCGTTGCAGGGCACACCCAAGGAAACGTTCCCCAAGCCCACCGAGATCGGCGGCTATGCCGGCGTCCCCGCGCCGCCGCCACCGCCACCGCAGGCTCCGCCCTCGCCGCCGAACGCACCGCCGTCGGCACCGCCAGGTGAGACGGTTGTTCAGCCGACAATCGAAGTGGCGCCGGGCATCACGATTCCGATCGGGCCGCCCACCACGGTTCCGGCGCCGCCGCCCGCAGGAGGCGAACCGGGTGTCCCGGGCGGTCCGCCGCCCGGTCCTCCGCCCCCGTGACGGACGATCCGGAACAGCACTCGGCTGCGGTGATTTCACCGCAGCCGCTCGCCGCTGACAACCGCAGCCTCGATGACCGCGACTTCCCAAGTCGCACAGACACTCTCGGTTCTGCGCTATCGGAGACGATAGGCGGGCCCGTCGGCCGCCACGCCCTGATCGGGCGGCAGGCGTTTCTGACGCCGCTGCGGGTGATGTTTTTGATGGGCCTGGTTCTGTTGGCTCTGGGCTGGTCGACGAAAGCCGCCTGTTTACAGAGCACGGGAACTGGTCCGCCGGACCACAGGGTCGCCGTCTGGCAGAACAACCGCGCTTACTACGAGCTGTGCTACTCCGACACCGTGCCTCTGTATACGGCAGAGTTGTTGGACAAGGGCAAATTCCCGTACAAGTCCAGCTGGCTGGAGACCGACGACGCCGGCAGGCCGAAGTCGCAATACGACGGCCGGCCGGCCGTGCGCTATATGGAATATCCGGTGCTGACCGGCTTGTACCAGTACACGTCGATGGCATTGGCCAAGACCTACACGGCGCTCACCAAAGCCGTCTCGATTCCGGTCGTCGCCGAAGTGGTGATGTTCTTCAACATCTCCGCGTTCGGCTTGGCACTTGCCTGGCTGGCGACGGTGTGGGCCACTGCGAGGCTGGCGGGCCGCCGTATCTGGGATGCCGCACTGGTAGCGGCGTCACCGATCCTGATATTTCAGATTTTCACGAACTTCGACGCACTCGCCACGGCTTTCGCAGCCGGTTCGATGCTGGCGTGGGCGCGACGACGGCCAGGGTGGGCCGGGGTACTACTCGGCCTCGGTGTCGCGGCAAAGCTCTATCCGGTGCTGTTGTTGTTGCCGCTGTTGGTAATTGGTGTTCGCACCGGTCGGCTGCGCGACGTCGGGCGCACCGCGGGCGCTGCGGCACTGACATGGTTGGTGGTCAATCTGCCGGTGCTGGTGCTCTTTCCGCGGGGGTGGTCGGAGTTCTTCCGGCTCAATGCTCGTCGCGGCGACGACATGGATTCGCTGTACAACGTCGTGAAGTCATTCACGGGCTGGTCGGGCTTCGACACCGATCTCGGCTATTGGGAACCGCCCGTCCTTCTCAACACTGTGGTCGCGGTGCTGTTCATCATCGCCTGTGCCGCAATCGGATACGTCGCGCTGACCGCACCGCGACGGCCACGGGTGGCGCAGTTGGCGTTCTTGGTGGTGGCGGCGTTCTTGTTGACCAACAAAGTGTGGAGCCCGCAGTTCTCGCTGTGGCTGGTTCCGCTGGCCGTGCTGGCATTGCCGCACCGACGAATTCTGTTGGCGTGGATGGCAATCGACGCACTCGTCTGGGTACCGCGGATGTTCTACCTGTATCCCAACGCCAGTCATGGCCTGCCCGAGCAGCCCTTCACGATCACCGTGCTGCTGCGCGACCTGGCGGTGGTGTTGTTGTGCGCGCTCGTCGTGCGGCAGATCTACCGTCCCGAGGACGATCTCGTCCGTGCCGGCGGACAGGTCGACGATCCATCCGGCGGGATCTTCGAGAATGCCGCGGACGCACCGCCGGCGTGGCTACCGTCGTGGTTGCGTCCGCGAGAGGAGGCATCCGATGCAGATCGCGATCGCGCTCTTCCCGCGCAACACGTCGCTTGACGGGCCGAGGCCCAGTCATTTGCGCGAGCGTGCGCGTCTGCATGCCGACACGCCGAGGATTTACGTACAACAGCGCACAATCGCGGCTGTCGAGCGTGACATGACGACGCAGCCTAGGTAGTGGCAACTGCAAAGAGGCGCCACTCGCCCGGCACACCCTTGAGCTCATGTGCACCGCGGTCTTCGAATTCGAGGCCTGATCCGATCACCAAGTCGCGCAACGTGCTGGAGACCAGCACTTCGTTCGGGCCGGCCAGAGCCGGGGGCCAGCACGATTTCGCAGATCAGCGGGTATTCCTGTAGCCTGAGCCGGTTGCCGACGCAGGCGACCCTCCTGCCACGGATAGGCCGTGGCCGCACATGACCATAGGAGGTGATGAGGTCCTCATGCGTCCATACGAAATCATGGTCATCCTCGACCCCACCCTTGACGAACGCACCGTTCAGCCGTCGCTGGAAGCGTTCCTGAACGTCATCCGCAATGACGGAGGCAAGGTCGACAACGTTGACATCTGGGGCCGGCGCCGGCTGGCGTACGAGATCGCCAAGCACGCCGAGGGCATCTACGCGGTCGTCGACGTGACGGCCAAGCCGGAAACGGTGTCAGAGCTCGATCGTCAGCTGAGCCTGAACGAGTCCGTGCTGCGCACCAAGGTGTTGCGCACCGACAAGCACTGAAATGCATTCCCGGGCGTCGGTGTGCCTGCGTAAGCTCGCGCACGACAACGCACCCGCGGACGCGAGGAGCACAACGAAAACAGGAGGGCCTCGTGGCTGGTGACACCAACATCACCGTCGTCGGAAACCTGACCGCCGACCCGGAACTGCGCTTCACCCCGTCGGGCGCCGCGGTCGCGAACTTCACGGTCGCGTCCACACCGCGCATCTATGACCGCCAGAACGGGGAATGGAAGGACGGCGAGGCGCTGTTTCTCCGGTGCAACATCTGGCGGGAGGCTGCCGAGAATGTCGCCGAGAGCTTGACCCGCGGTGCTCGGGTGATCGTCACCGGCCGCCTCAAGCAGCGCTCGTTCGAAACCCGGGAAGGCGAGAAGCGCACCGTCTTCGAGGTCGAGGTCGACGAGATCGGCCCGTCCCTGCGTTACGCCACCGCCAAGGTGAACAAGGTCAGCCGCGGCGGCGGTGGTGGCGGATTCGGCAGCGGGCAACAGCGCCAGTCGGGTGGCGAAAAACCCGCGGACGACCCGTGGGGCAGCGCACCTGCTGCCGGATCGCTTTCCGGCGGCAGTGACGACGAGCCGCCCTTCTAGACCACTAGCAATCAAGAAAGAGAAAGACCCATGGCGAAGTCCAACAAGCGACGCCCCGCGCCCGAAAAGCCGGTGAAGACTCGCAAGTGCGTGTTCTGCTCCAAAAAGGGCCAGACGATCGACTACAAAGACACCGCGTTGCTGCGGACGTACATCAGCGAGCGCGGCAA
Source organism: Mycobacterium sp. (assembly GCA_036558625.1). Taxonomy (GTDB): domain Bacteria; phylum Actinomycetota; class Actinomycetes; order Mycobacteriales; family Mycobacteriaceae; genus Mycobacterium. The sequence continues at coordinate 4,189 of DATBFF010000232.1, read as the reverse complement.
GATCCGCGCTCGTCGGGTGACGGGCAATTGCGTTCAGCACCAACGCGACATTGCGATCGCGGTGAAGAACGCGCGCGAGGTCGCCCTGCTGCCGTTCACATCCTCGGCACGCTGAGCGCGAGAACAGGAACGACGATGAAGCTGATTCTCACCGCCGAAGTGGACCACCTCGGTTCGGCCGGCGACACCGTAGAAGTCAAGGACGGCTACGGCCGCAACTATCTGCTACCGCGCGGGTTGGCGATCGTCGCCACGCGCGGCGCTGAGCGGCAAGCCAACGACATCCGGCGCGCGCGCGACGCGAAGACAGTGCGCGACCGCGAGCATGCCGACGAGCTCAAGGCCGCGATCGAAGGCCTCGAATCGGTGTCACTGACCGCGCGCACCGCGGCCGACTCCGGCAAGCTGTTCGGTTCTGTGACCGCCGCCGACGTCGTGTCTGCGATCAAGAAGGCGGGCGGCCCCAACATCGACAAGCGCACCGTGCAGATGCCTCGCGATCACATCAAGTCGATCGGCAGCCATCCGATCGTGGTGCGCCTGCATCCCGAGGTGCAGGCCAGCGTTTCGCTCGAAGTCGTCGCGGCGCAGTAACCGGCTGTGGCGCTGACGCCACCCAGCACGCTCGTAGCTATGCCCGTCGCATTCGTCTGAATAGCGTGCCGGCGATGGCAGCAAAGACGACTCGGCGGATGGGCGGGCGGCGAATACGTTCGCGGTGCCGCGCGCGGGCAGGTCGCCCGCGTGCCCATGGAACCGAATCGACGCTCCGGCAAATTTGTCGGCTGTGATCTTGGCTCGCCGAAGGCGCGGGCGGCGGCCGGGTGGCGTCGGAGGCCGATGGCAGCCGGGCCTGCCGCCCGCGCTGGCGAACAGTTTGCCGCCACAGTGCCGTTGCGAATCTCACCATCCGTTAACCTGGCCCTCAATCAGACGCAACACAACACGCCCGAGATGGCAACCTGATAAGACACGCCGAGGCGATTGCAATCCACAGCGCCGATATCCCGCGAAGTCGAAGTTAGCAGGGAATTTGTGGATGAAGACCACCGCAGTCCACAGGTTGTCCACAACGCCTCAACACGCCGAGGCGCAGATATCCACATGCCATCCACAGCTCCATCAACAGGCCCCCTTTGCAGCGCTCTCAGCAACGTCTAGCGTCGGACCGGCCAAGGCGCACCGGGCGCGTCGTGGGGAGGGTTTGTCAGCGGTTTGACTTATCGTCAAGACAGCTGAAACGAACGTACGTTCGGGAGGAGGTGGGGGCGCCGGATGGCCGTCGTCGACGATCTCGGACATTCAGGGCTGGACGCCCCGCCGAGTGAGGACTTTGGCCGGCAGGCCCCGCAAGACATCGTCGCAGAGCAATCCGTGCTGGGCGGCATGCTGCTCAGCAAGGACGCCGTCGCCGACGTCGTCGAGAAGCTGCGCCCGGGTGACTTCTACCGTCCCGTGCACCAGAACATCTACGACGTGATCGTGGATCTGTCGACGCGCGGCGAACCGGCGGATCCGGTGACCGTGGCCGCCGAGTTGGACCGGCGCGGGCTGCTGCGACGGATCGGTGGTGCGCCGTATCTGCACACGTTGATCTCGACAGTGCCGACGGCGGCGAACGCGGGCTATTACGCGGGCATCGTCGCGGAGAAGGCGTTGTTGCGCCGCCTCGTTGAGGCCGGCACCCGGGTGGTGCAGTACGGCTACGCCGGCGCCGAGGGTTCCGACGTGCACGAGGTTGTCGACCGGGCCCAGGCCGAGATCTACGACGTCACCGACCGAAGGCTCTCAGAGGATTTCGTCCCGCTGGAGCAACTGCTACAGCCGACGATGGACGAGATCGACGCGATAGCGTCCAACGGTGGCCACGCCAGCGGCGTGCCAACAGGTTTCGTCGAACTCGACGACCTCACCAACGGGCTGCATCCGGGACAGATGGTCATCGTGGCGGGCCGGCCGGGTATGGGTAAAGCACTGAAGGTCGACACGCCACTGCCGACCCCGACGGGCTGGACGACGATGGGCGATGTCGTCGTGGGCGACGAGCTGCTCGGCGCGGATGGCCGCCCGACGAAGGTAGTAGCGGCCACCGAAGTGATGTTCGGCCGGCCATGCTACGAGATCGAATTCTCCGATGGCACAAGGATTATCGCAGATGAGCAGCACCTGTGGCTTACAGAGACGCGGGCGTCACGGAGATCGGCCCAAGCGGTAGCTGCTGTGCGGACAACTGCGGAGATCAACGCAACGCTGCGCTGCAAGACCAAGGACCGCAGGAGCAACCACAGTGTGGTCAACGTGAAGGCGCTCGAATTGCCTGAGCAGGACTTACTGGTTCCCCCGTACACGCTCGGGGCATGGCTAGGTGACGGAACGACAGCCTCGGCGCAAATCACGACGGCCGATCCCGAGCTCTTGATGCGTATCGAAGCCGAAGGACTAATCGCGGTACCGTCGCGCGTCGCCAGGTACCGATACCGACTGCGGCTACCGCAGCCTCCCGCTATCCCGCCGCGAGATTGCGAGGTACCGGCGCCGCAGCCGACGTGCCAATCCTGCGGAGGCCCGTCAATAGGACTAGCTCTCTGCCAGCAGTGCCGCGACAGCGTCGGCACGCTGCAAGCCCGCTTGCGAGCGATCGGTGTTCTGAACAACAAGCACATCCCGAACGAATACCTTCGTGGATCGGAAAGGCAACGGCGCGCACTCCTGGCCGGGCTGCTCGACACCGACGGCACGGTCACTGCAGGTGGTGCAGTTCAGTTCTGTGTCACCAATCGTCGGTTGGCCGAGGACGTCGCCGAACTCGTCGTCAGCTTGGGCTACCGTTGTCAGACTGCCGCCAAGGCTGTTAAGGGGCATCACGAGTCGTCACGCACTGCATACATGCTCAACTTCTCGACTGAGGACGACGTATTCGGGTTGACGCGGAAGTCGTTGTTGCACAAGGAGCGCCGAAAGGCGCACAGCACCGCCCGCAGCTGCTCACGGTACATCGTCTGCGTGCAGAAAATTGAAAGCGTGCCCGTCCGCTGCGTCGAGGTCGACAACGCAGACCACATGTACCTGGCAAGCCGCGCGATGATTCCGACTCACAACTCAACGCTGGGACTGGATTTCTTGCGCTCGTGTTCGATCAAGAACCAGATGGCAAGCGTCATGTTCTCCTTGGAGATGAGCAAGTCCGAGATCGTCATGCGCCTGCTTTCGGCCGAAGCGAAGATCAAGCTGTCCGATATGCGTTCGGGCCGCATGGGCGACGACGACTGGGCCCGACTAGCACGCCGGATGAGCGAAATCAGCGAGGCGCCACTCTATATCGACGATTCGCCCAACCTGACGATGATGGAAATCCGCGCAAAGGCTCGCCGGCTGCGACAGCGCGCCGATCTGAAACTGATCGTCGTCGACTACCTGCAGCTGATGACCTCGGGCAAGAGGTTCGAGTCCAGACAACAAGAGGTGTCGGAGTTTTCACGAAACCTCAAGCTATTGGCCAAGGAACTCGAGGTGCCGGTGGTAGCGCTCAGCCAGCTGAACCGCAGTCCAGAACAGCGCACCGACAAGAAGCCGATGCTGGCTGACCTACGCGAATCGGGCAGTCTCGAGCAGGACTCAGACGTCGTCATCCTGGTCCACCGGCCGGACATGTTCGATCAGGAGAACGAAGAACGTTTGGGTGAAGCAGATTTGATCGTCGCCAAGCACCGCAACGGCCAAACGAAGACGGTCACGGTGGCGCACCAGTTGCACTACTCGCGCTTCACGAATATGGCGAGATAGGCGTCATCAGCACTGCAGACCCTCTCCAATCGTGGCGGAATCACACGAACGGTGTCGGAGCGATGGCGGATCTGCCAAGCGTCGTGAGACCTGCGGTTGTTCAAATCAAGCGCATGTGATGACCAGCTCACCAAAGCAGTCTGATCCGATCGCAGGGCCGAGGTGATCACCAAGGGACGCAGTGGAAACGGCGGAACTTGGCTTGAGCGCAAGCTCGCGGTTGCCGATGCGGTCATCCCGATTTCCCGTGCAGCGACTGAACGAATGCAACTCACGCTATGGTCGACTGTCGAGTCGGCTATGGGGCTGTGGGCGGAGCGCGAAGGGGGGCGGCGTGAATCGTCGGCAAGCGGTGGCAGTCGTATCCGTTCTTGCGCTTCTGGTTTCCTCGTGCGGGTTCTCGGAT
>DATBFF010000231.1:0-4505 GCA_036558625.1 Mycobacterium sp. | reverse complement strand
CGAAATCGACGAGGCGGTACGCACCACCGAAGGGAACTGCGGGCTTGGCCCGATCAGCGGTCAGCGGATACAGCCGCTTCCCTTCTCCGCCGGCGAGGACAATGCCCAAAACATGTGGCAATTCCCTCATGTGCCAAACCTATCCGTCACCATCACCTGCAACCAGAGTTCCCGGTTTTTGGGATCACTCAAACGCAGGACCCCGATGCGTCGCACCCCAGCTCGGATTACGGTCGGGATCTATGCGGGTGGCGATGATGACTCGGGAGTATCCGCCCGAGGTGTACGGGGGGGCAGGCGTCCACGTCACCGAACTCGTTGCGCAGTTGCGCAAGCTTTGCGAGGTCGACGTGCACTGCATGGGCGCCCCACGGCACGGTGCCATCGTCGCGCAGCCGGATCCGGCGCTGCGCGGCGCGAACCCCGCGCTGTCCACACTGTCCGCCGACCTGGTGATGACGAATGCGGCCGCCGAAGCGACGGTCGTCCACTCACACACTTGGTACACCGGCATGGCCGGGCACCTCACCAAGTTGCTGTATCAGATCCCGCACGTGCTGACCGCGCATTCACTGGAGCCGATGCGGCCGTGGAAGGCCGAGCAGCTGGGCGGCGGCTATCGCGTGTCGTCGTGGGTGGAACGCACGGCCGTCGAGGCCGCGGACGCGGTGATCGCCGTGAGCTGCGGCATGCGCGAGGACGTGTTGCGCACCTACCCGGCTCTCGACCCCAGCCACGTGCACGTCGTCCGCAACGGAATCGACACCGACGTATGGCATCCGGCGCAGCCCGGGTCGGTGCTCGACGAGCTGGGCGTGGACCTCGCCAAACCGATCGTGGCGTTCGTCGGGCGGATCACCCGCCAAAAGGGTGTGGCGCACCTGGTGGCCGCCGCGCACCAGTTCGCCCCCGACGTGCAACTCGTGTTGTGCGCGGGCGCACCCGACACCGCCGAGATTGCTGCCGAGGTCACCGAGGCGGTGCAGAACCTGTCCCGTGCCCGCAGCGGCGTGTTCTGGGTCCGAGAGATGTTGCCAATCGGCAAGATTCGCGAAATTCTCTCGGCAGCAACTGTTTTCGTGTGTCCTTCAGTCTATGAACCGCTGGGCATCGTGAACCTGGAGGCAATGGCCTGCGCGACGGCCGTGGTGGCCTCCGACGTGGGCGGTATCCCAGAAGTGGTGGCCGACGGGGAATCCGGGCTGCTGGTCCATTATCAGCCTGACGACCCGGCGGGTTTCGAGGCGGGGCTGGCCGACGCGGTCAACACGCTCGTCGCCGACTCCGACAGGGCGACTCGGCTCGGCCGAACGGGCCGGCAGCGTTGCATCGACGAATTCTCGTGGGCACACATCGCCGAGCAAACGCTGGAGATCTACCGCAAAGTGTGCTCGTGATTCAGCCTTAGCTGGTGACGCCCTTCAGTTCGTCACCCAGTGCGGAGGCCTCTTCGGGCGTGAGTTCGACGACGAGGCGCCCACCGCCTTCCAGCGGAACTCGCATCACGATGCCTCGCCCCTCCTTGGTTGCTTCCAGAGGACCGTCACCGGTCCGGGGCTTCATCGCCGCCATCGAGCGCTCCCTCCACACACCAGGTTCACGAGCCCATTGTTCCCTATCGCGGCGCCTCGGTGTGCAAAGACCCCGGTTAGCGTGCCCGCACCCAGCAGGATTGGACGTGGTCGTCGACCATCCCGGTGGCTTGCATCAACGCATAGGCGGTCGTGGGTCCGACGAACCGGAAACCGCGTCGCTTCAACTCCTTCGCCATCGCGGTGGACTCGTCGGTGACGGCGGGTACGTCCGCGAGCGTGACCGGGCCCGCCCGTCGGGGCGGCGCGAACGACCACAGCAGCTCTGAGAGGTCGACATCCAGGTCGGCCGCGGCGCGCGCATTGGCGATCGTGGCATCGATCTTGGCGCGGTTGCGCACGATGCCCGCGTCGGACATCAGGCGCGCGACGTCGCGGTCGGTGTAGCGGGCCACCGCCTCGACGTCGAAGCCGTCGAACGCGCGGCGGAAGTTGTCCCGCTTGCGCAAGATGGTCAGCCACGACAGCCCACTTTGGAACGCCTCCAACGACATTCGCTCGAACAGCTCATCGCGGCCGTGCAGGGGCTTGCCCCACTCGTTGTCGTGGTAGTCGAGATAGAGCGCGCCGCCGCTTTCTGCCCACGCGCAGCGGACCCGGCCGTCAGGCGTCACTCGCGGGCTTCTGCGCTGATTCGTCGGCCATGGCACGCGTCGCCGACAGCTGGGCGCGCAGCAAGTCGATCTCGCTGCCGAGCCGGTCGAGCACCCAGTCGACTTCGCTGGTCTTGTAGCCGCGCAAAGTCTGCGCGAACTTGACTGCGTCGACGTCGGCACCCGTGATCCCCGAGGCCGGCAGCGCGGTGGCCGTGGTCGCGCGCGGCAGTGGCGGCAGGTCCTCGCCCCGGCCGAACACCGCGCTGGCGATCACGAACAGCAGCGCTGCGACCAGGATCAGCACCAACAGGTAGAGCAGGATCAGCGTCACGCCAACGATCCTGCCTGACGGACTACCGCAGCGTGTTCATCGGCGGCCGGTCATCGAGCGACTCGGCAAGCCCCACCCCGGAATCCAGCACCCCGCAGCGCGACAGCAAAGTGGCGACCACCTGCCGACTCGTCGAGCTGAGCTGGTTCAACGGCCGGTTGCGATGCGCCCGCACGCCGAGGTTGACCTGCGCGATCGCGTCCAGGCCGAGCCTGTCGTGGGCGTCGATCAGCAGTCCGATGTCCACGCCGTAGCCGGGCGCGAACGGCACCGACGTCAGCAATTCGCGGGTAGCGGCGTATTCACCGCCGAGCGGCTGCAGCACCCAGGACAGCTCGGGTCGCAGCGCCGCCAGCAGTGGGCGCGCGACCAGCTCGTTGACGCGACCGCCGCCGTTGGCGTCCTCGCGGCCGTCGATCATCAGCGGCCGACGGTAGAAGCCCTTCACCAAGTGGATGCCCTCGACGGTCAGCAGCGGCCCGACGAGATTGGGCACGAACATCGGGTCGGGGTCGATCAGGTCGGAGTCGACGAACGCGACGACGTCGCCGCTGGTGGCAGCGAGCGAACGCCACAGTGCCTCGCCCTTGCCGGGCTGCGCCTGTAGCTCGGGGACGGCCTGCTCGCGACTGACCACGCGCGCCCCCGCTGCCAGCGCGCGGATCGCCGTCTCGTCGGTCGAACCGGAGTCGAGCACCACGAGTTCGTCGACCAGCCCGCCGAGCAGCGGCTCGATACTTTCGACGACGGAGCCGACGGTCGTCTGCTCGTTGAGGGCGGGCAGCACGACCGAGATCGTCCGGCCGCCCTTGGCGGCGTGCAGCTCGGCCACCGTCCACGCGGGTCGGTCCCAGCTGCGCTCGGCAAGCCAGCTGACGCCGGTCAGCTCAGGAGTGGTCGTCACGCGAGCCCCCTCACCGTGCGCGTCGGCGGGCGCACGCCCTGGATCGACGCGACCATTTCCAGCACGCGCCGAGTAACTACCACCTCGTGCACCCGGAACATCCGCACCCCGGCCGCCGCCGTCACAGCAGTGGCCGCGAGCGTGCCCTCCAGGCGTTCGGCCAGACCCACACCCAGAGTCTCCCCGATGAAGTCTTTGTTGGAGAGGGCCATCAGCACTGGCCACCCGCTATTAACAAGATCTTCGGCGTGACGCAACAAAGCGAGGCTGTGGAACGTGTTCTTGCCGAAATCGTGGGTCGGGTCGATCAGAATGCGGTCCCGCGCCACCCCGGCGGACACGGCTTGCTCGGCGGCGGCGGTGACCTCGGCGATGACGTCGTCGACGACGCCGCGCACCGTCTGGCCGTAGCTCACCCGGAACGGTCTGGTGCGGGGCACGGCGCCGCCGGTGTGCGAGCACACCAGTCCGGCGCCGAACTCCGCCGCCACCGTCGGCAGCCCGGGGTCGGCGCCGGCCCACGTGTCGTTGATCAGGTCCGCGCCGGCCGCGCACGCCTTGTGGGCCACCGTCGAGCGCCAGGTGTCGACGCTGATCAGCTGCTGCGGGTAGGCGTCGCGCAGCCACTCGACGAACGGCACCACCCTGGCGGTCTCTTCGTCGGCGTCCACCGCGTCGCCCGGGCCGGCTTTCACACCCCCGACGTCGATCACGTCGGCGCCGTCCTCGATCGCACGGTGCACCGCGTCTTTCGCCGCGCCGTCGGCGAATGTGGCGCCACGGTCGTAGAACGAGTCGGGGGTGCGGTTGACGATCGCCATGATCAGCGCGCGATCACCGGCCACCGGCCGCCCGCAGAAGGTCGCCTGCACCCTTCAAGGGTGCCAGGCGCGGACTTCGACCCGCGAGCAGCGCCGAGATTCACGTTATGCGGACGTCTTCTCGCACTTCTTCTGCATACCGTGGATCTCGGCGCAGAAGCGACGAGGCGCTATTTGCTCTTGGGCGCCTTGCCCTCTTTCACCTCTTCGGGGTAGGAGTCGTAGAACTCGACGTAACCCTCGTCGCGGCTTTTCAGCACG
>DATBFF010000230.1:0-35923 GCA_036558625.1 Mycobacterium sp. | reverse complement strand
GGCAATAGGGGTGATCGAGGGGACGAAGCGCTGAAGCGTTCCCGCAGGTCAGACCATTTTCGTGACAAGTGCGCAAGGTTCGAGTTTCTTCCTATTGCCTCCACTTTCGGGGCTCTTCGGATTCTGCCGGGGTGTGTGTTCATCGGACGACGATGGATGTGAGGACGCGGCAGTTTGAAGTGCCCCGGTTTTTGTTCCTAGTCGGTTGCGAGGGCCGGGGTTGGCTGGCTCGCTGTTGGTGAGGTGCCGGTGAGGGCGGCCTCGTACTCGGCCGGTGTCTGGTAGCCGAGAGCTTCGTGCAGGCGTTCCTGGTTGTACCAGGCCACCCATTGGGCCGTCGAGAGCTCGACCTCGTCGATGCAGCGCCACGGTTTGCCGCGATTGATCAACTCGGTCTTGTAGGCGGCGTTGACGGCCTCGGCGAGGGCATTGTCGTAACTATCGCCCCGCGACCCCACCGAAGGGGCGATCTGCAGCTCAGCGAGGCGCTCGGTGTATACCAGCGACAGGTATTGGGATCCGCGGTCGGAATGATGCACCAACTCAGATAGATCGCAGTTGGCTTGCCAGGCAGCATGATTGAACGCCTGCAGCGGAAGATCCTCGGTGCGCATCGAGGAGGAAACCGCCCAGCCGACGATCTTTTTCGTGCATGCGTCGGTGACAAACGCGGTGTAGCAAAACCCCTGCCAAGTGCGCACGAAGGTGATGTCAGCGACCCACAGCCGGTTGGGCACGGCGGCGCGGAAGCGACGCTCGACCAGATCGGCCGGCCGCACAGCGGCCGGATCAGTGATGGTGGTGAACACCGGCTTACCGCGCTGCACCCCACGCAGCCCGGCCGCGCGCATCGGCCGCCGAGTCTGCTCGCGGCCGACGTTCCAGCCCCGGCGTTTCAGGGCCCGATGCATCTTCTTGACGCCATAGACCGAGTAGTTCTCTCGATGCACGGCGCGCAGATCGGCGATGAGCTGCGCATCGCGGATTTCTCGATCCGAGGGCGGCCGGGTCCTGGCGGCCCGATAGCCCCGAGAGGTCAAAAACCCCTCGATTGCTGCCAGCAACGTGCGGCAGATGAGTTCGACCCCGAACTGATCGCGGTAGGTGTCGATGAAGGCGATCATTTCGTCGCGGGGCGGTCGAACTCTGCGGCAAAAAACGCCGACGCGGCCTTCAGAATCTCATTGGCCCTGCGCAATTCGGCGTTCTCCCGCCGGAGCCGCCGTATCTCGACATGCTCCACCGACGACATGCCCGGGCGCTGACCGGCATCGATCTGAGCCGCACGCCGCCACCGACGCACCGACTCCTCAGCCACACCGATCTTGACCGCCACAGACTTGATCGCCTCGGTCTCTGACACTTCCGAGGCCTCCATCAAGGTGTCCAACAAACGCAACGCACGCTGCCGAAACTCCGGCGAATACTGACGGGGCATAGTTCCTGATCCTCCTATAGAGACCGGAACAAAACCCGGACCACTTCAGTAAAGGCGGTTGCCCTTGGCATCCATGTCGAGGGTTGTTTGAGGCACGGTTATCGGGTCGATGGTAGGGCCGTTGCCCGATACTTCATCGAGCACGGTGTGATCGATTGTGTTGATCACCCACACCCCATAATCGTTGCCGAATCGGGCGCGCACGTAGAGACGGTTGGAGCCGGAATCCAATGCCATCCCATGCGCGTCTGCGCTGCCGCTAAGTAAGATGGGGTCGACACCAGCGTCGGCTCCGCCGCCGACGGTCATGTCAACCAAACCCCCCGCCCCAGAATTGGCTGACGTGTTGTCGGTATCACTCAGCTGCGAGGCCGAACCTGTTTCGTCAATGCACCCGGCTCCCCGCGCGTGAGGCCGTGGAGTCAGCGCGTTGTCGCCATTCGGTGATCGACCGTGCGGGTATCGGTGGTCGGCCCGGTGGTGGACTGCGCGGCCGTAGGCGCACGGTGACGCCCCGGCTGGGCGCGACGCCCCTGTTTCGCGGCTGGCGGCGTGAACTTTTCGACCGCAGCCGCCTGATCCTGCGCGTCAGGCAGCGACGCCGAGATCAGGGCGTCGGCTGCGGATGGGCCGCCCGTATCGGTGTCGTTGGTTTCCTTCGATCCGGCTGCGGTCGGCACCGAGTGACTTGTGTCTGCCAGCGGCGCCAACGTGCGGTCCACTGGCGCCGCGGTGTGCGCCGGACCCACGGTCGGCTCGGAGACCACCGATGTCGATAGCGCGGAAGCCGGGGAGGTCGCCGGTAACGCCGGCGGGGTCATCGTCGGGAAAGGCACGGGGCGGATGTAGGCCGTCTCGATCTCGGCCTTCCGCTTCGCGTTCAGCGCCGGGAACAGGGGCGCAAACACACCCAGGATGGGAACGTACTGCGTCGGCACCAGGACATAGGTGATGTTGCCGTCCGGCGAAGTCCACACCGCATTTGCCGGGTCATTGATATTGACGTTGGTGTAGTCGTGCAGGCCGCCGATGAAGCCGGCGTGGGCGTTTCTGATGGCCAACAGGTAGTACCGAGACGTGGGATTGTTGGGAAAATCAGCCGGGCCGTCATACTGCCGGGCGACGTCGATTACCTGATAATCGCTTTGCGGCCACACCTCACCGTGGAGAGCGCCGCTGCCGCTGCCGGCGCGCGTGGGATTGCCCATCACCACCAACGACAGCACAGCGGACGAGGGGACGTTCGGGTCGGTGAGGTGCTGTTTCAGCCACTGCTCGGCCACCATTGCACCATTGCTGTAGCCGAACACGATGATATTTGTCGGCGGAGGTTGCGTGGTGGGGGTTGTGGTGAGGGCGTTTTGGAGGGCGGCCACGCCCCGCACGGTAATGAAGGCAAAGTAAGGGACGGTGGTACAGGTGTTCGGGGTCTGGCAGACCGCTCCCCGCAGCTTGTCGTGCATGTCGTCTTCTAACGGACTGACCGACAGAACCGTTGCTGGACGGGCAATGAGGTCGGTCACCGCGGCCCCCGCGGTCGGCGTGGCGACAACGGGCAGCAAAGCCACGCTCACAAGTGCTGGCGCTGTCCGCCGTGCGTCGAACCCGCGGTTTCTGATATGTCGGGATCGAGGCCGTCCCCCACCCGCCCGGCTGCTGGCCTTCGAGCGGACTTGGCGGACCGGTAGCCATTGAGGAGCTGCGACACTTCGCCGAGCACGGTGACGGCCCTGGCATCGGTGCCTCGATGGCGCTGCTGAACCCATGGCCCCTCCATGGTTGACGCGGCCTGGCCGGCGATCTGCTTTTGCTGAGGCAGGCTAGGGGTTCCCCCAGTATGTTGCGAGCATAGGGCTGATCCTGGCATTTGTCCGATTATTGACGTTGCCAGAATAATGTTTTTGGTCCTCAAATAGTTTGCCGTCGATATTTACCCCGACGGAAACGAGAGACCTGCTCAGAATGGGTCGCACAAGTCGCGACGGCCTCCACGCACATAAGCCATCAAGTCGGCCAGACCTAAACGATCATCACGGGCTCCGACATCGTGTCCGAGAACGTCTTCACGACCCCCGCAGCTTCAAGTGCCGAGCTCTGCTGACCGAGATCTGCGAAACCGTCAACACACGGGTGTCGCCAAACGGTTTTGTCAAGGTACCCGGCTCCCCGCACGTGAGGCCGGAGTCAGCGCGGTGTCGCCATTCGGTGATCGACGGTGCGGGTATGCGTGGTCGGCCCGGTGGTGGACTGCGCGGCCGCAGGCGCACGGTGACGCCGCTGCTTCGCTGCTGGCGGCCTGAACTTTTCGACCGCAGCCGCCTGATCCCCCGCGTCAGGCAGCGACGCCGTGGTCAGGGCGTCGGCTGCGGATGGGCCGCCCGCGTCGGTGTCGGCTGCGGGTGGGGCCCCCGTGACGGTGCCGTCGATCTCGTTCGATCCAGTTACTGTCGGCACCGAGCCCGTTGTTTTTGCCAGCGGCGTTAAGGCGGGGCTCAGTGGCACCGCGGTGTGTGTGGGAGGAACTGTCGGTTCGAAGACCACCGAGGTTGACTGCGCGAAAGCGGCGGGCGGGAGGGACGCTGGCGACGTGGGCTGGGTCATTGTGGGGAAGGGAACCGGGCGGGTGTAAGCCGTCTCGATGTCTTCTTTCAGCCGCGCATTCAGCCCCGGGAACAGAAACGCTGACACTCCCAGGAGGGGAAGGTTCTGCGTCGGCACCAGGACATAGGTGATATTGCCGTCCGGCGAAGTCCACACCGCATTGGCCGGATCGTTGATGTCGACCTTGCTGTAGTTGAGGTGCAGGGTCCAGAATCCAGCGGCGGCGTTCATGACAGCCAGCAGATAGTAAGGAGACGCCGTGTTGGTCGGGAAATCAGAGACACCGTCATACTGCTGACTGACGTCGATCACCTGGTAGTCGCTTTGCGGCCACACCACACCGTTGGGGGCAGCGAGCCCGCCGAAGGCGCGGGTGGGGTTGCCGATCACCACGAACGACAGCACATCGGGCGGGGGCATGTCGGGATCGTTGAGGTGCTGCGTCAGCCACTTCCCGACCACCGTCGCCCCATCGCTGTAGCCGAACACCACGATCTTGTCCGCCGAGGCGGTGCTCGAGGCGTCGGCCGCGATGGCGGTGGTCAACGCGTTCTGCAGCGCAGTCACCCCCGTCGGGTCCACGAAGCTCAGGTAAGGGACCGCGGTGCAGGTGTTGGGGCTATGACAAAGCGATCCTTGGAGTTTCGGCTTCATGCCGACCATCAATGGACTGACCGACAGGACCGTCGCCGGACTGGGGATCGGCGGCACGGAGGCGCCCTCCGCGGTCGGCGCGACGACAACGGGCAGCAAAGCCACGGTGACAAGTGCCGGCGCTGTCCGCCGTGCGTCGAACCCGCGGTTCCTGAGATGACGGGATCGAGGCCGTCCTCGACCGGCCCGGCTACTGGACTCCGAGCGGTCTTGGCGGCGCGGTAGCCATTGGCGAGCTGCGGCACTCCGCCGAGCACAGTGACGGCCCTGGCGTCGATATCTCGACGGCGCTGCTGAACCCATGGCCCCTCCAGGGTTGACGCCGCCTGGCCGGCGATCTGCTGTTTGCTGAGGCAGGCTAAGGGTTCCCCCAGCATGTTGCGAGCATAGGCCTGATCCTGGTATTTGTCCGATTATCGGCGTTGCCGGAATAATGTTTTTGGTCCTCAATTAGTTTGCCGTCAATATTTACCCTGACGGAAACGAAGAGACCTGCTCAGGGTAGGTCGCACAAGCCGCGACGGCCTCCTCTTGATGAAGTTCGGCGACCATTGGCGCGACGGCTTCGTCGATCACCATCGCATCCCCCTGCTCCAGATCGTTACTGTGTCACCGCTGTTCAGCGCCTCCCTATCGAATGCTGCTCCGGGACGCAGTTCTGAGACCCTCATATGTCAGCTATTCCGAGACCGCTTCCAGCTCCGCTCGGGCCTGGTCAATTTGGTCATAGGCGTACGCGACGATGGCAGCGGTGGTCATTGCCTCGCCATTGCGGGCGAACGATTCGTAGGCCTGATCGCCGAGAACCTTGCGGAGGTGAGCAACGGCGGGGGCCAATTCTGGGACACTAGCAAGGGATACGGGATCCCATGAGAATCCGGCGATGGTCGCGGCGGCCTCAAACCGCCTTAGGCGAACCAGGAATGCGCTGAGCAGTGCGAGGGGACCGACCAAGCCCCCGACATTCCCCGAGTCGTGCCAATGACGAATAACGAGCGTCAGATGGTCGATCGCGGCTACGGTAACAACCGGCTCGGCTTCGAATCGGGCCAGAGCTGTCGCGAGAATCGTTTCGGTGTACCGATTGCCGCTGTCTTGAGCGAGCGCTAACCCCTGCCGGCAGAGCGCGAGGTCACGTTCGGAACCTGCTGAGCTGAGGCAGTATGCATAGCTGCCGATCGCGAACGTTTGTATAAACGGGTTATCGGTGGCCACAGCTGCTTCGATCAATCCGTCGGCGGCTGCTCTGGCCTCATCGAAGAAACCAGCGAAGGCGAGCGCAAAGACGCGACAGGCACGAATCACAACGTGGTTGTCGCCTCGGCGTTCGAGCGAAGTGCGGCAGAGCTCCGCCCACCGCTCGGGCTGCCCGACGGCCATATATGGTCCCCCAAGCGCCCCTTCTATGCCGTACGGCGGTGCGTGCGGGCTGCTCGCCAAGACGATCTGACCGCTGTCGATGTACTCGAGCGCTTGATCGACCCGGCCCGTTACCCAGCACAGCGATGCCGTCACGTAAAGGGACGCGAGCCGGGGATGGCCGACGGCCCGAGCGGGGTCGATGAGCTCTTCCGCCCAGGCGACGGGTTCGTACTGCTCGAGCCAAAAACCAAGCATCGCAGCGTATGTCGCGATGGCCGCGGCAATGTCGAGGTCACCGCGATCGGCGGCCCAGCGGAACGCCGTGCGCAGATTGGCGAGTTCGGCGCCGAACCAGTCGTATGCCTCCCGCTGGCGCGGGCTGTCCCACAGCGCGAGGATGTCGGACTCGCGGTCGGCGAAATACTGCGCGTGGGCCGAACTTGCCTCGGCGGCTTCGCCACGTTCGACGAGTTTCTCCTCGGCGAACTGGCGGATGGTCTCCAGCATCGAAAACCAGGTTTTACCCGTCGACCGATCTGCGACGAGCAAGGACTTGCGCACCAGCGAGTCGAGCAGATGGAGGATCGTGAACTCGTCGGCATCGTCGAATCCCGATACGGCACAAGCACCGTGAACGTCGCATCCGCCAGCGAACACCGAACACCGTTCCAGCAGCGTCTTTTCCGGTTCTGCCAGGAGGTCATATGACCATGAGACCGCTTGGCGCAGCGTCTGGTGACGTTCGAGCCCACGCCGCGACCGGACCAGCAGCTTGAATCGGTGGTCGAGGCGGTCGCGCATCTCGGTCGCGGTCATCGACTCCATGCGCGAAGCGGCCAGCTCGATCGCCAACGGGATGCCGTCGAGTCGACGGCACAGCTCCTCGACCGCCGCAGATTCGTCAGCCGAGAAGTCGCGCGCCGCTCGGTCCCTGAATAGTTCCACGGCCGCAACAACTTCCAGAGAGGGAACTCGCCACAATCGCTCGTCCGCGAGGCCCAGCCCCTCGCGGCTTGTCGACAGAATCTTCACCGTCGACGACCTCGCGATGACGAGGTCGATTAGATCAGCCGCGGCGTCGACGACGTGCTCGCAGTTGTCGAACACCAGGAGACGGATCCTGCCCTCCAAAGCGGCAGCGATCGACTCACTCATCGTCATGCCGGGCTGCTGCGTGATGCCCAGCACCGCGGCCACGGCGTCAGGTACAGCCGCAGGATCGGTCACGGACGCCAACTCGAAAACCCAGACCCCGTCAGGGAATTCGTCTGCCAAGGCCGCCGCAACCTCAACGGCCAATCGGGTCTTACCGACGCCACCCACTCCCGCCAATGTGACCAGTCGGTTAGATCGCACCGCCGATGCGACGACGTCGACGTCGTCCTCGCGACCGATGAGCCTGCTGGCCGCCGGCCGCAGATTGCCGTGACTGCTATCGATCGTCCGCAACGGCGGAAATTCCAACCGCACGCCCGGCGCGGTGACTTGAAAGATTCCGATCGGGTTCGGTAAGTCCCGCAACCGGCGCGGTCCTAGATCGATCAGTTCGACGCCGCTGAGCAGACCTGCAGTCGAGTCCGCCACAAGGATCTGGCCGCCATGGCCGGCGGCCATCACCCGCGCCGCACGGTTGAGCACCGTGCCGAAATAGTCGTCGTCCCGTAGCTCGGCCTCGCCGGTCGCCAGGCCCATCCGTACGGGTAACTCCAGCTCGCGCTGCGCGTCGACCGCAGCGTCGACCGCCGACATCGGTGATGTGAACGCCGCGGCCATCCCGTCGCCCGTGTGACTGAACACGCGGCCCTCATGGCCCTCGATCGCAGAGCGCAACACCTTGTCATGCGCGGCCAGCGCCACCCGCATCGCATCCGCGCCGGACTCCCACCGACGGGTCGAACCCTCGATATCGGTGAAGAGGAACGTCACCACGCCCGAAGGAGCGGCCGCCCGATCAGCGGACACTTCGCGAGAATCTCACAGTGACGCGGTCCTACCTGCTACATCGGCGAAACCGGACCGGTCACCCTGCGTATGTTGCGGACGCAGGTCGCCCGACTGTGCGGTTTCGTACGCGACACGCCGCGGCGCACGCAAAAATTCGCACAGTCGCGTCGATGGTTAGAGCTTGGGCTGTTGTAGTTCGGCTCGGGCTTGGTCGATCTGGTTGTATGCGTAAGTCACCATCGCAGCGGTGGTCATGCGGGCGCCGACGTCGGCACATGATTCGTAGACGCCGTCGCCAAGTACCTCGCGCAGGTGCGCAATGGCGGTGCTGAGCTCAGGGACCGACGCGACGGTGACCGGACCGAATGCGAATCCGGCGATCGTGGCCGCTGCTTCGTGGCGTCGGAGACGGTCGAAAAACACCGCCAGGAGAGCCAACGGCGTGCTGATCATGGTGGTGCTGCCCGACTCGTGGTGATTGTGGATTGCCAATTCGAAATATTCGAGCGCGGCCAGGGGGTCGCCGTGTTTGGCTTCGACGCGACACAGGACGGCCGCGAGGTGTGACTCGCCGCTGCGGTTGCCTGTCTCGCGTGCGATGGCCAAGCCCCGGCGCAAGGCTTTCAACGCACGCCGGGGGTCGGTGTCGCGGAACGCAAAGCCGTCGGCAAGCAACGCGAAGCAGAGCGCTTGAGGATTGCCAGTGGCTTCGGCGGCCTCGATTAGCCCCTCCGCCACAGCGGCGGCTTCGTCGCTGGGGCCCTTGATCGACAAGTTCAAGACCAGGGTTCCGCGTGTGAGGGTGAGCGTGTCACGGCCACGTGCGAGCTGGGCGCGCGACAACTCGACCGACCGCTCGGGATGTCCGCTGGCGGAGTAGGCACCGGACGGCCAGCCTTCGATGCCGAACGGCAACCCGGTGTCAGCATCGAACATGCTCACGGCGAGTTCGCTGTAGCGAAGCGCGTCCTGGATCCGTCCGACCATGTAGCACGTCGACGCCATCACGCAGAGGAATGCGCTTCGGGGATGGCCGGTGGCCCGGGCAGGTTCGACCAGCTCTTCGGCCCACGCCGCCGGCTCAAACTTGTCGGTCAAAAAACCCAGAAACGCTGAATACGCGGCGATGGTGGCGGCATCGTCGAGGTCGTTGTGGTCAGCGGCCCGGCGGAACGCAATGCGCAGATTAGCCAGTTCGGTGCTGAACCATTCGTAGGCCTCGCGCTGGCGGCAGCTATCCCACACAGCCATGATTTCGGTTATGCGCCCGGCGAAGTGGGCGGTATGGGCCGCGCGTGCGTCGTCGGCCACCCCGCGCGCCGCAAGTTGTTCTTCCGCAAATTGACGAATTGTTTCAAGCATCGAATACCGCGTCCGCCCAGCAGATCGGTCGGCGACGAGCAACGACTTGCGAACCAGCGCGTCGAGGAGATCAAGGGCGGTGTAGTCGTCGGCATCGGATTGCGCGATCGCACAGGCGCTTTCGAGATCGAATCCGCCGGCGAATACTGAACAGCGTTCCAGCAGAACCTTCTCCGCGTCTTCCAGATGATCGTAGGACCACGCTACGGCGTGATGCAGCGTGTGGTGGCGTTCCAGACCGCGTCGCGACCCGACCAGCAGCCGGAACCGCTGATCGAGGCGATCGCGCACCTCGACTGCAGTCATCGACGTCATTCGCGAGGCGGCAAGTTCGATGGCCAACGGGATGCCGTCAAGCTGCTGACAAATCTCGACGACTGCGGCGGCTTCTTCACCCGGGACCATCGAGAAGCGCGACCCCGTGGCTTGAGCGCGTTCGACGAACAGCCTCACCGCGGGCGAATTGAGTCCTGCTTCCGCGTCCAATGCGGTTACTGGCCACACATGTTCGTCGGCGACTCCCAGTCCTTCGCGGCTGGTGGCCAGCACCCGCACGGTTTCCGAGTGCGTGATGATGGTTTCGACGAGGTCGGCCACGGTATCGATGACATGCTCACAGTTGTCGACGATCAACAGCCGCACCCTGCCCTCCAGCGCGACGGCAATGCTGTCGAACAGCGACTTCCCGGGTTGCTGGGTGATGCCCAGCACGGCTGCCACCGCATCGGGCACGGCTGACGGCTCCGTGACAGCCGCCAGTTCGAAAAGCCAGACCCCGTCGGGGAATTCGTCGGCAAGCCGCCTCCCGGCCTCTATCGCCAGGCGTGTCTTTCCTACACCCCCGACCCCGGTAAGCGTGACCACCTGGTGGCCGCGCACCGAGGCCTGCAACTCGGCGACATCCGACTCGCGGCCGACAAAGCTGGTCACCGCGCGTCTGAGATTTCCTCGGCTGGTGTCGACCGATCGCAAAGGCGGAAACTCTGTCTGCAGGCCAGGCGCGCAGACTTGAAACAATCCGACCGGATGCGGCAGGTCCCGCAGTCGGCGAAGCCCAAGGTTCAGCAGGTCGACTCCGTTGAGCAGGCCGGCCGTCGAGTCGGCCGCGAGAATTTGTCGGCCGTGCCCGGCTGCCATCACCCGTGCGGCACGATTCAGCACCGCGCCGAAATAGTCGCCCCCGCGCAGTTCTGCCTCGCCGGTTGCGAGGCCTATCCGCGCCGGCAACTGCAGCTTGCGTTGCGCATCCACCGCGGCATCCACCGCCGACCGTGGTGAACTGAACGCCGCACACACGCCGTCACCGGTGTGCTTGAAAAACCAACCGCCGTGCGCCTGAATCACCTCGCGCAACACGTCGTCGTGTGCGGCCAGCGCGACCCGCATCCCTTCGGCGTCGGTCTCCCACCGGCGCGTCGAACCCTCGACATCGGTGAACAGGAACGTCACCACACCCGAAGGCGCAGCAGAGGACACGCGCACAGGATGTCACAAGCAACACCTCCGACCTGGAACATCGACGGAATTCGACGCGCCCGGCTCGCGGCTGATCCCCGTATGGGACTACCGGCCCTGGTCTATTGATGACGTTCGTCTCTAGTACCAGCCGGTTGCCCAGGAAAGCATGGAGGTAGTAGACCTCGACGGGAAGGACCGTGATGGCGCCCGCAGGCCGCACAGGGTCGACCGCAGCGCGGCGGAGGCTTCCCCATTCACAGGAGATTCAGGAGCCAGCGTGGACATCATCCGCAAGACGCACACGTCGAATGTGGTCTGAATCGCCATGAGTGATTTCATGCGGAGCAGCGACGCGTTCACCTGGGCGATGGAAACCGATCCCGCCCTGCGTTCGACGATCGTCACGCTCACTTTGCTTGACCGCGCGCCTGATTGGGACGAGGTGGTCGATCGCTTCGAGCGTCTCTGCCGAAACCTGCCCATCTTCCGACAGCGCGTGGTGCCGTCGCTTCCGCCCGCGCCGCCACGGTGGGAGGATGACCAACACTTCGACCTCGGTTTCCACATGCGGCGCGTGTCCGCCCCCGCGCCCGGGGATTTGAACGCGCTGCTGGAAATGGCGCGCATAGCAGCGATGTCGGACTTCGACCGGGCACGTCCGCTGTGGGAAGTAACCCTGATAGACGACTTGGCGGACGGAGGTGCTGCACTGCTGGCAAAGCTCCATCACTCGCTGACCGACGGCATCGGCGGTGTGCAAATCGCAATGTCGCTGTTGGACGTCGCGGAAACACCGCAGGATCGAGGACCGATGCCACCGGAGCGAAAGACGAAGCCGCCATTGCCTTTCGACGTCGTCATCGACACCCTGCGGTACAACGCCGAATTGGCAGGCATGGCTGCGTCGGCGTCGGTGAAGACTGTGCCTGAGATGATCCTTCACGGTGTGCGCAGACCGGTGCAGACCGTGCGGTCCGCCGGTGCTGTTGCAGCATCGGTGTACCGCACCGTTAGGCCGATAGCCAATACCGGCTCGTCGCTGATGGCCCGCCGCGAGCCCGTACGTCACCTCGCCGTGCATCAGGTTTCGTTGCCTTCGTTGCGTAAGGCCGGGCACCTCGGGGGTGGATCTGTCAACGACGCCTTCTTGGCCGGTGTGACGGGAGGGCTCCGGCGTTATCACGAAAAGCACGGAATTTCGGTCGGCGACCTACATATGACGATGCCGGTCAGCATCCGGGCCGAGGGCGAGGCGATGGGCGGCAACCGAATCACGCTGATGCGGTATGACCTGCCGGTGGGACTTGCCGATCCCAGACAGCGGATCCGCGAGATTCATAAGCGCGCAACCAAGCAGCGTAACGAGAAGTCGTTGCCCTATACCCAACTCATCGCGGGGGCGATGAACCTCATGCCGCGGTGGTACATCGGATCGGTACTGCGTCGCGTCGACTTCGTCGCGAGCAATGTGCCCGGCATTCCCGTACCGGTGTACCTCAGCGGCGCCGCAGTGCGGAGTCAGTTTGCGTTTGGGCCCACTATCGGTGCGGCCGTCAACGTCACGCTGATCTCATACGCCGAAACGTGCGAACTGGGCATCAACATCGACACCGGCGCGATTCCCGACTACGGCACGTTTTGCGAATGCCTGGCGGGAGGATTCGATGAGGTATTGGAACTTGCTAGCTGACTAGCTTTCAGTCCATCAGGTTAGAAGGAGTATCAAATGGCCACCTCCACAGCGCATTACAGCATTCTGGTCGGTGTTGACGGTTCGCCACAGTCGAAAGCTGCCGTCGACTGGGCGGCCCGGGCGGCGGCCTTGCGTAAGGTCCCACTGACGCTCGTCCATGTCATTTCCCTGCCGAGGGTGGATATGTGGCCAGAGATGCCTGCACCTCCCGAATCTGTGCAGTGGTACGAGCAAAATGGCGACAAGATTCTTCTCGACGCCGCCAAGGCAGTTGAAGCGACGTGGGGTCCCAATGCAATCCAGTTGAGCAGCGAGATCTTAAGTGGCGCAGCGCTTCCGGGTCTCATCAGCTTGTCGAAAGACGCCGATATGATCGTGGTTGGCTGCCGCGGCCTGGGCGCGATTGCCCGGCGCCTGATGGGGTCGGTCAGTTGGGGACTCGTGCACCATGCCCACTGCCCGGTGGCCGTTGTTCATACCGAAGACCCGGTGATGTCGTATGCAACGGAGGCTCCCGTGGTTGTCGGGATCGATGGGTCACCTGCCTCGGAGTCGGCGACGGCGATCGCATTCGACGAGGCCTCACGCCGCAGGGTTGAACTCGTTGCTGTCCATGCTTGGAGTGACTACGGGCTGCCTGGCGGATGGCTATTGAAGCAGGAAGACGCAGAGGAAGTTCTCGCCGAGCGCATAGCTGGGTGGCAGGAAAAATATCCCGATGTGCAGGTGCGACGTGTCGTCGTCCGCGACCGACCCGCCCACGAATTGTTGATGCTGTCGGAGGCTGCCCAGCTGGTAGTAATGGGCAGTCACGGTCGCGGCGGATTCGCCGGCATGTTGCTGGGTTCGGTCAGTTCGGCGGTCGCCGAGGCGGCCCGCATACCGGTGATCGTGGCACGTTCGTCGTAGCGCCTCGCCGGTTCGCGGGAGTGTGCGGCTTCGGCGCCGGGGGCGGGTGTCAGGATTCGCACAGTCGCCGCCGAATTCAGTGTGGGCCGCTCGCGGCTAGTGCCCGTAGGCGGGCGCGACTTGCAGCTCCGGCGTCGCCGCTGCCAGTAGTTCGGCCCGGTCGCGGGTGAGCGGGGGATAAATGCGCTCACCGTTGATCATTCGCTTGGTCGCCTTGGCAGTGGCGCCGGTGGCGACGACGTGACGATCCCAACCCTCGGTGTACACCGCACCGGCCGCACCCAGATCGAGAACGGTGACATACCAGGGGATTCGCAGCGGCAGCATCGGCGCGCCCAGCAAGTCGCCGATCACGTTGTAGCCCCGCATAGCGGCCCATCGGACGACCGTGCTGACACGACATCACTGATACGTGGTTGTCGTCGATCTTCGCGGCCGCCACATCGCCGGCGGCGAACACACCCGCAACCCCCTCGATTCCCAGGTAGTCGTCGACGGGCAGCCGGCCGAGCCGGTCGCACGGCACACCGAGCTGTGCCGTCAACGGGTTGGCCCGCATACCGGCGCACCACACGACCGTCGCCGCGGGCACGACATCCCCGGATGTCAGCGTCACGCTTCGCGGGTCGATGGCGGCGACGCCGACCCCGGTGATGGTGTCGACCTTGTTTTGGGCCAGCGCATCCTCGATGACCGGGCGCGCTGACTCACCCATATCCGAACCGACGTGCGGGTTGTGATCGACGAGAATCACCCGCGGTGCGACTCCCAGCGCGTCGGACAACACTGGCGAAAGCTCACTGGCGGTCTCGATACCGGTGAGGCCGGCACCGACGACGACCGCGGTCGCGGTAGCGGGATGCGCGGTGCGTTCGGCGAGACCCCGGATGTGCGCGTGCAGTCTCATCGCGCCGTCGTAGGTGTCGACGTCGTACCCGAACTCGGCCAGCCCGGGAACATCCGGCTTGACCACCCTGCTGCCAAGCGCCAGTACCAGCCGCTCGTAGCCGAAAGTCATGCCGTCGGCTGTGCTTACCGTCGCCGCCGGGGCGTCGATCGCACTCACCTGCGCCGTGACATGTTCGACGCCGACCGGATCGAGCAGATCCTGCAACGGGATTCGGCAGGCACTGAGATCGGCCTCGTAGTTACGGACCCGAATATCGTGGAACGGCTGCGAACTGACGACGGTGACGTCGACCGCGCCTTGGGGGGCGCCGAGCTCGTCCAGCCGCCGAGCGGCGCCCAGCGCCGCCCACAGCCCGGCGAAGCCGGACCCCAGGATGAGGACACGCGCGGTAGACGGCATGGCCATAATCGTCACGCCCCGCTGGTTTACAGACAAGAGCGCGCAATAGAGTCCGAGGTACCCCGGCACCGAGGAGACGTCATGGCCAGGCTCAGGTTCGGTTATTTCATCGCGCCGTTTCACCGCGCGGGCACCAATCCCACGCTCGCATTGCAGCGCGACCTCGAGTTCGTCGAGCACCTCGATGCGCTCGGCTTCGACGAGGTCTGGCTCGGCGAACATCACTCCGCCGGCAGTGAGATCATCAGCTCACCCGAGATCTTCATCGCCGCGGCCGCCGAACGGGCGAAACGAATCCGGTTCGGCACCGGCGTCATTTCGCTGTCGTACCACAACCCGCTGTGGGTCGCCGACCGGCTGATGCTGCTCGACCACCTCACCCACGGGCGGGTGATCGGCGGGGTAGGCCCCGGTTCGCTGCCGACCGACTCAGCAATGATCGGCCTCACGCCAACCGACACCCGCGAGCTGCTCGAAACCAACCTCGACATCGTGGTGCGGCTGCTGGCCGGAGAAACAGTGACCGCGAAGACCGCCACACACGAATTGTGCGACGCCCGTTTGCAACTCGCACCGTATTCGAATGACGGCATACCGTTGGCGGTGGCCGCGGTCGCGTCGCCGACGGGTGCGCGGTTGGCGGGCAAGCACGGCATCGGCCTGCTGTCGATCGGAGCGACACTGGTTGTCGAGGGTTTCGACGCGCTCGCCTATCACTGGGGAATCGTCGAAGAGCGTGCCGCCAAGTTCGGCAGCACGGTTGACCGCGGCAACTGGACGCTCGTCGGCCCCATGCACATTGCCGAAACCGACGAACAGGCCCGCGCCGACGTGAAATTCGGCATCGAGCCATGGTTCCGGTACTTCCAGAAAGTGGCTGCCTTCCCGCAGATGACGATTCCAGGCGAGCAGCTCGACGAGATGATCGACATCATCAACGATGCCGGTGCCGGCGTGATCGGCTCACCGGAGCGGGCGCGGGCCCAGGTGCAGCGGCTGTGGGACCAGTCCGGCGGGTTCGGTTGCATGCTGCAAATGGGACACGAGTGGGCGAACCCTGCGGCCACCAGGCGATCCGCCGAACTGTTCGCCGCCGAGGTGATGCCGCACTTCCAGGGCCAGGCGCAACCGACTCTGGACGCCGCTTTTCGTGCGAGCGGCGTGCGAGAAGACTTGGCGCAGACACAGCTTCAGGCAATCGACCACATGACGAAGAAGTATCAGGACGAAGTCGGGTCGGGCTGACCGTGACTGAGGTGCGTGCGCTGCTGTTCGACACGTTCGGGACGGTGGTGGACTGGCGTGGCGGACTGATCTCGCAGCTGCAGGCATGGGGAGCCGCACGCGGAGTCACCGCGGACTGGGCCGGTCTTGTCGATGCGTGGCGCGGCCAGTACGTGCCGTCGATGGCGCGGGTGCGCACCGGCGAACGCGACTGGGCCGATCTCGATGTGCTGCAGCGGGAATCGGTGCAGATGCTGGCACCTGAGTTGGGCGCCGGCGGCCTCGACGGTGCGGCGCTCGACGAACTGGTGGTGATGTGGCATTCGTTGCCGCCGTGGCCCGACGCGGTCGAGGGTCTGCGACGGCTGCGTACCAGGTTTGTGATCGCCCCACTGTCCAACGGGCACGTGGCGCTGCTGGTCCGCTTGTCGAAGACCGCGGGCATCACATGGGATGCGGTGCTCGGCGCGGACGTGTTCCGGCACTACAAGCCCGACAGGGAAAACTATCTCGGGGCCGCTGCGCTGCTGGGATACGAGCCGCCGGAAGTAATGCTGGCGGCGGCACATCCGGCGGATCTGGATGCCGCGGCCGCCTGCGGGCTGCAGACCTGCCACGTCTGGCGGCCACTGGAGTACGGCCCCGACCGGATAGTCGAAAAGCCTCCAGCGGCAGAGCGTTTCGACATGGCAGTCGATGACATACAACAGTTGGCCGACGCATTGGGCTGCTAGGGCTGCCGTCAGGCGTCGAAGTTGGTGCGTGCGGTGAGGGTTTCCCATTTCGCGATCTCGCCCGCGCGTCCGTCGGCGATGTATCGATAGGCGGCGAGTGCGTCGGCCCCGAGAAGCAAAAATCCCGGGGGTTCGTCGGAATCGACGGCAGTGATGATCGCGGCCGCGGCCTTGGCGGGATCACCGAGTTGGTTGCCGTGCATGGTGTCGTGCTCTTTGCGGCGGCGCCCGGCAGTGTCGGCATAGTCGTCGATGACCGACGCCGACTGGGCGAGCGAACGTCCGGCGAAGTCGGTGCGAAAGGCGCCGGGTTCCACGACCGTGACCGAAATGCCCAGCGGCGCAAGCTCACCGCGCAGGGCGCCACTCATACCTTCGATCGCCGCTTTCGCCGCCGCGTAGTAGCCAGACCCGACCGGGGTGAGCTGAACTCCGATCGAGGAGATGTTGACGATGGCACCGGACCGCCGCGCCCGCATGCCGGGCAGGACCGCCTTGATCATCGCGACCGTGCCGAAGAAGTGCGTCTCGAAGAGCACGCGGACCTCGGCGTCGTCGCCTTCTTCGACCGCCGCGCGGTAGCCGTAGCCGGCGTTGTTGACCAGGACATCAACGCCGCCGAAACGCTCGTCGGCCTGACGCACAGCCGATGCGATTTGATCGGGGTTGGTGACGTCGAGAGCGGTCGCGAGCACACGCTCGGGTGCGGTGTCGGCAAGATCGCTGACTTTGCTGACGTCGCGTCCGGTGACGACCGCACTGTGACCGGCACCGACGACCGCCTCGGCGAGAGCGCGGCCGAGGCCGGTCGAGCAGCCGGTGATGAGCCATGTGGACATGGGACTTATCCTTCCAGGAGTTGGGCAATGCGCTTATGGGAAGGCCTGACAGATGGTGCGAGCCGCGATTGTGTCCGTCGCCGTTCTGGTCGCGGCTGTGTGGGGAGCGCCTGGATCGGCCCATGCCGAGCCGGCCGATACCCAGGTAATCACGGTGGCAGCCGTGGGACCGGACGGCCAGCCGGCCAATGGTTATCAAGAAGCCCGCCCAGACGGCAACGTCATCACCGTGAGCGACTGCGCGGCTCCGTCGCCGTCAGCCGTGGCCGACGGTATTTACTCTTGCTCTCCGAGTGCGGCCAACGCCGGAACCTGTTGGCCCTCAACACCCGGATCGCTGTTGTGCGTGGACGACCCGTGGGGAAAGCAGCTGCATCGAGTGGCCGATGGTGGGCCGCTCCCGCACGTGCAACCTCCCGTCACGACAGACCCATTCGCCATGCTTCTCGACGACGGCACCCGCTGCCTCTTTCGCAACGGTGGCGCGTGGGGCGGACGGGCCGACGGGTACCTCGGCGTGTACGGGTGCGGGGGACCCACTTCGAACCTGGCGGTCCTATGGCTTCCCAGCCAGGGCCCGGGGTCGTGCATCGACCGCTCGACACCGGTTTGGACGGTCAAGGTCGGGCAACTCGGCTCACCCGCCGACAACTTCGGGCCACCGCAGACCCGCAAAGTCGCAAGCGCCTGGTTTGCCGGCAACGGCGCCGGCTAGACGCCGTCGTGTAACGAACGAAGGCCGCCTATCTATTAGCTCGGTAGGGGTGCCCCCGGTCCGCGAGTGCCGACGCGGGAAGGGGCGGGGTCGCAGAAGTGGCGGAAGGTCCGTCACCTCAGCGATGAAGGAGTCGAGACGCGATGGCTGCTGCCTTTCGGGCTTGTCGTCGTCGGGGGATCATCGTGCTGGCATCGGGTACTGCAATCTCGTTGACAGCGCTCACCGGAGGAATCACTCCGGCACTTGCCGAGCCGGCTGACCAGCCGGCGATCACCACACCGGTAAACCCGCCGAGGAACCAGGGGCAGTTGCCGAAGCCGGTGAAGGTACCCGAGGCCGTCGTGGCGCCGCCGTCGCAGGCCGGCCCCACGCCGGTGGTCATTCCGTCGAGCCCACCAGCCGCAGCGCAGGTACCACAGAACACTCCCGTGCCTGCGGTACCGAAACCGCCACCGAGGCCTGCTTCGGCCGGCATCCAACCGCCCACGGTGACGACAACGGTGGTCAACACGCCCGTGCCGGCACCCGAACCGCTCAAGGGAAGCGACGTCGCCCCGGGACCTGACCCCGCGCTGACACCCACGTCGAGTCCGTCAAACACGCTGTCGCACGAGGCATCTGCGGGACAGCCGTCACCGAGTACGGTCGCCGCGCCGTCAGCGCCACTGTCGCCCGCGTCCAGCGTGGCGGCCGCCACTTCGACGTCGTCGCTGACACCCACCAAAGCGCAGGTCGTTGAAGTCCAGCACGCCGAAACGCTGCGGGCTTCCCAGCAGGACGTGCAGCTCGCCAAAGCGTCGGCGCCCGTCGAGCAGAAGCCAGATCCCGCGCCCAAGGCCGCCGTCGAAGACCTGAGGAAGACGATCAGCGTGTCGCACGTGATCATCGACAATCGCGACGACATCAACCGCCAGGTCGCCCTCCGCGACGACCGTGACAACCATGTCTGGGACCAGACCGTGCGGCAGTTCGATCGCAGCTGGGTGCAATACGACGACCACCGCCGGCCCATTCTCGCCAACCCGTACCACGACACGCTGCGGGTGGTCTACCTGTACGAGAACCAGCCCAGGATTGTCTACATCCCGCCCCTGAGAAGGGTCGTCCTAGATGTAATCCGTTACGCCGCATACAGTTTCACAGCAATTCTGGTCAACACCGTCGGAACAGTGATCAACGTGGCGATAGGCACGTTCTTCGGCGGCTACGTCCCGGCTCCCTATTTGCCGCCGGCACCGCCGCCGCTGCTGACGTATGACAACGTGCCCGTCGTCGTCGACTACCACGACGCGCGCTATCAGCCGTTCGCCGTGCAACGAATCGTCGACGTCGGCGACGACGCCCAGTACGGCGAACGCAAAGTACTGCTCGACGGCATGACCCCCGCTTGGGGTGTATGGACCCAAACCCCGGACGGACAACGACAATTCGAGATCCACAAGACGCAACAGTTCCCCGGACTCGGTGCTCCGCACGAGGGCCCGCTGCCGGGCAACTACCAACTGCGCCTTGCCAACGACTCGTCGTCGGGCGTCAGCGCCAAGTCGGTGTACTTCATCGTCGCCGATGCCGTGATCGCGACGTTGGCGCTTTGCGCAGCAGTGGCATTCGGGGTCTCGCGGCGCCGCTCTCGCGTGCTGCACTGAACTGGCTTGCGGTGTTGACGGTGCAACCGAGTGTCGCAGCGTCGGCCGACCCGTTGGATGACATGATTTCGGTGTGCGACGCGGGTGGCGGCTGAAGGCTCTCGGGCCGCTCGCTGCCTTCGCGATTGCGGCGGTGGGCTGCTGTGCGTCGCCGGCATTGTCGGGGTCGGCGCAGATTCCGCCGGGGCTGAGCGTCGCGGGCGGTCCCGCACTGCCGGGAGGCGTCTCCCCGTCGCGGGTGTCCGATCCGCCGGCAGCGCCCTTCGAGGTGAGTCTGCGGCAGCAGTTCGCATTGCCACCACTACATGACGGCAGCGGCGATCCGGCCGCTCACATGGCCGCCGGCACGCAGGTTGTTCAGCGTGCCCGGTTGCTCGACGTCGACAGCGCGAGTGCCGATGCGGCCTGGGCAGCCGCAGCCAAAACCGTCACCGCGGGCCGAGGGATTCTGCCGGCACTGACACAGCAGCGACTGCGGTCGTTGACGTTCAGCGGCACCCTGCTCTCTGAGCTCAACTCGGCGATCGCGACCGCCGGTCCGGCGCACATCACGGTCAGCAGCCCCACCCTGCGAGCCGACACCGGGTTGACCATCACCGCACAAAATCTCGTTCTCGACTTCGCCGGCGCAACCATCGACGCCGGCGCGAAGCCGCCCGTCTGGCTGGTCACGCTGATCAACGCCCGCAACGTCGCGGTGATCAACGCAAAGATCGACGGTGGCCGCAACGGGTTCCTCGTGGACGGCGGATCGAACATCGCGATCGCGAGAAACGAGATCGCGCGCCTGACCGAAAACGGGATCGTCGTCACCGGCGCGTCCTCGCGCGTTGACATCCACGCCAACCACCTGCGGGACCTGGGCCGCGCCGGCGTCATGTTGCACGGGCCGGTCAGGTCAGCGGTGCTCGAGGACAACGAGATCGACCACCTGCTCGGGCATTCCAACTGGAACGCCGGCATTGTGCTGACCGCGCGCCCCGGCGATGTCGCAGCAGACCCCGACGCCTTCTTTCTGCCCGATCGCTACTGGGTTGTCACCGAGCCGCTTGTGCACCGGCTCAAGAACCCGGTTGGCAACGTGGTCATCGGTAACCGAATCCGCGGCGGTCTGTCGTCGGGCGTCTACACCGACGGCGCGATCGGCAACGTGTTCGTCGAGAACCGGATCGAGGGCAACTCCAAAGAGGGCATCTGCTTCGACAACGGGGCAACCGCGAACGTCTTCGCCGGAAACGTCGTCGCCGACAACGGCAAACGCTGGGGCCAGCCGGATGGCGTCTTGGCCCTCGATTCGGTGTTGACGGCCGGGCGTGCCCCTGACGGCACATCACTGGCCAAGCTTCCCGGGATCTCCCTCGACAACGCGCTATACAACGAGATCTACGGCAACTACATCGACGGCAACTTCGGTGGCGGCGTGAAAATGGTGCGCACCGGCATGTTCAATGCAGTCGTCGCGAACGTGGTGAGCAACAACAACCTCGGCGAGAGCCCGAGTTTCCACTTTTTCGGCGTCGAGCTCGGTGGGGCTCCCGCCGACGCGCCGGCCGTAGACCTCGATTTCGTGGGCTCCTCCGGCAACGTCGTCTTCGGCAACCTGATCCGCGGCCAGCATTACT
This sequence comes from Mycobacterium sp., assembly GCA_036558625.1. GTDB lineage: Bacteria > Actinomycetota > Actinomycetes > Mycobacteriales > Mycobacteriaceae > Mycobacterium. Next base: position 14,410 of record DATBFF010000230.1, on the reverse strand, counting down.
CCGGGGTGTTCATCGGGTCCACTTCGCTGCAAAACGACGTGTTGAAGAACGACATTGTCGGCGCGAAGGCGTTCAAAGTGGAATCAGAGGCCCGCTGACCGCTACATACGTGGGCACTCGGTAGGGTGATGCTCCCGGCGGACCCGTACCGGCTGTATGGCGTGGCCGGTTGTCATCGTGTGACCAGGAGCAACTTCGTGACCCTCAACACCATCGCGCTCGAGCTTGTGCCGCCGAACGTGGACCGTGGTCGCGAACGGGCGTTGGAAGATGCGGCCAAAGTGCTGCGTTTCGCGGCTGACTCCGGCCTCGATGGCCGCATCCGGCACGTGATGATTCCCGGGATGATCGCCGAGGAGGACGACCGCCCCGTCGAGATGAAGCAGAAGCTCGACGTGCTGGACTTCTGGTCGATCATCAAGCCGGAGCTGCCGGGGATGCAGGGGCTGTGCACGCAGGTCACCGCCTTCATGGACGAGCCGTCCTTGCGGCGGCGGGTGACCGAACTCGGCACCGCCGGGTTCGAGGGCATCGTGTTCGTCGGCGTGCCCCGCACGATGAACGACGGCGAGGGATCCGGAGTAGCGCCGACGGACGCCCTGTCGTTGTATCGCGAACTGGTGCCCAACCGCGGCGTGATTCTGATCCCCACACGCGACGGCGAGCAGGGCCGATTCGATTTCAAGTGCAACCAAGGCGCCACGTACGGCATGACGCAGCTGCTGTACTCCGACGTGATCGTGGGCTTCTTGACGGAATTCGCGCACCAAACCGATCACCGCCCGGAGATCCTGCTGTCATTCGGCTTTGTGCCCAAGGTGGAGAATCGTGTCGGGCTGATCGATTGGTTGATCCAGGACCCGGGAAACGCCGCGGTCGCAGACGAGCAGGCGTTCGTCAGGAAGCTGGCCGGTAGTGAGGCCGCCGACAAGCGGCGGCTGATGGTCGACCTGTACAAGCGGGTGATCGACGGGGTCGTCGACCTCGGGTTCCCGTTGAGCATCCACCTCGAAGTGACCTACGGCGTGTCCGGCGCGGCGTTCGACACCTTCGCGGAGATGCTTGCCTATTGGTCGCCTGCTCATTCGCCAAAACTGCGGTGAGATCGCGTTCTGGCGAGAATTCGCGATCTGTGCGCAGTTTCGGTGCACCAATTACGCCAACGAGGCGATCCATGCCCGGTGCAGCGCCGCATATCTGCCGTCGTCGCGGGCGATGAGCTCGGCGGGCGGGCCGTCCTCGACGATGCGGCCATGCTCGAGCACCAGCACCCGGTCGGCGATCTGCACGGTCGACAGCCGGTGCGCGATCACCAATGCCGTCCGGTCCGCCAGCACGGTCTGCAGCGCCCTCTGCACCATGCGCTCGCTGGGGATGTCCAGTGAGGACGTCGCTTCGTCGAGGATCAGCACCGCGGGGTCGGCGAGAAACGCGCGTGCGAACGCGATCAGCTGACGCTGACCCGCCGACAGCCGGCCACCCCTTTTCGCGACGTCGGTGTCATACCCGTCCGGCAAGTCGCCGATGAAGCGGTCAGCCCCGACAGCTGTTGCGGCAGTGCGGATCTCGTCTTCGGCGGCGTCCGGCCTGCCGAAGCGGATGTTGTCGGCTACCGTGCCATTGAACATGAAGTTCTCCTGCGTGACCATCACGACGTGGCGGCGCAGTTCGCCTTGCGTCATGTCCCGCAGATCGACCCCGTCGAGCGTCACCGACCCCGACGTCGGGTCGTAAAAGCGGGCAATCAGTTTGGCGATCGTCGTCTTGCCCGCCCCAGTGGTGCCGACCAACGCGACGGTCTGCCCGGCCGGAACAGTCAGCGAAAGATCCGGCAGCACAGGCTGATCCGTGACGTACGAGAACTTCACGTCGTGGAACGCGACGTCGCCTCGGACCGTGTCAAGCATGACCGGGCGCACCGGGTCTTTGACGCCCGGCCGCTCGGCCATCACCCCGGCCAGCTTTTCCAGCGCCGAGGCCGCCGACTGAAACGTGTTGAAGAACTGCGAGATCTCCTGCATCGGCTCGAAGAACATCCGCAGGTACAGCAGGAAAGCCGCCAGCGTCCCAATTGTCATCTGGCCGTGTAGCACCCGGTACCCGCCATAGAGCAACACGACGCCGGTAGTGAGGTTGCCGACGAGCTTGACGCCGGGCATGAAGACCGCCAGCAACCTGAACGTCTTCTCGTTGATCGCCCGGTACCGGTCGGCGACGCCCTCAAAGATCTCCTGATTGCGGGGCTCACGCCGATAGGCCTGCACCGCCTTGATGCCTGTCATCGTTTCGACGAACTGCACGATCACCAGCGCCGCGGCTTCCCGCACCTTGCGATAGGTCCGCCCCGACTCGCTGCGGAACCACCAGATCAGCACCACCAGGATCGGGAACGCACCCAGACACATCAGGCCCAGCCGCCAGTCCAGCACGACGAGAAGCACCGCGGTGCCGACGAGCGTGAACGCCGCGGTGATCAGACTGTCGAAACCGGTCTCCAGCATGTCCTGGATCGCCTCGACGTCGTTGGTGGAGCGGCTGACGACGCGCCCAGACGTGTAGCGGTCGTGAAAGGCGATGTCGAGCCGCTGAAAGTGACGGAAAAGCCGCCGCCGTAACTCCAACAGCACCCGCTGGCCGATGCGCCCGGAGCGCCGGAGAAAGAACATCCGGCTGACGGCCTGCACCAACACCACCCCGCACAGCGCACCGACGGTCAACATGAGCCGGTGCGCCGATCCGCCGGAGATGATCGGTGGGATGCCGTGGTCGATGCCCTGCTGCACAAGCAGCGGAACCGACAGGCGTGCAACGTTTTCCACCACCACGACGACGGCGAGTAGGGCCAGCGCGGCGCGGTACGGGCGAAGCAGCGAGCCGAGCAGCGCGCGCGCTTCGCGACGGCGGGGGATGGCTTCGTCGACCGGCGCGTCGTCGGCGACTTCGTCGAACCGCCCGCGCCACTGGTCTTCGGGCAGTTCGGCAGGCGGCGTCTCGGTCGCGGTCATCGGTGCTTTCTTCTCTTCGCGCAAGCGCTCATCGGTGCTTTCTTCTCTTCGCGCAAGCGCTCATCGACCCTCCGCCTCCGTCGTCGCGTAACGACGGTCCCTGGTCCCATAGGCCACGTCGGTGGCTTCCCGCTCCGCCTGCGCCGCCCACAACCGCTTGCGCTTCTCGTCGTCCTCCCACGCGCAGCTGCGCTCGGCGGCGTCGTCGAGTTCGTCGTCCGCGGCCAGCAGGTAGCGGTACTCGGGTACGTCGGCGAGCAGTTCGGCGTGGGTGCCGACGTGCGTGATCGTTCCATTCGCCAGCAGCGCCACCTTGTCGGCTAGCAGCACCGTGGACGCGCGATGCGCGACGACCACACCGGTCACCGAATGAAGCACCCGGCGCAGCGCCTCCTCGACGACGGCCTCGGTGTGGACGTCGAGCGCCGACAGCGTGTCGTCGAGCACGAGGATCTTCGGCGCCGCGAGGATCGCCCGCGCCAACGAAAGTCGTTGCCGCTGGCCACCGGACAGGCTCATGCCCTGCTCGCCGATGCGGGTGTCCAGCCCGAACGGCAGGTCGTAGACGAACTGCGCGGCGGCGACGTCGATGGCTTGGGCCAGCTGCTCGTCGGACGCGTCCGGGCGGCCCAGCCGTAGGTTTTCGGCCACTGACATCGAGAACAGCGTCGGGTCTTCGAACGCGGTCGCGACCACTTGGCGCAAGGCCCGCAACGACAGCTCGCGGATGTCGCGGCCGTCGACGAGGATCGCGCCCTCGGTGACGTCGTAGAGCCGCGACAGAAGCGACGCCAGCACCGACTTGCCGGAGCCTGTCGCGCCGACGAGCGCGACTGTCTCGCCCGGCTCGAGAGTCAGGTTGAGGTGCCGCAGCGCCCAGTCGCCAGAGCCGTCGGGGAAGCTGAAACCGACGTCTCGCAGTTCCAACCGGCCTCCGCGCGGCGGGTCGGTGCGCGGGCCGTCGGTGATTTCTCTTGGCGCATCGAAGATTTCGGCGATCCGGTTCGACGCCGTGAACGACTCCTGCGTCATCGACAGCAGAAAGCCCAGTGACGCGATGGGCCACACCAGCGACAGCATCATCGTGATGAACGCGACCAGCGTGCCCATGGTGACCAGCCCGTGGCCGGCGGCGTAGGCGCCGAACCCGAGCACGACGATCAACGTGAGATTTGGGATGACCTCCAGCAGCGTCCAGAACTTCGCCGACACCGACACCCGGTTGATCTGGGTGTCGTAGAGATTGGTGAGCTGCTCGTCGAAACGCTCGTAGACGTGGTCCTCCCGGCCGAATGACTTGATCACCCGCAACCCCAACGCCGACTCTTCGACATGCGTCGCCACGTTGCCGGATTGGTCCTGCGCGAGCCGCGAGAGCCTGGTGTAGGACTGCTGGAAGTGCAACACGGTCGCGACGATCGGCACGATCGACACCAGCACCACCACCCCGAGCGGCCAGTACATGGCCAGCAGGATCGCTGTCACCACGGTGATCTGCAGCCCGTTGAGGATCAGAAACACCAGGCCGAACGACAGGAACCGGCGGATGGTGCTCAGGTCGTTCATCACCCGCGAGAGCAACTGGCCGGATTCCCAGCGGCCGTGAAACGACATCGGCAGAACCTGCAGCCGCGCGTAGAGGTCCTTGCGGATGTCTGCCTCGACGCCCATCGTGGCGCGCGCAACCAGCCAGCGTCGGATGAACCACAGCACCGCCTCCGAGATGCCGATGCCCATCGCCGCGGTGCCCAGCAGCCACAGGCCCCGCTGGTCTTGGTGTCGTACCGGTCCGTCGATGACGGCCTTGGTCATCAACGGGATCGCGACCGTCGCCACCAGGCTGACGACGGCCACGACGACCATCGATATCCACCGGGCACGGTAGGGCAACAGGTACGGCAGCAACCGTCGCAAATCGGTGCTTGGACGCTGTCGTACTGGTGGCGGCGCGATTGCGGGCGCGCGATTCACAGAGTTCTCCACGAGTAATTCGATCTTCCCACGGCTAAGCAACCGATATAGCGGCGCAGTTATGCCGTGCGTGCATGTGGGTAGCCACGCCAGAACGGAAGGAGCTCACATGCGCGCCGAAGAAGGCGACGAATCGATCGAGGAATTGGCGGACGAGGCAAAGACGGCGCAGAAGAAGATCACTGATGAGCCGCTAGACGACAAGGACGCCGACTCTGCGTCCAGGGCGCAGAAAGGCGAGTAAGCGGCGCTCCCAGCGCAGAGTCAACCGCGGCTCACGCCCAGACGCGTAGCGCTGCCCCGATCGCGAGCCCGACGACCAGCAGCGCGCCCGCCTGGCGCACATGCACCCACGCCAGCGCCGCGTACCACAGCGGCCACACCGGGAACTTCGGCGGCGGCTCGGACGGTGGCGGCTTGCGGAAATACGGCCATACCTTGACCAGGCGCGGCAGCGCCAGCACGACGACCACGACCTCCCACGGCATCGCGCGAAGCGCCACCGCGACTGCCACCAGCACGTAGAAGCCGACCATCATCGCCAGGGTCAGCACCCGTGCGCGCGCCTCGCCGAGAATCACCGGCACGGTCCGGATCCCCAGCGGCGCGTCGTAGGGGATCTTGTCAATGTGCTTGCCCATCAACACCGTTGTGCACAACAGTCCGTACGGCAGCGAGGCCAGCAGTACTTCCCAGCCGACGGATCCGACCGCTGAGTAGTAGGTGCCGCACACCATCAGCGGTCCCCACACCACGAACACGTCGGGCTCGCCGAGCCCGCGCTTCTTGAGCCGCAGGGGCGGCGCGGTGTAGGCGACGCTGAGCACAAATCCCGCCAAGCCGAATGCGAGCACCGGCCACCCGCGCGCCAGCGTCAGCACGACCAGGATCGCAAGGTCGACGACGTTCACGACAAGAATCGCGGTCAGCAGCGTGCGCCGGCTGACCAGCCCGGACAGCACCGGATGTGGTGCATACAACGCCCGCGGGTAGGTTTCGCTGTCGGTGCCGACCTGCGTGTCGAACAGGTCGTTCATCAGGTTGTTGGAGGTGTGCGCGAGCACGATGCCGACGATGGCCAGCACCAGCCAGCGCCAGTCCAGGCCCGGCTCCCCGACGGCCAGCAGCGCGGCGACCAGTCCTGCGAACAGTGTCATCGGCAGCACGGCGGCGCGGGTCACGACAATCCAACGGGTCACGACGTCGGCGGGACCGTCCGGCGGTGGGTTGGTGGTCTGCAACGCGTAGATCCATGAACTCACGCGCGACCGCGTTTTGACCTCAGTCATGGGAACAGCGTATTCCTAGGTAATCAGCGGTCTTCGGTCAATCCGGGCAGCGTCTTGACGATCCGTCTGCGCATCAATTCGGGGCTCACGCCTTTGATCCGGTCGATCCACCGAATGCCCGGTGGCACATACCAGTGCAGCCGGCGCGGATGGTGGTAGGCCCGCCACGCCACCTCGGCCACCGCCGACGCCGGCATCAGCCGCAGCATGCCCTTCTTGGGCACCCGTGCGCGGAGTTCTTCGTGCGTCATCGTCCTGTCGTCGGAGCGGTCCGGGGTGTCCAGCAGGATGGGTGTGTCGATCACCCCGGGAAGCACGTCGGCAACGCGCACGCCGTGGCGGCTCCACTCGACACTCAGCGCCTCGGTCAGCCCTTTCGCCGCATGCTTGGTGGCCGAATACACCGCGAGGCGCGGCATCCCGTAGGTGGCCGACGACGACGAGGTCGAGAACATCAGGCTGCCCGGCGCCTTCTTCAGATAGGGCAGCGACAGGTACGCACCGGTGAGGACCGCTTTGAAGTTGACATCCATGACGCGCATCGCCGCGTCGATCGGCACGTCCTCGAACCAGCCGCCTTCACCGATACCCGCGTTGTTCCACATCATGTCGAGACCGCCGGCGTCGGTGCCGGCGCAGAAATCGGCCAGCGCACTCTGGAAAGCCGATTTATCGGTGACATCCACGCCGCGCATCCACAGCCGGTCCGTTCCGAGTTCGGCTGTGAGCGACGCGAGCCCGTCATCGTTGCGGTCGATCGCGCCGACACGCCAGCCTTTGCCGTGGAAGAGTTTCGCGCCTTCACGTCTTATGCCGCTTCCGGCGCCGGTGATGAAGATCGACTTGGTGGCCATAGCCGCTATTCCTACCGCACCGCCTATGGTCGGTTTTCATGGCGGAACCCGAGCGCGCCGATCTGGTGCTGTCCGGCGGCGGCGTCAAAGGCATCGGCCTCGTCGGCGCCGTTGTGGCGTTGATGGACGCGGGCTACGCCGCGCAGCGAGTGTCGGGGACGTCCGCTGGCTCGATCGTCGGCTCGATCGTCGCCGCAGCGTCGCAAGGCGAGCAGATGACCGGCGCCGAGGTGAAAGAGCTCGCGCTATCCATCGACTACAAGAAGTTCCTCGACCCGGGTCCACTGGAGCGCGTGCCGCTGGTCGGTCCCTCGTTGGCGGTGGCGCGGGGAAGCGGCATTTACCGCGGCGACTACGCCTATGACTGGGTGCGCAGCCAGCTGAAATCGTTGGGCGTGCGCACATTCGGTGATCTGGCAATCGACGACTCCGGGCTGCCGCCCGAACGCCGCTACAAACTCGTCGTCACCGTAGCCGACGTGACGACCGGCCAGCTGATCCGGCTGCCGTGGGATTACCGGCGGGTCTACGGTCTGGACCCGGACGAACAAGAGGTTGCCGACGCCGTGCGTGCGTCGATGTCGATTCCGTTCATCTTCCGTCCGGTCAAGTTGACGAACCGTCGCGGCCTGACGTCCACGCTCGTCGACGGGGGGATCCTGTCCAATTTTCCCATCGACACGCTCGACCGGACCGACGGCAAGAAACCGCGCTGGCCGAGCTTCGGGGTCACGGTGCTGCCGAACCTGCCCGAGGGCAACGACAGAGTGATTCCCGCACTGTCGCCGCTGCGCGTGATCGGCCCGCCGCACCTGCTCGAAGAAGTCATCACCACCGTGTTGGTCGGCCGCGACCAGGCCTACCTGAACCAGCCCTGGGTCAACGCCCGCGCCATCCGCGTCGATTCCACCGACGTCGGATTCCTGGATTTCGACATCTCCGACGACGAGATCGAGGCGCTCTACGAAAAGGGCTACGAGGCCGCGCAGGAGTTCCTGAAGACCTGGAATTGGCGCGCCTACCTCTCGGCATACCGCTGAAGCGGGCCCACGAAAACCGCGGTTTCGCAGACTAAGTTCGAGTGGGCACCTGCGAAACCGCGGTTTCGCAGAGGTGGAGGGAGAAGCGATGGCCGAAATCGACGCGCGAGAACGCTTCGCGCAGGCTCAGGTGGCCACGCTTGCCACTGTCTCGTCCGACGCCGTGCCGCATCTCGTTCCTGTCGTGTTCGCTGTCGCCAGCGACGTCGTCTACACGGCCGTCGACACGAAGAGGAAGACCACACACCGGCTGCGCAGGCTGCGCAACATCGAGCAGAACACCAACGTCTGCCTGCTGACCAACCATTACGCCGACAATTGGGACGAGCTGTGGTGGGTGCGCGCCGACGGCGTCGCCGAGATCCACGACCGCGGTGAGCAGATGGCCACGGGTTATGACCTGTTGAGAAGGAAATACCCACAGTACCAACGTCTTTCGCTGACGGGCCCAGTGCTGCGCATCGCCATCAGTCGCTGGTCTTCCTGGCACGCCTGATTGGGCTTACCCTGACATCACCGGGGGCGTGACATGACCGTGAACTTCGTGATCCGCGCCGACGAGCGCGCGCGATTCAAACGCTGCCGACGGCAGTGGGATTTCGCCTCGCCGCATCGGCGCGACCTCGAGCCCGTCGCACCCGTCGAACCTGCGTTGCACACTGCCGTGCGCGACGCGTTGGCCGTCTACTACTACCCGGGCACCTGGGACTGGCCCGCCGAGCTGACTAACTCGCTTGTGTACAAGGCGCTGCGGCGGTCCCTGACCGACCGCGGGGAGCCCGCGCTTTTCGAGACCGCCACCGCGATCCTCGACTGCTACGGCGCCTGGGCGGCCACGGTCGACGACTTCGCGCCGGTCCGGATAGATCACGACGTGCGCGCGATGGTGCCCGACCGCAACGACTCCGCCCGTGGAATGCTCACGGCCGACGGCATGGCGGTGCTCTATTCGGCCCGCGTCGACGTCCTGGCCGTCGATGCCGCCGACGACTACTGGGTGATGCGGCATCTTTTCGTCGGCGATTGGCGAAACGTCGACGCACTGCTGCTCGACGAGGAGGCGGTCGCTGCGTGCTGGGCCTGGGAGCAGGACTACATGGGTATGCAGATTGCCGGCACCATCCACAACGAAATACACCTCGCCGGTCCGCTCGATATGCCCTTCGGCGCAACGGATGTCGCGGCGGTGGCGCAGCACGAGCCCAGTGGTGGCGGCCGCTCGATTCCGCAGCACCGGCGGATCCACGCGCAAGCGCGGGCATCCGGCAGTCCGCTCGAGCAGCGCACCGCCGGACCGCTTCGACGCACCCGGATTCGGCGCGGCCGCGACGAAATCGGCGCCGTGGGTGCACAACTTGCCGACGAGGTATCCGACATGATCAATGAGCCGGGCCTCTACCCGACGCCGGCCGACCACTGCGGACCCTGCGAGTTCCGAAACCCGTGCCTGGCGATGACGGCGGGCCGGGACGCGGAATCGTTGCTGGCCAACGACTTTCGCCGACACCCCGCCGAGTCCGAACGCAAGGCCCGGCTCGGTCAGTCGACGTGGGGCTTCGGCCGGGGCGCCGCACCACCTCGGTGGTGATCGGTCGGCGTCAGCAGACGCTGCAGCTCGTCCAGGGCACGCCGCGCGTAACCGCGCCACAGCCGGGCGAACACCGGAAGCGCCGGCGCGGCCCACCGCGAGCGGGGATGGATGGTCCAGCGCCAGGTGACTTTGGTGCCGTCGCCGGCGGGCGCGAATAACCACTCGCCGTCGACTCGGCTGACCAGTGGCGACAGCGGCCCTCTGATGTCCGACAGCACATAGCCGAACGCGTTCGGCCGATCGAGGGACGTCAGTTCCTCGCGCATGCTGCCGCCGCCGGTGAGCAGCACCGTGCGGCTCTGACCCACCGCGTCCCAGTCGCCGGCCTGGTTGTGCACCTCCCTGATCGGGGGGATGGGTCCGTACCACCGGCGGAACAATGTCGGCAGCGGCATCGGCAGCGTGCCGTCGAAAGCCTGCTTCACGTCGACGGGAATGTGATGGGATTGCTCGACGGTCAACGGCTGCGCCATGACCGCGATCGTACTGGCGCGGTTACACCGCGCCCTGTGGCACTGCGTCGGGCTCGTCGGTCGGTTCCTCGATGTATTCCTCCTGTGGTGGAGGCCTCTCGATCGGTGGCGCCATCGATTTGGCGGCGCGGCGTGCCTCCCACCGGTTGAGCGCATACAGCACCACCGCCGCCAGTGCCCAGCCAAGGATGAGGTCGGCGACGTAATGCTCGGCCGTGTAGACCAACGTGAACGCCATCATCAACGGGTATGCCACCAGCAGCGGGCGCCATTTACGGCTGACTCGACGCCACAGGAAGACGCTCACCATCGCTGTCAGCGCCGCATGAAGCGAGGGGACGGCCGCGACCATGTTCACGCTCATCTGTCCCGAGTCGACCAGATCGCGGGCGACATGCATGTGCAGTGTTTCGAACCCGCGGGTGGAGATTCGCTCGATGACCTGGTGCGCGCCCGGTTGCGCCGTGTGCATCGGCCCGAGCAGCCCGCCGTCCGGCACCCCGGCGGGACTCCCGAAGATGCAGGGCGGGTAGGCCGGTCCGCCGACAACGTCTTGCGCGGTACACCTGGCGGCGGCCCACGGCGGCGCCGCGGGAAACACGACGTAGATCGCCAGTGCGGCGAACGACAACACGACAAATCGCCGGACGAACGCTTTCCACAGTTCGCGGTCGCGCAGCCACAGCACGCCGGCCACCACGTACGGCAGGATGAAGAACGACATGTAGACCGTGCTGATGGACACTTCCCACCAGGGTGGCTGAGCCTGTTTGAGGCGCTCCTGCAGCCAGACTGTCGGCACCGTGCCGAAGAAAAGCCAACGGTCCCAGTCGATCTGGGGCGTCCACATGGTCGGGGTGCCCACCAGCTTCGCTGCGCCGCGGCTGATGTCGTAGAGCAGCAGCACCAGAGCGAACGGCAGCCAGTCGCGGATCACCATCAGCATCTGGCGGCGGCCAATGCTCGCGGCAATCAGGCCGGTCGCGATGTAGAGCAGCAGGAGCTCGCGGTTGAACGCCCACCCGTCTGTGAGCGTGCGGTAGACGATGACGGCCGCCCAGATCGTCACGGCAACCCGGCGGAGAATCGTCAACTGACGTTGATCTGGTCGCCAGCGGCGCGGTGATCGCGTCACCCGAGCGGTGGCCGCGCGCACGTCAACGTCGAACACGAGAGCCTTTCCGCCAGCCGAAACGTCGGCGCAGCCGACAGGATTCTCGGCTACCCGTGCTTGCAGTTTAGGAAACGGCAGACTCCGCGCTGGTTACCGTCCGACAAACGAGCCGGTACCCGCAGGTGAGTCGTGGGTTCGTGGCCGATCAGGTGCCGGGCCAGTCGCCGCCCTTCCAGGGTGAAGATTTCATGGTCGGGGCGGCCGACGGGATAGCGGGCTTTGGCGGCGGTGTGCTTTGCGTTTCCGTGTCGGCGATGACGGCGACGCCGCCGCCGGTGCGGTGGCTGTCGCCCGGATTCGAGCTCAGTGTGAGCGCCCCCATTACTGCGACCGCACCAGCGGTCGTCAGCAGCAGCAGCAGCCTCTTGGCCGATACGTTCTTTGCTTTCATCGAGAAAATCCCCACGCTGGCTTTTCGGTTTCCGGCAGACTATTCCCAACAAGAGGTGGCCGACCGTCTCCCCAAGTCACCTCAACGCGGATTCACAGGCTGGCCCAAGGTCCCTTACGCACCGGCAACGCTGTGTTAACAAAGACCCTAACAGCAGCTCCCGCCGGGGTTGGCGTCCGCGGCGGCGTAGCGCATTTTCCAGTACTCCCGCTCGGTCAGTACTGGTTGGTCCGGGTGCATGTGCCGACGACGCTCTACATATCGCCGGTAATGCGTATCACCCATCAATGTGCCGCAGTACCAACGGATTTGGTGGACGAGTCGGCGAGCGCGTCCCATTGCCGTTGCACCTCCCGTTCGTTGTGTGTGGGGATGAGGCCCGATGGCGCGAAAAGCTGTGACGGCACCGGCTTTTCTTCGGTGAGTGCTGTGCCGCCGCCACGGATCGCGCGCAGGGCCATGACCACACCTGTCACGAAAACGATGATGACGAGCACCGCGAACACGATTGACAGCGTGCCCTGGATGAATGTGTTGCGGAGGATGTCGTTGATTTCCTGCGCGTTATGTGCCGCTTTGAACGATGTTCGCCCCGCATCCTTGGCTTGTTGGTACAGCTGGTGCTGGCTCCAGTAGCCGACGCGCGGGTCTGCCGAGAAGATCTTCTGCCACGATGCCGTCAACGTCACGACGAGATCCCACAACAACGGCACGCCCGGCACCCACACCCACTTCAGGTAGCCCTTCTTGACGACGACCACTGCCACCAGCGTCAGGGCGATCGCGGCCAGCAACTGGTTGGCGATGCCGAACAACGGAAACAGCGTGAAGATGCCGCCGAGAGGATCGGTCACGCCCATCAACAGCACGCTGCCCCACAGTGCAACCACCACCAGGCTGCACAGCCATGCGCCGGGCCGCCAGCTGGGATTGCTGAACTTGCGCAGCGGACCGCCGAGGTTGCCCAGCGCGTCGGAAACCATGAACCGGGCGACGCGCGTTCCCGCGTCGACCGTGGTGAGAATGAACAACGCCTCGAACATGATGGCGAAGTGGTACCAAAATGCCTTGAATGCCGGGCCACCGAACGCGCTGTGCAGCACTTCGGACATGCCGACCGCCAACGTCGGCGCGCCACCGGTCCGGGCGATGATTCTGCGTTCGCCGACATCGCGGGCGGCCTGCTCGATCTGATCCGCGGTGATGTGCTCGCCGCCCAGCGGCAGGTTGTTGACGTAGTACGCGGCGTCCTGCGGTGTCTTTCCGGCTAGTGCGTCGGTGTTCATCGTGAAATACAGGTGCTGGTTGAGGATCGCCGCGGTGACCAAGGCCATGATTCCCACAAACGATTCGGTCAGCATGCCGCCGTAGCCGATCAGCCGCATCTGGCTTTCTTTTTCCAGCAGTTTGGGTGTGGTTCCAGACGAGATCAACGCGTGGAAGCCGGACAACGCACCGCAGGCGATGGTGATGAACAGGAATGGGAAGAGCGCACCTGCGAACACCGGGCCATCACCGCTGTGCGCGAACGCGGACACCGCCGGTGCCTGCACGGCGGGTCGTGCGATCAGGATGCCCACTGCGAGAAGGCTGATCGTGCCGACCTTCATGAAGGTGGACAAGTAGTCGCGGGGAGCGAGCAGAAACCACACCGGCAGCACCGAAGCGGCGAAGCCGTAGATGATGACGCACCACGACAACGTCACCCTGGACAACCCGAACCAGTCTTGCCCCCAAGGGGTTTCGGCGACCCAGTTGCCGGCCACGACCGCGAGTACCAGCAGGGCAACGCCGATCAAGGTGACTTCCGAGATCCTGCCGGGCCGCCAATACCGTAGATAGGCGCCCATGAAGATCGCGATCGGGATCGTCATCGCGATCGAAAACACTCCCCACGGACTTTGTGCCAGAGCGTTGACCACCACCAGTGCCAGCACCGCCAGGAGAATCATCATGATCGCGATGATCGCGACGATCGCGGCTGCACCGCCGACTGCGCCCACCTCGTCGCGGACCATCTGCCCCAGTGAGCGGCCGCGGCGTCGGGTCGACACCCACAGCACGAGGTAGTCCTGAACGCAACCACCCACGACGGCCCCGATGATGATCCAGATCGCGCCGGGCAGATATCCCATCTGCCCGGCCAGCACCGGTCCCACCAACGGTCCCGCGCCCGCGATCGCTGCGAAGTGGTGGCCGAACAGAACCCGGCGATCGGTGGGCATGTAGTCGGCGTCGTTCTCGAGGAGCTCTGCCGGGGTCGCTTCGTCATCGCGAGGTTTGACGATCTTCATCTCGATCAACCGCGCGTAGAACCGGAAGGCGACGACGTACGTGCAGATCGCAGCGATGACGAACCAGACGGCATTGACGGTTTCGCCCCGAACGACCGCGATGACTGCCCACGCCAGCGCCCCGAGCACTGCGATGACGCCGAACACGATCTTGTGGCGGACCTTGATCGGGGAACGGTCGATGATCGCGACCGGCGGCAGGTCGGCATCGGTGCGCACGTAGGTGACGCTCATGCGGTGAATGTATGCGAAACTCGGGTTTCGCGAATGGTCTAGCTGCGCTCGTGCAGTCGTCGCACGGTGTCGATGGTGTCCGCCTCGGCGGGAC
>DATBFF010000229.1:0-7730 GCA_036558625.1 Mycobacterium sp. | reverse complement strand
GGGCCGACGCGTCAACGTCGCGCGTGCCGAGGCCCAGCGCGCGTACGACGAGCGCCTCGCGGCCCTGCGGGCCGAGCGCGACACCGCCGTGCTGGTCGCGGAGCGCGTGGACGTGACCCTGCCTTCGACCCGGCAGCCCGTGGGGGCGCGCCACCCGATCACGATCCTGGCCGAACACGTCGCGGACACGTTCGTCGCAATGGGGTGGGAGGTGGCGGAGGGTCCCGAGGTCGAGACCGAACAGTTCAACTTCGACGCGCTGAACTTCCCGCCCGATCATCCGGCCCGCAGCGAACAGGACACCTTCCACGTCGCGCCCGACGGATCGCGTCAGGTGTTGCGCACGCACACCTCGCCGGTGCAGATTCGCGCGCTGCTCGAGCGCGACCCTCCGGTCTACATCATCTCGATCGGGCGCACCTTCCGTACCGACGAGCTCGATGCCACGCACACCCCGGTGTTCCACCAGGTGGAGGGACTCGCCGTGGACCGCGGCCTGACGATGGCGCACTTGCGCGGCACGCTGGATGCCTTCGCGCGCGCCCAGTTCGGCCCGCAGGGCCGTACCCGGTTCCGTCCGCACTTCTTCCCGTTCACCGAACCGTCGGCCGAGGTCGACGTGTGGTTCGAGGGGAAGAAGGGCGGTGCTGGCTGGGTGGAGTGGGGCGGCTGTGGGATGGTGCATCCGAACGTGTTGCGCGCCTGCGGGATTGACCCGACAGGGTACTCCGGTTTCGCGTTCGGGATGGGCCTGGAACGTACCCTGCAGTTCCGCAACGGGATTCCTGACATGCGTGACATGGTCGAGGGCGACGTCCGCTTCTCGCTTCCGTTCGGAGTAGGAGCCTGATGCGGGTTCCCTACAGCTGGCTGCGCGAGGTCGTCGCTGCCGGCGCACCGGGCTGGGACGTGCCGGCTGACGAACTGGAGCAGACGCTGATCCGCATCGGTCACGAAGTCGAAGAGGTCGTCCCGGTCGGGCCCGTCACCGGTCCGCTCACGATCGGTCGGGTGGCCGGCATCGAGGAACTCACCGAATTCAAGAAGCCGATCAGAGCGGTGAAGGTGGACGTCGGTGAAGCCGAGCCCCGCGACATCGTCTGCGGCGCAACCAACTTCACGCTCGGCGATCTCGTGGTGGTAGCGCTGCCCGGGACGGTCTTGCCGGGTGGCTTCGCCATCACCCCACGGCAAACCTATGGCCGGGCCTCTGACGGGATGATCTGCTCGGCGAGCGAATTGAACATGGGCACAGACCAATCCGGCATCCTGGTGTTGCCACCGGGTACCGCCGCACCCGGCGACGCCGCCGCACCGGTACTGGGCACCGACGACGTCGTCTTCCATCTCGGAATCACTCCCGATCGTGGGTATTGCCTCTCGGTGCGCGGCATGGCGCGTGAAGTGGCGTGCGCGTACGACCTCGACTTCGTCGACCCCGCGGACGTGCCGCGATTGCCCGCTGAGAGTGAAGCATGGCCGCTGTCCATCGACCCGGACACCGGCGTGCGCCGGTTCGCCCTGCGGCCGGTCGTCGGTATCGACCCAAACGCCGCCTCGCCGTGGTGGATGCAACGGCGGCTGTATCTGTCCGGCATCCGGGCGATCTCACCGGCGGTCGACGTGACCAACTACGTGATGCTCGAACTCGGACATCCGATGCACGCACACGACCTGCGGCGCATCAGCGGTGGCTTCCGGGTGCGCTTCGCGCAGCCGGGGGAGACCGTCGTGACGCTCGACGACGTCGAGCGTCGGCTGAATCCCGGCGACGTGCTGATCGTTGACGACGTGGCGACCGCGGCGATCGGCGGTGTGATGGGCGCCGGCTCCACGGAGATGCGTGACGACTCCACCGACGTGCTGCTGGAGGCGGCCGTGTGGGATCCCGCCGCGGTGTCACGCACGCAACGGCGGCTGCACATGGGCAGTGAGTCGGGCCGACGCTACGAACGTGCGGTCGACCCTGCGGTCTCGGTCGCCGCGCTTGACCGGGCATCGCGGCTGCTGGCTGAAATCACCGGCGGCACAATAGAACCCAAGCTGACCGACTGGCGGGGCCAGCCGCCGCGCGAAGACTGGTCCATGCCGCCGATCGAGATGGCCACCGACCTGCCCGACCGTACCGCCGGTGTGAGGTACCCAGACGGCACGGCGATGCGGCGCTTGCAGCAGGTGGGCGCCGCGGTGAGCGTTCACGACGCAACCTTGACCGCGACCCCGCCGAGTTGGCGACCCGACCTGGTGCAGCCCGCCGACCTCGTCGAGGAGGTGCTGCGGCTCGAAGGTCTCGACATCATCCCGTCGGTGCTGCCATTGGCACCGTCCGGGCGCGGGCTCAGCGCGCTGCAGAAGCGGCGCAGGGCGATCGGGAAGTCGCTGGCGCTGTCCGGCTGTGTCGAGGTGCTGCCGACACCGTTCCTGCCGACCGGGGTCTTCGACCTGTGGGGACTGTCGTCCGACGATCCGCGCCGACACACTCTCGCGGTGGTCAACCCACTGGAAGCAGACCGCCCCGAACTCGCGACGACACTGTTGCCCGGCACGTTGGAAGCGTTGAGCCGCAATGTTTCTCGTGGAACAGTCGATGTCGTGCTGTTTGCGATCGAGCAGGTGGTGCTGCCCACCGAGCAGACTCGTCCCATCGACGTGCTGCCGCTGGGCCGCCGCCCCACCGACGACGAGGTCGCCCTGCTGGACGACTCACTACCGCGGCAGCCGCAGCATCTCGCAGTGGTGATGGCCGGGCTTCGTGAGCCCCGCGGGCCATGGGGGCCGGGCCGGCCCGTCGATGCCGCCGATGCCTTCGAGATCGTGCGTGTCGTCGCGCGGACGTGCGGCGTGGAGCTGACACTGCGCGCCGTCCGGTACCTGCCATGGCATCCGGGCAGGTGCGCCGAAGTGCTCGTCGGCGACACCGTGGTCGGGCATGCCGGCCAGCTGCACCCAGCGGTCGTCGAACGCAGCGGGCTGCCGAAGGGAACCTGCGCCGTCGAGCTGGATCTCGACGCGATACCGCTCACCGAGTCGTTGCCGGCGCCGAGGGTCTCGCCGTTCCCGGCCGTCTTCCAGGACGTCAGCCTGGTCGTGGCTGACGACGTCCCCGCCCAGGACGTCGTCGACGCGGTCAGCGGCGGAGCCGGCGAGCTGCTCGAGGGCATTGCACTGTTCGACACCTACACCGGTCCGCAGATCGGGGACGGTCGCAAGTCGCTGACGCTGGCCTTGCGGTTCCGGGCCCCCGATCGCACGCTGACCGAGGACGAAGCCAGCGCTGCCCGTGACGCGGGCGTGCGCCGGGCCGCCGAGCTCCTCGGCGCCGTCCAGCGCACCTAGCCTGCCGCGCCAGAGGCAGCAGAATGAATTTGCGCTGTTCTGCATAACCATGCAGAATTGCGGTCATGACAACGGTGGCAGTGGCAGGTGCGAGCGGCTATGCCGGCGGAGAAATCCTGCGCCTGCTGCTGGGCCATCCGGCCTATGCCGACGGGCGCCTGACCATCGGCGCGCTCACCGCGGCGGCCAGCGCGGGCACCGCGATAGCCGAACACCATCCGCACCTACTCCCGTTGGCGTCGCGGGTGCTGGAGACGACCGACACCCGCGTGCTGTCGGGCCACGACGTCGTGTTTCTCGCCCTGCCGCACGGCCATTCGGCTGCCCTCGCCGAACAACTCGCGCCGGATACCGTGATCATCGACTGCGGCGCGGACTTCCGGCTGACCGACGCCGGCGCCTGGCAGCGGTTCTACGGGTCCGCACACGCGGGCAGCTGGCCGTACGGCCTGCCGGAATTGCCGGGCAACCGCGACCGACTGCGGTCAGCGCGCCGCGTCGCCGTGCCGGGCTGCTATCCGAGTGCGGCGCTGCTGGCGCTGCTGCCGGCCGTCGCGGACAACTTGATCGAACCGGTCGTCGCGGTCGTCGCGGTCAGCGGCACCTCCGGTGCGGGGCGGACCGTGAAAGCGGACCTGCTCGGCTCGGAAGTGATCGGCTCGGCCCGCGCCTACAACATCGGCGGGGCGCACCGGCACACGCCCGAAATCGCGCAGGGCCTGCAGGCGCTCACCGACCGCGCGGTACACGTGTCCTTCACCCCGGTGCTCGTCCCGATGTCGCGGGGAATCCTGGCCACCTGCACGGCGCGGACAGCGTCCACATTGCCTCGCCTGCGTGAGGCATACGAAAAGGCTTATGACTCCGAGCCTTTCGTCTATCTGATGCCGGAAGGGCAGCTGCCGAGCACCGGCGCGGTGATCGGCAGCAACGCGGCGCACATCGCGGTCGCCGTCGACGAGGATGCAAAGACGTTCGTCGCCGTGTGTGCGATCGACAACCTCGTCAAGGGCACCGGTGGCGCAGCCGTGCAGTCGATGAACCTCGCGCTGGGATGGCCGGAAACAGAAGGTCTCTCAGTGGTGGGGGTGGCGCCGTGACCCGACTGCTCCGCACGCAGGGCGTGACGGCCCCGGCCGGGTTCCGCGCGGCGGGTATCTCGGCAGGAATCAAGGCGTCGGGCGCCCTCGACCTGGCACTGGTATTCAACGAAGGCCCGGACCATGGCGCTGCGGGCGTGTTCACCCGCAACCAGGTCAAGGCCGCACCCGTGCTCTGGACGCAGCAAGTGATGACTACGGGGCGACTGCGCGCCGTGGTGCTCAACTCCGGAGGCGCCAACGCCTGCACCGGGCCGGCGGGATTTCAAGACACCCACGCGACGGCGGAAGCCGTCGCCGCGGCGCTGTCCGACTGGGGAACCGAAACGGGCGCGGTCGAAGTGGCGGTGTGCTCGACGGGCCTGATAGGCGACCGGCTGCCCATGGACAAGGTGCTGGCGGGAGTCGGCGCAGTCGTGCACGAACTCGCCGGCGGGCTTAACGGCGGCGAGGACGCGGCCCGGGCGATCATGACTACCGACACCGTGCTGAAGCAAGCGGCGCTGCATCATTCGGGCAATTGGACTGTGGGCGCAATGGCCAAGGGGGCGGGCATGGTCGCGCCGTCTCTGGCCACCATGCTGTGCGTGATCACCACCGACGCGGTCGCAGATGCGACGGCGCTCGACACTGCGCTGCGCCGCGCGACCGCGCTGACGTTCGAACGGCTCGACATCGACGGCTGTTGTTCCACCAACGACACCGTGCTGGCGTTGGCCTCGGGCGCCAGCGAGATTGCGCCCAGCCAAAACGATCTCGACGACGCGCTGTTGCAGGTCTGCGACGACCTCGTCGTCCAGTTACAGGCCGACGCCGAGGGCGTCACCAAGCGCGTTGCGATCACGGTCACCGGTGCCGCCGTCGACGACGACGCGCTGGCCGTCGCCCGCACCGTCGCACGCGACAGCCTGGTGAAGACGGCGCTGTTCGGCTCCGACCCGAACTGGGGGCGGGTGGTGGCCGCCGCCGGTATGGCGCCGGTGCAGCTGGAGCCAGACCGGATCACGGTGTCGTTCAACGGTTTTGCGGTCTGCGAGAAGGGTGTCGGTGCGCCCGGCGCGCGGCAGGTCGATCTCAGTGGCGCCGACATCAACGTGACGGTCGATCTGGGCGTCGGCGACGGACGCGCGTCGATCCGCACGACAGACCTCTCGCACGGCTATGTCGAAGAGAACTCGGCTTACAGCTCATGACTACCGTCGCGCTCACGGCTGCGGTGAAAGCCCAAGTGCTCGCCGAGGCGTTGCCATGGCTGAAAGCGCTGAACGACAAGATCGTCGTGATCAAATACGGCGGCAATGCGATGACCGACAGCGCCTTGCGGCAGGCGTTCGCGGCCGACATGGTGTTCCTGCGCAACTGCGGCATCCACCCCGTCGTCGTGCACGGAGGCGGCCCGCAGATCACCGCGATGCTGAAACGGTTAGGCATCGCAGGTGATTTCAAGGCGGGCTTCCGGGTGACGACGCCAGAGGTTCTCGACGTGGCCCGGATGGTGCTCTTCGGGCAGGTGGGCCGAGAACTCGTCAATCAGATCAACGCGCACGGCCCCTACGCCGTGGGTATCACGGGCGAGGACGCCCAGCTGTTCACCGCCGTGCGGCGCAGTGTCACGGTCGACGGCATTGCCACCGACATCGGCCTCGTCGGTGACGTCGCCGCCGTCAACACCGCTGCAGTGCTCGATCTCATTGCCGCCGGACGCATTCCGGTGGTGTCGTCGATCGCACCTGACGTCGACGGGGTGGTGCACAACATCAATGCCGATACCGCTGCCGCCGCGCTTGCCGAAGCGTTGAGGGCGGAGAAGCTGTTGATGCTCACCGACATCGAGGGTTTATACACCCGGTGGCCGGACCGCGACTCGTTTGTCACCGAAATCGACACCGGCACACTGGCCGAGCTGCTGCCCTCGCTCGACGCCGGCATGGTGCCAAAGGCGGAGGCGTGCCTGCGCGCGGTCGCTGCCGGTGTGCCCAGCGCCCACGTCATAGACGGCCGCGTCGATCACTGCGTGCTGGTGGAGTTGCTGACCGACGCGGGCACCGGGACAAAGGTGGTGAGGGCATGACCTCGCGGGTAGAGCGAAGCGACGAGGGAGCGCACAGCCTCACGCAGCGTTGGGAGACGGTGATGATGAACAATTACGGCACCCCGCCGCTCGCGCTGGCCAGCGGAGACGGCGCCGTCGTCACCGACGTCGACGGCAAGGCCTATCTCGACCTGCTCGGCGGGATCGCGGTCAACATCCTCGGCCACCGGCACCCCGCGATCATCGACGCGGTCACGCGGCAGCTCGACACGCTCGGACACACGTCGAACCTGTATCTGCATGAACCGGGAATCGCGTTGGCAGAGGCCCTGGTTGGGCTGCTGGGTGCCGACGCGCAAACGCGGGTGTTTTTCTGCAACTCAGGCACCGAAGCCAACGAAGTGGCGTTCAAACTGTCGCGATTGACCGGCCGTACCCACCTGGTCGCAGCGCAGGAAGCCTTCCATGGACGGACCATGGGGGCGCTCGCGCTCACGGGTCAGCCCAGCAAGCAGGCGCCGTTCGCCCCTCTGCCCGGCGACGTGACACATGTGCCGTACGGCGACACCGATGCGTTGGCGGCCGCGGTCTCCGACGACACCGCGGCAGTTTTCCTCGAACCGATCATGGGCGAGAGCGGTGTCGTCATGCCGCCACCCGGTTATCTCGTTGCAGCGCGGGAAATCACGGCACGGCACGGCGCGCTGCTGGTGCTCGACGAGGTGCAGACCGGAATGGGGCGCACCGGCGCGTTCTTCGCGCATCAGCACGACGGCATCACGCCCGACGTCGTGACACTGGCGAAAGGGCTCGGCGGCGGACTGCCGATTGGCGCGTGCCTGGCGACCGGACCTGCGGCGGCCCTGATGACTCCGGGGCTGCACGGCAGCACATTCGGCGGCAACCCGGTGTGTGCGGCGGCCGCGCTCGCGGTGTTGCGCACGCTGACCGAGCAGGACCTGATCGGGCGGGCCGGCGTGCTGGGCAAGGCGTTGCACCACGGCATCGAATCGCTCAATCATCCACTGGTCGACCATGTTCGGGGCCGCGGACTGCTGCGCGGCGTCGTGTTGACGGCGCCAGTGGCCAAGGCCGTCGAAAATGCCGCGCGCGACGCGGGATTCCTGGTCAACGCCCCGGCGGGCGACATCATCCGGCTCGCACCGCCGCTGATCATCACCGAAGCCCAGATCGACGAATTCCTGACGGCGCTGCCCGATGTACTCGAAAAGGGCGGCGATGAGCCGCTTGCGCGAAGAGCA
>DATBFF010000228.1:0-11504 GCA_036558625.1 Mycobacterium sp. | reverse complement strand
TTGGCCGATACCGGCGGAGGCGCCGGTGATCAGCGCCACTGTGCCTTCTAATCGCACGTTATCGACCCTTCACGGTGTGTGGGATTTCCCCCTTATCGTCGCCCTTACTCTGTACCTGATCGTCATCCGACACGACTCCGCCGGCGACGAGGCGGATGTACTCACGGCGCTGCCCCGAGCCGACCGTGAACAGCGAGGATTTGGCTCCACCGCAGGTACTCCCCTAGAATCGTGAGGTTGCCTTGGGCAGACCTCGGCCGACCCTATCGAGGCCGGCCCCGCGTGCCCTTCGGTGACATCAAGACCGGGTACGTCAGGTCCGCCTTGGCGTGCATACCTTCACCGAGGAGATCTTGTGATTCAGCAGGAATCGCGGCTCAAGGTCGCCGACAACACGGGCGCCAAGGAGATCTTGTGCATCCGGGTGCTCGGCGGGTCGTCGCGGCGCTACGCCGGAATCGGCGACGTGATCGTTGCGACGGTCAAAGATGCCATCCCGGGCGGCAACATCAAACGCGGTGAAGTGGTGAAGGCCGTGATCGTGCGCACGGTCAAGGAACGCCGCCGGCCTGACGGCAGCTACATCAAGTTCGACGAGAACGCCGCAGTGATCATCAAGCCCGATAACGACCCGCGCGGCACCCGCATCTTCGGACCCGTTGGCCGTGAGCTGCGCGAGAAGCGGTTCATGAAGATCGTCTCGCTGGCCCCGGAGGTGCTGTAGATGAAGATCCACAAGGGCGACACCGTGCTCGTCATCTCCGGTAAGGACAAGGGCGCCAAAGGCAAAGTGCTGCAGGCCTACCCGGCCGCCAACAAGGTGCTCGTCGAGGGCGTCAACCGGATCAAGAAGCACACGCCGATCGCGACCAACCAGCGCGGCTCGCAGTCTGGCGGCATCGTCACGCAGGAGGCCCCGATCCACGTCTCCAACGTGATGATCGTCGACTCCGACGGCAAGCCGGCCCGCGTCGGCTATCGCATCGACGAAGGGACCGGCAAGAAGGTGCGAATCTCCCGCCGCAACGGCAAGGACATCGGATGACGACTGCACAAACCCCAGAGAAGATTCAGCCCCGGCTGAAGACGCGGTACCGCGAAGAGATCCGCGATGCGCTGCACAAGCAGTTCGGCTACGGCAACGTGATGCAGATTCCGGGCGTCGTCAAGGTCGTCGTCAACATGGGTGTCGGCGACGCCGCGCGCGACGCGAAGCTGATCAACGGCGCTGTCAATGACCTGTCGTTGATCACCGGGCAGAAGCCGGAAATCCGGCGCGCCCGCAAGTCGATCGCGCAGTTCAAGCTCCGCGAGGGCATGCCGATCGGCGCGCGCGTGACCCTGCGCGGCGACCGGATGTGGGAGTTCCTGGACCGGTTGATCACGATCGCGCTGCCCCGTATCCGCGACTTTCGCGGGTTGAGTCCCAAGCAGTTCGACGGGACCGGCAACTACACGTTCGGATTGACCGAGCAGTCGGTGTTCCACGAGATCGACGTCGACTCGATCGACCGGCCACGCGGCATGGACATCACCGTCGTCACCTCGGCGACGAATGACGACGAAGGGCGGGCGTTGTTGCGGGCGCTCGGCTTTCCGTTCAAGGAGAACTGATGGCGAAGAAGGCTCTAGTCAACAAGGCCAAGCGCAAGCCCAGGTTTGCGGTGCGCGCCTACACGCGGTGCAACCGATGTGGCCGCCCGCGTGCGGTGTACCGCAAGTTCGGCCTGTGCCGGATCTGCCTACGCGAATTGGCGCACGCCGGTCAATTGCCCGGGGTGCAGAAGGCTAGCTGGTAGGAGGACGCCGCGATGAGCGCTCGCGCGAAGAGCATCGAGGACAACGCATGACGATGACCGATCCGATCGCAGACTTCTTGACCCGTCTGCGCAATGCCAACTCGGCATACCACGACGAGGTGAGCCTGCCGCATTCGAAGATCAAGGCCAACATCGCCGAGATTCTCAAAACCGAGGGCTACATCACCGACTACCGCACCGAGGATGCCCGGGTGGGCAAATCGCTTGTGGTGCAACTGAAGTACGGGCCGAGCCGGGAGCGCAGCATCGCGGGTCTGCGCCGGGTGAGCAAGCCGGGTCTTCGGGTGTACGCGAAGTCGACGAGTCTGCCCCGGGTGCTGGGCGGTCTGGGCGTTGCGATCATTTCGACGTCGTCGGGGCTGAAGACCGACCGTCAGGCAGCCCGCGAGGGTGTCGGCGGCGAAGTTCTCGCGTACGTGTGGTAGCCGGGAGAACGGAAAAGGACTGAGCATGTCGCGCATTGGTAAGCAGCCGATTCCCGTTCCGGCGGGTGTCGACGTGACGATCGAGGGCCAGAACGTTTCGGTCAAGGGTCCGAAGGGCGCCCTGGAGCTCGACGTCGCCGAGCCGATCACGGTGTCCCGCAACGACGATGGTGAGATCGTCGTCATGCGGCCCAACGACGAGCGGCGCAACCGTTCCCTGCACGGGTTGTCTCGTACACTGGTGAACAATCTCGTCACCGGCGTTACCGAGGGCTACACCATCAAGATGGAGATCTTCGGTGTCGGCTACCGCGTTGTCGCCAAGGGCAGCAATCTCGAATTCGCCTTGGGCTACAGCCATCCGGTGCTGATTACTGCCCCCGACGGCGTCACGTTCGCGGTGGAGACGCCGACGAAGTTCTCGATCTCGGGTATCGACAAGCAGAAGGTCGGCCAGATTGCGGCCAACATCCGCCGCCTGCGCAAGAGCGACCCCTACAAGGGCAAGGGGATCCGCTACGAAGGTGAGCAGATTCGCCGCAAGGTCGGGAAGACGGGCAAGTAGGCGGAAGAGATGGCAACTACAGAGACCAAACGCAAGCAGGTCGGCCAAAGCGTTGCGGAGGCCCGCCGGAAAGCACGGCTGCGCCGTCACGCCCGGCTGCGCAAGAAGGTGTCCGGCACTCCGGAGCGGCCGCGGCTGGTGGTGCACCGGTCCGCTCGCCACATCCACGTGCAGGTGGTCAACGACCTGAACGGCACCACGCTGGCCGCCGCGTCGTCGATCGAGGCCGACGTTCGTGCCGTCGAGGGCGACAAGAAGGCGCATAGCGTCCGCGTCGGACAGTTGATCGCGGAACGCGCGAAGGCCGCGGGCATCGACACCGTGGTGTTCGACCGGGGTGGCTACACCTATGGCGGACGGATCGCGGCGCTGGCCGACGCCGCCCGGGAGAGCGGGCTGAAGTTCTAAATGATGACTTGCTTTGCAGAGACAGAGAGGAAGCCGTGATGGCCGAGCAGGCAGCAGGAGCCGCCGGGGCCGCTGGAGCCGCCGGAGCCGCAGGGCCGGCGACATCCGGCCAGGCGACGTCTGATGCGCGCCCTCCGCGCACGGAGGGCCGCGAGGGCCGGGGTCGCCGTGACGATCGGGGTGGTCGCGGCCGCGACGGTGGCGAGAAGAGCAACTACCTCGAGCGCGTCGTCGCGATCAACCGAGTGTCGAAGGTGGTCAAAGGCGGTCGGCGGTTCAGCTTCACCGCACTGGTGATCGTCGGTGACGGCAACGGGATGGTCGGCGTCGGATACGGCAAGGCCAAGGAGGTACCCGCCGCGATCGCCAAGGGTGTTGAGGAAGCGCGCAAGAACTTCTTCCGTGTTCCGCTCATCGGTGGCACGATCACTCACCCGGTGCAGGGCGAGGCCGCCGCGGGTGTGGTGCTGCTGCGCCCCGCCAGCCCCGGTACCGGCGTGATCGCCGGCGGTGCGGCCCGCGCGGTGCTGGAATGCGCTGGCGTGCACGACATTTTGGCGAAGTCACTGGGCAGCGACAACGCGATCAACGTGGTGCATGCGACGGTGACCGCGTTGAAGCTGCTGCAGCGTCCGGAGGAAGTGGCTGCGCGTCGCGGTCTGCCGATCGAGGACGTCGCTCCCGCCCGAATGCTGCGGGCGCGCAGGGAAAGTGCGGCGGCGGCAGCGAGCGCGCCGCCGCGCGAGGGAACGGCATAGCCATGGCAGATCTTCGAATTACTCAGGTGCGCAGTACAATCGGTGCACGCTGGAGGCAGCGCGAGAGCCTGCGGACGTTGGGCCTGAGGCGAATTCGCCATACGGTGGTTCGCGAGGACAGCCCGCAGACGCGCGGGCTGATCGCGGCCGTGCGCCACCTCGTAGAGGTTGAGGAGGTTGAGGCGAAATGACGATCAAACTGCACGATCTGAAGCCCGCGCCGGGTTCGAAAACCAAGCGCACCCGCGTCGGGCGTGGTGAAGGCTCGAAGGGCAAGACCGCCGGCCGCGGCACCAAGGGCACCAAGGCGCGCAAGAACGTGCCGGCGACCTTCGAGGGTGGCCAAATGCCGATCCATATGCGGCTGCCCAAGCTCAAGGGCTTCCGCAACCGGTTTCGCATCGAGTACGCCGTCGTCAACGTGGGCGACATCAATCGGCTCTTCCCCGACGGCGGCGAAGTCGGAGTCGACGAGCTTGTGGCAAAGGGCGCCGTGCGCAAGAACTCGTTGGTGAAGGTTCTCGGCGACGGCAAGCTGGTCGTGAAGGTTTCCGTCAGCGCGCACAAGTTCAGTGGGGCGGCACGCGAGAAGATCACCGCCGCAGGCGGATCCGTCACCGAGCTTTCGTAGCGCAATCGCCGCGGGGGAACGCAAGCGGGCATGAGCTATCGCGAGCGCGCCGAAGTCGAGGGGCCCAAAAAGCTGCTCGCCATCGACGGGGGCGGGATTCGGGGTGTGCTGGCGCTGGAATTCCTCGGTGAAATCGAGGCACAGCTTCGCAGCAGGCATCCCGACGCCGAGTCATTCGTTCTCGCAGACTATTTCGACTACATCGCAGGTACCAGCACCGGGGCGATCATCGCGGCCGGGCTGGCCTGCCGGATGTCGGTTGACGACCTGCGGCGGTTGTACGACGACCATGGCAAGTTGATGTTCGACCGCGCATTCATCGCCCGCTGGTACAAACAGCGTTACAACAGCGAGGGTCTCGAAGGAAAGCTGCGGGAGATCTTCGGCGACATCACACTTGGCGACGCCCGAGTGCACACGTTGCTGATGATGGTGTTGCGCAATGCGACAACGGATTCGCCGTGGCCGCTCAGCAACAACCCGGGCGCGAAGTACAACGCCCCCGATCTCGCCGACAACAATCTGTCACTGCCGCTGTGGCAACTGGTCCGGGCCAGCACCGCTGCGCCGCTGTACTTTCCGGCCGAACGGATCCGCATCGGCGATCGCGACTTCGTGTTCGTCGACGGCGGGCTGACGGTGTACAACAACCCGTCTTTTCAACTGTTCCTGATGGCAACGCTGCCCGCCTACGGGCTGGCCTGGCCGACCGGCGAGGACAGGCTGCTGCTGGTGTCGGTGGGCACCGGCACGGTACCGAAGGCACGCGAACGGTTGCAGCCCGACGACATGAACGTGTTGTTCAACGCCACCTCGGTGCCCGCGGCGCTGATGTCGGCCGCCCTGCACGAGCAGGATCTGCTGTGCCGGGTGTTCGGGCGGTGCCGCCACGGCGCGGTCCTCGACAACGAGATCGGCGACCTCATCGGAGACGAAGGCGGCCTCGCGGGTCCCCGGCGGTTCTCTTATGCGCGGTACAACGCGGAACTGACCAGCAGCGGGCTGGACGCGCTCGGCTTGGCCGATATCCGCGCCGAGGATGTGCAGAAGCTGGACTCCGTCGACCACATCCGCGATCTTCAGCGCATCGGTAGGCGCGCCGCGCGCGAGGTACGAATCGATCACTTCGCTGGCTTCCTCTGACGGCCTCTGCGACCAGTTTTCTGTCAGGAAACCTGGCGGAAATCTTCAGTTGGCATGCCTGAAATGTGGCCGGGCTACGGTGCGTGCGACCAACCGCCGAGAAGAAAGCCAGGTCAAGCACGATGGTAAAAACGGCACTTGCGGTCGTCGGCACGGGGATGCTCGCCGCGATGGCGGCTCTGACCATTGCCTTTGGCAGCAACCAGCAGGCCCGCGCCGACAACACGCACGGAGGCGCCGGCGAAACGGTGACCAAGTCGGCGGCGCCGAGCACGATCGAGACCCCCTCGGCCGTTCCGGCGGTCAAAGCCGAACCATGGGGCCCTTGATCGAGCGCCCCTAACCTGTATCCGAATCGCCGCGACACGAAGACCACCCCTTATTGGTGAGCGTGCCGCGCATGTGGTGTCATGGCTACATCAGCCGGACAGCGCCCCGGGCGCGACACCTAATCAATGACTGCGGCCAGCAGTGTCGAATGGGGGACCTGTGACCAGTAACGTGCCAACTGCCTCGTCCAAGTGGTTATCGAAGTCTGCGGGGCAGACCCGCGGGTCGGACAAGGGCGAAGTCCAATTCCACTACGACATTTCGAACGACTTCTTCAGGCTGTGGCAGGACCCGACCCAGACCTATAGCTGCGCCTACTTCGAGCGCGACGACATGACCTTGGAAGAAGCGCAGATGGCCAAGGTCGACCTCTCTCTGGGCAAGCTGGGTCTGAAGCCGGGGATGACGCTGCTCGATATCGGCTGCGGATGGGGCTCGACGATCATGCGCGCGGTCGACAAGTATGACGTGAACGTCATCGGCCTGACGCTGTCCGAGAACCAGAAGGAGCACATCGAGAACCACTGGTTCGCGAACTCGAAGAGCAAGCGCAACATGGAGGTTCGGCTGCAGCCGTGGGAGGAGTTCGACGGCCAGGTCGACCGGATCGTCTCGATCGGCGCGTTCGAGCACTTCGGCTTCAACAAGTACGACGACTACTTCAAGAAGACGTACAACTGGATGCCCGACGACGGCGTGATGCTGCTACACAACATCATCATCCCGAGCGACGAAGAGATCAAAGCCAAAAAGCTGCCGCTGACGATGTCGCGGGTGCGGTTCATCAAGTTCATCATGGACGAGATCTATCCCGGCGGTCGTCTGCCGCTGGCAGCGCAGGTCACCGACCACGCCGTCAAGGCCGGCTATACCGTGACGCGCCAGCAACACCTGCAACCGCACTATGCACGCACCCTTGACACCTGGGCGGCGAACCTCGAGGCCAAGAAGGACGAGGCCATCGCAATCACTTCCGAACAGATCTACGAGCGGTTCCACAAGTATTTGACCGGCTGCGCTGACCTGTTCCGGGAGGGCTATACCGATGTCGTCCAGTTCACGTGCGAGAAGCAGCCCAGCTGAGGTAGCCCACGCGCGCGGTTATCTGGTATGGCAGCGCTGAGCACCGGTGACGGCCTGACAAACGTCGTCGTCACTGCCGTCGCATCGACCACGTCCCTCGCGGTCGACGCGGAAGACACCTGGCAGGGGCTGCTGGCCGGGCGAAGCGGTATCCGCACGCTCGACGACCCGTTCATAGCGGAGTTCGATGCGCCGGTTCGCATCGGCGGGCGGCTGCTGGAGAGCTTCGAGGAGCAGGTCAGCCACGTCGAGCGTCGCCGCCTGGCGTTCATGCAGCAGATGTCCACCGTGTTGGGCCGCCGCGTGTGGGAGGTTGCCGGTTCACCCGAGGTCGACACGCGGCGGCTGGCAGTCTCGGTCGGCCTCGCGCTCGCATCGACAGAGAAACTGGTCTTCCTCTACGACGACTGGAAGTCGCGGGGGATGCGCGCGACGACCCCGCTGGCGGTCCAGATGCACATGCCCAACGCACCGGCGGCCGCGGTCGGGCTGGACCATGGTGCCAAGGCCGGGATCATCGCGCCGGTGCTGGCCGACGCGTCGGGAGCAGCCGCGATCGGCTGGGCGTGGCGGCATATCGTGTTCGGCGAGGCCGACATCGCGATCTGCGGTGGAGTGGAGGCCAGGATCGAGGCGGTGCCGCTTGCGTCCTTCGCCGCGAACGGCCTGTTGTCGGCCAACAACGACGACCCGGCGGGCGCATGCCGCCCGTTCGACGAAAAGCGCGACGGCATGGTCTTCGGTGAAGGCGGAGCGTTGATGGTGATCGAGACGGAGGAACACGCCAACGCGCGCGGAGCGCGCATTCTGGCTCGGCTGATGGGGGCAGCGACGACATCCGACGTCTACGACCTCGTCCAACCGGATCCCACCGGCGAACTCGCCGGCGACGCCATCCTCCGCGCCGTCGCCGTGGCCGGTCTGACCCCGGCCGACGTCGACCACGTCAACGCTCACGCCAGCGGAATCCCGTTCGGCGACCTGGCCGAATCCCGCGCGATCCACAACGCGTTCGGGGCACACCCCCCGCCGGTGTATGCCGCCAAATCGGCATTGGGCCACTCGATGGGCGCGGCGGGCGCCGTGGAGGCCGTGGTGACTGTGCAGACGCTGCGTGACCAGGTCGTGCCGCCCACCCTGAATCTGGAAAACGTCGACCCCGAGATCGACCTGGACGTGGTCGCCAAGGCACCCCGGAGCGGAAAGTACCGCTATGCGGTGAAAACGTCGTTCAGCCTCGGCGGCCAAAACGTCGCGCTGGTGTTCGGCGTGTACTGACGACGCTGGGTCAGCCTTTCGTCAGGGTGAACTGCGCGACCTCGCTGACACCGCGCTGGAAGAAATCTGCGCAGCCGAGCAGATATCGCATGTAGCGGTCGTAGACCACTTCGGACGTGACCGCGATCGCCTCCGAGCGGTGCGCCTTCAACTCAGTCGCCCAGGTGTTCAGCGTGCGGACATAGTGCGGCGTCAACAGCTCGATCGCCTCGACCGAGAAGCCGGCCTCTTGGGAGAACTCGACGACGTCGTCGGACGAGGGCACTTCGCCGCCGGGAAAAATCTCCTTGGAGACAAATCGCATGAACTTCAGGTCGCTCATGGTGATCGGGATGCCCATCGTCGCCCACTTGTTCAGCGGGTGACCGTAGATGGTCTGTAGCACCATCCGGCCGTCGCTGGGCATCACGCGGTAAGTGGTGTCGAAGAATGCCTTGTAGCGCGGCTTACCGAACGCCTCGAACGCCTCGATGCTGACGATCCTGTCGACCGGATCGTCGAATTCCTCCCACCCGCGCAGGTAGACCTGATGCGAGCGGTTGGTGTCGACTCCGTCCAGCAACTGCTCGACGTACGCGCGCTGATTCTTGCTCAACGTCAGGCCGACGACGTTGACGTCGTATTTCTCGATCGCGCGCTTCATCGCCGATCCCCAGCCGCAGCCGACGTCGAGCAGCGTCATCCCGGCCTTCAGGTTCAGCTTGTCCAGGTTCATGTCGATCTTGGCGGTCTGCGCCTCTTCCAGCGTCATGTCCTCACGCTTGTAGAACGCGCTGCTGTACGTCCGCGACGGGTCTTGGAAGAGCCCGAAGAACTCATCCGACAGGTCGTAATGGGCCTGAACGTCCTCGAAATGTGGCCGCATCGTCGACGACGACCTCTTCTCAGCCATGTTGTCGTTGATCCCTTTCAGGGTTTTACCCGTCGCGTCAAATCGAGTCTCTCAGGAGCATAAATGACTGCGAGGCCGACGTCGGAAGCCGTGCCGGGCGGCATGCCGAATCTCTTCCGGGGGTGCCACGGGCAGGTCGGTAGGCTCGGCGACATGTTCGACGCCTTCTTCGGTTTGCCCGGCCTCGACGACGTGCGGTCGCTGGGCCGCAAGATCGACACCGCCCGCCATCACGGCGTCCCGGCCGGGTGCGTGCTGGAGCTGGACCTTCTGACCGCACCGCCGGAGACCGGCGGATTCGATCCGTTCGCGATCATTGCCGGCGGCGGCCGCCCGCTGCTGTTGCGTGAGACGGTCGCGGCGATTCACCGCGCCGCCGAGGACCCGCGCGTTAGTGGGCTGATCGCCCGTATGCAACTTGCGGCGGCGCCCGCCGCGCCCGTGCAGGAGCTGCGGGAGGCCATCGCGGCCTTCAGCGCGGCCAAGCCCTCCCTGGCGTGGGCCGAGACCTATCCGGGCACCTTGTCGTACTACCTCGCATCGGCGTTCGGCGAGGTGTGGATGCAGCCGTCAGGCACGGTCGGGCTGGTGGGCTTCGCTTCGCACGCATTGTTCCTGCGCGGCGCGCTGGACAAGGCGGGGGTGGAGGCGCAGTTCGTCGCGCGCGGTGAATACAAGTCGGCGGCAAACCTTTTCACGCAGGAGCGCTACACCGACGCGCACCGCGAGGCCGACACCCGGCTGCTGAAGAGCCTGCACGGCCAGGCTTGGCAGGCGATCGCCGAGTCGCGAGGGCTGCAGGTGGCAGACGTGGACGCGCTGGCCGACCGGGCGCCGCTGCTTCGCGACGAAGCGGTTGCCGGCAAGCTCGTCGACCGCGTGGGTTTCCGGGACGAGGCCTATGCGCGGATCGCCGAGCTGGTCGGCGTGCACGACAGCGACTTCGAAGAGCGTCCACCGCGGCTGTACTTGGCCCGGTACGCCAGGGCCACCGCGCATCGCCCCGCTCTGCCGTCGATGCCCGGGCGCAAAGCCAAGCCGACGATCGCGGTAGTCACGGTCGCGGGCCCGATCGTTAGCGGGCGTGGCGGTCCACGCGCGATGCCGCTGGGCGGCAACAGTTCAGGCGGCGACACGATCGCGGCAGGCCTGCGGGAGGCGGCAGCTGACGACGACGTGGCCGCCGTGGTTCTGCGTGTCGACAGCCCGGGCGGCTCTGTGACGGGGTCGGAAACGATTTGGCGTGAGGTTTCACGAGTTCGTGGCGAAGGCAAGCCCGTCGTCGCTTCGATGGGCGCAGTCGCCGCGTCGGGCGGCTACTACGTATCGATGTGTGCCGACGCGATCGTCGCCAACCCTGGCACCATCACCGGCTCCATCGGTGTCGTCACCGGCAAGTTGGTGGCTCGCGGACTCAAGGATCGGCTCGGCGTCGGCTCGGATGCGCTGCGCACCAACGCAAATGCCGACGCGTGGTCGGTGGATGCGCCATTCACCGCCGAGCAGCAGGCGCAAGTGGAGGCCGAGGCCGACCTGTTCTACGACGATTTCGTGCAGCGAGTCGCCGAGGGCCGAAATCTGCCCGTCGAAGACGTCGACGCGGTCGCGCGGGGCCGGGTGTGGACGGGGGAGGATGCGCTGGAGCACGGGCTCATCGACGAGCTCGGCGGGCTTCGCGCGGCCATCCGCCGGGCGAAGATGCTCGCCGGCCTCGACGCCGACGAGGAGGCTCACATCGTCGGCTACCCGGGTTCGTCGGTGCTGGATTTCCTGCGGCCGCGCCCGTCGTCGCAGCCAGCTGCCGCGTCATTGCCGGACGCGCTGGCGTCGCTGCTCGGGCGGTCGGTGGCGGGGATCATCGAGGGGGCCGAGCGCACGTTCAGCGGGGCCAGCGTGCTGTGGGTGGGTGAGAGCCGCTTCTGATGCGCCGAGCCACTTATCGCACGCATATCCACCAAACGCGTGCCATAACTGGCCATTCGGGCCAGCCTTGAGCCATGACGCTCTCGGTGAACGGCAAGCATGTACTGGTCACCGGCGCGTCGTCGGGCATTGGAGCAGCGCTGGCGCGCCGGCTCGCGGCGCAGGGGGCGGTCGTCGGGCTCGTAGCGCGCCGACGGGACCGACTTGGCGACGTGCTTGCCGACTGCCGGGTGTCGTCACCGGATTCG
>DATBFF010000227.1:0-4886 GCA_036558625.1 Mycobacterium sp. | reverse complement strand
GAACCGAGCCGCGAGGAACGCCATCATCACCGCGATGCAGTACAGCGGGATCACCACGACCACGCCCGCGACGACGCGGGTTGCGGCCAGATACGCGACGCTGCGGATGCCGATCACTTCGAGTGCGTCGATCTCCTCGTTGATCCGCATCGCGCCCAGTTGCGCGGTCACGCCTGCGCCGAAAGTGGCCGCCAACCCGATTCCTGCGACGACAGGGGCGGCGATGCGCACGTTGATGAACGCGGCCAAAAAGCCCGTAAGCGCCTCGATGCCGATGTTGCCCAGCGAACTGTAACCCTGCACCGCGAGCGTTCCGCCAGCGGCCAGCGTCAAGAATCCAACGATCACGACGGTGCCGCCGATCATCGCCAGTGTGCCTGCGCCCATGCTGATTTCGGCGATCAGGCGAATAACCTCGCGCCGGTAGTGTATGGCGGCATGCGGAGTGCCGCCGATCGCCTTCCCGTAGAACATGGTGTGGTCGCCGACTTTGCCCAGCGTGCCGATCGGGCGTTTGAAGTGACCGATCGCCCGGTACAGGCGCGGGTAGGTGGCTGCCAGTGTCATCTCGTGTACCCGATCACTTGACCGTCGCCCGGATGCCGACGGCTGTGACAACCACGTTGACGACGAACAGCGCCATGAACGCATAGACGACGGTCTCGTTGACGGCGTTGCCGACGGCCTTCGCGCCGCCGCCGGTGATGATCAGGCCGCGGTAGCACGCGACCAGCCCCGCGATCAGACCGAACAATGCCGCCTTGACGCACGAGATAATCAGCTCAGGCACGCCGGTAAGCAGCGTGATGCCCGCAGCGAAAGCGCCCGGGTTCACGTCTTGAACGAAGATCGAGAAGATGTAGCCGCCGACGATTCCGATGATGACGATCAGGCTGTTGAGCAGCAGCGCCACCAGCCCCGCAGCGAGCATGCGCGGCGTCACCAAACGCTGCACCGGGTTGATGCCGAGCACCTCCATCGCGTCGATCTCCTCGCGGATCGTCCGCGAGCCGAGGTCGGCGCACATCGCGGTGGCGCCGGCCCCGGCGACGATCAACACCGTGACCAACGGCCCCACCTGTGTGACCGCACCGAACGCCGCACCTGCCCCACTCAGGTCGGCGGCCCCGAGCTCCCGCAGCAGGATGTTGAGCGTGAAGCTGACCAGCACCGTGAGCGGGATCGCCACCATCACCGCGGGCACCAGCGAGACCCGCGCGACGAACCACGACTGCTCCAAGAACTCCCGCCACTGGAACGGTCTGCGGAAGATGAACATGATCGCGTCGGCAGACATCGCGAAGAACCCGCCGACGGCCTGTGCCGGCTTGGAGCCGCGCCCCAGTGAGATGCCCGGTGTCCAGCGGTCGGGGCCAGTCGTCTTCGTCGCCATCTCGTCAGGCCGGCCCTTCCAGAATCGTCACCGCCGAGACCGCCGTCGGTCCGCCGATGTTGTGCGCCAACGCAATGCGCGCGCCATCAACTTGATTCACGGCCTCGCCGCGAAGCTGGCCGAACAGTTCCACGCACTGCGCGACTCCGGTCGCACCGGGCGGATGGCCTTTGGACTTTAACCCGCCGCTGGGATTCACCGGCAGTGATCCGCCGATGCTGGTGGCGTCGGTCTCGACGAGCTTGTGCGCGCCGAACCGGTCGGCGAATCCGAGATCCTCGTAGCTGATCAGCTCGATCCCGGTGAAGAAGTCGTGCACCTCGGCGACGTCGACGTCCGACGGTGTCAGCCCCGCCATCGAAAACGCTTGCTTAGCGGCGCGGACCGTCGACGGGAACGTGGTCATGTCCTGCTTGTGCTGGTGCATCACGGAGTCAAGCCCCAGTCCGACACCGCGGACCCACACCGGCCGGTCGGTGAACCGGTCCACCACGTCTTCGGCAGCCAGCACTACCGCGGCGGCGCCGTCGCTCTGCGGTGCGCAGTCGTAGAGCCGAAACGGTGTCACGACCGTCGGTGCGGCGAGCGCCTGTTCCATCGTGATCTCGAACCGCAGCCGCGCCTTCGGGTTCTTCACCCCGTGCCGGTGGTTTTTCACCGCCACCATGGCCATGTGCTCGGCCGTCGCGGGCGATTCGTGAAGGTAACGCG
Organism: Mycobacterium sp.; assembly: GCA_036558625.1. Lineage (GTDB taxonomy): Bacteria > Actinomycetota > Actinomycetes > Mycobacteriales > Mycobacteriaceae > Mycobacterium. Next base: position 2,782 of record DATBFF010000227.1, on the reverse strand, counting down.
TGACGTGTAAAGCGAACCCCGCCGGCGCTACCAGCCCCAGCGGATAGTCCCACGCCATGTCGCGCGCCATGGCCTCCCACTCCCAGACCATGTCCTTGGTGGACGTCTCGCGGATCTTGTCGGCACCCATCACGAGCGCGACGTCGTACGCACCGGAGGCGACACCGAACAACGCGTTGCGCACCGCGTCGTTTCCCGTCGCGCAGGAGTTTTCCACTCGCGTCACGGGCAAGTCGGGCAGGCCGAGCGTGTCGGCGAGAATGCCGGAGGGGAATCCGTCGGTGGTCCCCATGCAGCCGAACCAGGCAGCCTGCAGATCGGACTTGGACAGCCCCTTGTCGACGCTGGCCGCGCACTCGGCAAACGCCATCGGCAGCAGATCCTTGATGCCGAGCGCGAAATGCTCAGCGAAGGGCGTCATGCCGGCGCCGACGAGGGCCACCTTCCTCATGCCGTCCCCTCCTGCACTTCCCTGCAGTGGGCAGCCGACACCGACACCGGAGTGTCAGTCTCCGCCAGTTTCGGGAGCGCCCCAAGAGTATTACTCACGCGGCAACCGTTTCGGGCGCAAACGCGTAACCGTAGTCGGGAACACCCGACCTTACAGCGACACGTCGAAGTGTCAAGCGACCCCGATCGCCGATTCTGACGGTGCCCGCATCGGCTCCTGTCACCTTCACCAACGCACGCACGTCCACGCTGTCGAGTTCCACGATCACCAACGAGTACGGCGTCTTGAGCCCCGGCACGGGAATCTGCACCGTCGTCTCGGTATAGACAGTTCCCGTGCGCGGCAGTGAAACCCGCTCGTAGTTGCTACTGAGCGTGCCGTCGACGTCGAGTCGGTAACGCGGCGGGAAGTGCAGTTCGTCGCTGCCGGGGAATCGGCCGGCTTCCCAGCGAACCTTGGCCTCGAATGCGCGCTCGTATGCTGCGAGCGAGATCGGAATGTCGCTGCCGGCGACCACCGTGCCTTCCGGCAGCGCGCGCACTGCCGGCTCCCGCCGGTGCAGCTGGGCCGAACCCCCAACCACGGTGAGCCCGGACAAGCTGGCCTGTTCCACAGCCACCAGGGGGCCCGTCGATTCCTTTTCTGCCATCGCGGCCAAGGCGAACAGTCCCGAACTCGCCCCGCTCGTCGGAAGCGGCGCAGGGTCGCCGATGCACAGTTCGGCGGCCGTTGAATGATCGACACCCGCGATCGCCGCGGGCGTGTCCAGCCAAGCCGCGCCGAGAGACGCGACCAACCCGCGCTCGCGAAGCAGCCGCGGGTCGCCGTAATCGTGGACGACCCCCACGGTGTTGCGAGTGCGGACCGGCAGGCTGCGCGCTACCCGGGCGGCCGTTCTCACCCACAGCCCGGTGTCCGCGGTCAGCACCGCAGCCGCGCCGGCGGGATCCAGGTCGACTCCGATGACGAGCGTGCGCGGGCGTGCCGAGCTGAGCGCGTCCACCGCCGCGGGCGCACCGCCCAGGCGTTCGTCGACCTCCAGCTCCGGGTCCAGGCTCAGCCCCGCCAACAACACCGCCGCATTGCTGCTCTCGGTCAGTGGCAGATCACGGCTCACCAGGACTACCCGCTCGACCGCGGCGCTGCCGGCCAGCGCGGCACGGCCGGCTTCGACCGCGAGTGTGATCGCGTCTTCGTCGTCACCCGGGACGCGGCGCTCTGTGGTGCCCCAGCAGGGCAGGTACGTTCCGATCGACGCGACGTGGGGCATGAGGCTAGGTCACCGCACCCGCGGTCTTGAGCTCGATGATGCGATCCCAGTCCAGGCCCAGTTCTTGCAGTATCTCGTCTGTCTGCTCGGCGAACCCGGGCGCCGGGCCACTCTGCGGCGCGGCTACGTCGAATTGCACTGGGTTGGAGACTAATTCGAGTTCGCCTGCCTGGACCAGATACTCGTTTGCACGAACCTGGGCGTCCTCGGCGGCTTGCAAGGTGTCCTGCACGGGTGCCCACGGGCCGGCCAGTGTGGCGAAGCGCTCGCTCCACTCGGGCAGCGTCCGCTTCGCCATCGTCTCGTTCAGGATCTCCACGGCCGCGGGGGTGTTCTGGGCGATCGACTCGTCCGTGGCGAAGCGTGGATCGTCGATGTACTCCTCGAGATCCATGTGCCGGCAGACGTCAGCCCAGAACTTCGACGCCTGCATCATCACCAGCGAGATGTAGCGGCCGTCGGCCGTCGGATACACACCGACGAGCGGATTGATCGGCGAACCGTGCACGCCGGGAGGCGGGCTCACCATCAACTGGCCGAGGTGTTTGGTCAGTGCGACGGTGTGGCCGAGCGACCACAGCCCGCTGCCCAGCAGCGAGACATCGACGATCGAGGGCTCGCCGGTGCGCTCGCGTTTGAGCAGTGCGGCCGCGATCCCGCCGGCCAAATTGGTCCCCGAGATCGTGTCGCCGTAGGCCGGGCCCGGGGGTGCGATCATGCCGTCCATGCCCGGCGGGGTGGCGGTCGCGGCGGTGCCGGCCCGGCACCAGAACGCGGTCATGTCGTATCCGCCCTTGACCGCCTCCTCGCCGCGCGGGCCGAGTGCGCTGCCGCGGGCGTAGATGACGGAGGGATTCACCGCACGGATGTCCTCGACATCGATGCCGAACTTCTCCCGATGCCCGGGCAGGAAGCTGGTCAGGAACACGTCGGCGCGTTTGGCCAGCTCCAGCAGCAGTTCTTTGCCCTCGGGTACCGACATGTCCAGCCCGATGCTGCGCTTGCCACGATTGGCGTGCTCGATGTTCGGGTTGGGGTCACCGTCCACCCGCAGCAGGCCG
>DATBFF010000226.1:0-78239 GCA_036558625.1 Mycobacterium sp. | reverse complement strand
CTGGTCAAGCCGAAGTTATGCCTGACGGCGCCGGTTGTCGTGAGTAGTCGACTACTCGACTGCGTCAGTACCAGATCGCGATCGGCTGGTCGTGGTCGCTGAGCTCTGGTGGATCGGGAAGGGACATGGCGCCGTGTTTGGCGATGCGATCGGCACTCCAAGCGGCCGCGGCGGCGTCGAGTAGATCGTCACTGGGGGCATCACCGGCCGAGCCGAGATCGTCGGGAAGGTCGACTCCGCTTTCTTGCAGCAGGCGAACGCGCGCCCGCTGGCCGCGCCACGACTTCTTGCTCCCGTCGGCGGGCAAGAGCCCCATCGCGGTGAACGAGACTTCAGGATGCACCTCCCACAATGGGTAGCGACCCGACTCGTAGACCGTATTTGCTTCCAGGAGTTTGGTTTTCAATCCCCACGCCTGGATGCTGAAAGCGTTGCCAGTCAACTCACGACATCGAATCCTCGCACGCGCGTAATCCGCTTCGAGCAACGCGGTGCGGGGCGGCGTCATGAACACACTCGACGACCGTCCAACGAGGTAGCGCTTCGCCGCGGTGTCTGCATTTCGCCAGGCGCACTCGAGCAAGCCAAGCGGAATGTCCACCGCGATCGCGCCGGCGCCCGGCACGCGTTCGATGACTTCGGCGAGCGTGCGCCCGACATGCGCGGCGCAGAAGTGTCCGTCGCGGAGTTCGACGGCAGCCCATCCGCGCGGACAGGCGTCGATGCCAAGTGCCACTCTCATGTAAATCGGAACCAGCGCAGCGCGGCGAGCGCGGCCGCGCACCCCCACACGGCGAGGACGACGAAGCCGAACCAGTCAACGGAAAGCACCATCGCCTGAGACAGCGCCTCGGTCAAAGCGCCGGATGGGGTCAGTCGTGCCACCCACTCGACTCCGTGGGGCACCAGTCCGCCGCCGAGCGTCAGCGCGCCTAAGCCGGCGAATACGAACCACAGGAGGTTCGCCACCGCCAGCACGATTTCGGCCTTCAGCGTCCCGCCGAGCAGAAGTCCGAGCGCTGCGAAACCGGCTGTGCCCAGCGCGATCACGGCCGCACCGAGCAGCAGGCCGACCAAGTTCGGCCGCCAGCCGAGCCCGAATCCGATGCCCCCCAAGATGATCGCCTGAAGGAACACCACCGTCACAACAGCCAGCGACTTGCCGGCGATGATTCCCCACACCGGAAGTGGCGTGGCGCCCAAGCGCTTCAATGCGCCGTAGCGGCGGTCGAACGCCACCGCGATGGCCTGCCCGGTGAACGCGGTCGAGATGACGGCTAGGGCCATGATCGCCGGAACGAACGTGTCCGCGCGATTGGAGCCGAACGACCCCAGCGGCAGCAGGGTGAGCCCGACCAGAAGTGTGACCGGAATGAAAAGCGTTAGCAGCAGCTGCTCACCGTTGCGCAGCAATAGCTTGAGCTCCAGGCCGTACTGGGCGGCGAGCATATGCGCTACCGTGCTCGGTCGTGGATCCGGCGTGAAAGTTCCTGGGGCAAAACGGGTTTCGATCATCTCACATCCCGTCCGGTCAGGTCGAGGAACACGTCTTCGAGGCTGCGTTGCTCGACGCGCATGTCGGTGGCAAGTACATCTAGGCGCGCGCACCAAGCCGTCACCGTCGCGAGCACCTGCGGATTGATCTTCCCCTCGACGAGATACTGTCCCGGCGACACCTCGGCGGCCCGGTAACCCTCGGGAAGAGCCGACGACAACAGCGACAGGTCCAGCTTCCGTGGTGCGCTGAACCGCAGCTGGTTCTCGGCGCCGTTGCGCATGATCTCCGCCGGCGTACCGGATGCGACGGCCACACCGTTGTCGACGATCACGAGCCGGTCGGCGAGTTCCTCCGCTTCGGAGAGTTGGTGAGTGGTCAACACCACCGTGACGCCGTCGCGGCGCAGGCCGTCTATCAGCTCCCATACCAGTAGCCGGGCATGGGCATCCAGACCCGCGGTCGGTTCGTCGAGAAACACCAGTTCGGGACGGCCGACGAGCGCGCACGCCAACGCGAGCCGCTGCTGCTGACCGCCGGACAGCCGGCGATAGGTGGTGCGGGCCGCGTCGGTCAGGCCAAGCATGTTCATCAGCCACGCCGGGTCGAGCGGATTCGCGGCGTAGGCGGCGACGAGATCGAGCATCTCGCCCGCGCGGGCTGCCGGGTAGCCGCCACCACCCTGCAACATCACGCCGATCCGCTCGCGCAGGCGCGCGTTGTCGGTGACGGGGTTCATGCCCAGCACCTCGATGGTGCCGTCGTCCGGCCGGACAAAGCCCTCGCACATCTCGACCGTGGTGGTCTTGCCGGCGCCATTGGGCCCGAGCAGGGCGAACACTTCGGCGCGTTCGACATCGAGATCGAGGTTGGCGACTGCGGTCGTCGACCCATATCGTTTACTCACCCCGCGCAGTCGCACGGGGATGGTCGGCGATGAACGCTTGCGCGAAGAGCAGTGCGCCGGTGTCGAACTCACGGAGACTCAGCGTATGCGCCGGGCACGGCGGCCGGACTCGCACCCGCGTCCGGCTCTTCTTCGCCGGGAAGTGGCTCGGGATCGGCCGGCGCGTGCTCGTCGGCCGTCGCGACGGGATGCGGGACGCTGCGCCACGGCAGCATCGCGGATGTAGCAGCGATCAGAATCAGGACAGTTATCGCGCTGGCGACAGTTGCGTCGATGATCTGGAATATCGCGAATCGGTCGCCGTTGGCGGTCGGGCCGAAAATGCCCACCACGAGTGTGATGACGATGGTGGCGATGCGGAACCGGGGCCGGGTTGCCCAGGCGGCCAGCGGAATGATCGCCCAAAGCAAATACCAGGGTTGCACGACGGGGAACAGCAGCACCGTCGCACCGAGGGCCACGCCGAGTCCCCCGACTGGGTGCAGTCGCCCACGCAGCACGGCGATCAACAGCCACGCCACGATAAGCGCGATGATCAGGACGCCGATGGCGCGGGTCAATCCCAATACTGCAGTGGTGATCGCCGAGTCCGAGCAAGATCCCCACCTGCCCGGTGCCGAGGGCCAGCAGTGTCGGCGGGGACATCCAGCTCCGCACGACGTTGGCGGTGCCGAGAGTGTTGACCCAGCCGAACCCCAGTCCGCTGAGCCACGCGATCGCAGTCATCACCGCGAGGGCCAGCAAGGCCAAGAACCCGCCGGCCGCGACCACGTCTTTGAACCGCCCGCCCCATCTTCGGGCCAGGGCCATCGCGACGAAGCCGAGCGCCAGCAGCGACGGCAGCTTGATCTGTGACGACATGGTGATCAGCACGGCGCCGATCACCAACATGGTCAGCGGTGAGAGCGACGTCCACGGCACGGTGTGCCGCGGCCAGTGCAGGGGGCGAGGCAGAAGCCGCTGACTGGAGTCGATGCCGCGCAACGCGTATTCCGTGCCCGCCAACATCAACCCGAGCATCAGTGCTTCGTTGTGAATTCCCGCAACCAAATGCATGATCAGCAGCGGGTTCGCGGCACCCAGCCACAGTGCGCTGACCTCGGCGACTCCGCAGCGGCGGGCCAGCCGCGGCGTCGCCCACACGATGAGTCCGACCCCGATCAGCACCACGACGCGGTGGCACAGCACGCCGGCGACTATGTTGTCGCCGGTCAACGCCGAGATGGCCCGGCCGATCCACAAAAACAGCGGTCCGTATGGAGCAGGGGTGTCGCGCCACAGGCTGGGCACCGACAGCGTGAACACATTGTCTAGACCCAGGCCCGGCGCGGGGCCGACCTTGTATGGGTCGAGACCGATGCGGGAGATCTCGCTCTGTGCGAGATAGGAGTAGATGTCCTTGCTGTACATCGGCGGCGCGACGAGCAGCGGCAGGATCCACAGCATCAGGGTGCGGTCCAGCTGACTGCGTGACATGCGCCGGTCGCCGAGAGCGAAGCGGCCCAGCATCAGCCAGGCCAGAGCCATCATGACGGCGCCGGTGGTCGTCATCGTCAACGACACCGTCTGGATTCGCGAGGGCAGATTCAATAGCCGGACGCCGAATGTGGGGTCTTGCACGACGGGCCGCGCCCCGGCGCCGAGCGAGCCGATTGCCATCAACATCGTGCCGGTGGCACCGAACAGCCGGGTCCGGCGCAGCCGCACCACCTCGCCGGCGTTGAGTGGGGAGCCGGTCGCGAGCTCGTCGCCGTGCCAACGGGCGATCCACGAGCTCAGGGAGCCAGAGCGGCGACCTGCCATCCGAGCAGCGTAACCGGCACTCTGTGGTGGCCAATCTCACCGACCGAGATAGGGTGCCCTTCCTAGACCGCCCTGGCGAATTCCGTCACAATGGTGTTGTGAAAATAGCGCCGGAAGCCGGTCCTGGGGTGGGCGCGCTGCGCCCCGGGGAAGGCGGTCCTGGGGTGGGCGCACCGCGCCCCGGGGAAGGCGGAGGCCACACCCGTGGCGAGATCATCCAGTTGTTGCTGGAGTCTGGACCGATCACGGCTGGAGACATCGGCGAACGGCTGGGTATTTCGGCGGCCGGTGTGCGCAGGCATTTGGACGCGCTGCTGGCTGCGGGCGATGCGCAGGCCAGCCCGGCGGCATCGTGGCAGCAACATGGTCGGGGCAGGCCCGCCAAGCGGTATCGGTTGACCGCGGCAGGCCGGGCCAAGATGGGCCATACGTACGACGACCTCGCGGCGGCGGCAATGCGCCAACTGCGGGAGATCGGCGGCGATGACGCCGTGCGCACGTTTGCGCGGAGGCGGATCGACACGATTCTGGCGGGCGTGAGCGACGGACCCGGCGACGTGGCGTCGACGGCGGGCCGTATGGCATCGGCGCTGACCCAGGCCGGATATGCGACGACGATTGATCGGGTCAACGGCCCGGTCGAGGGAATTCAGATCTGCCAGCACCACTGCCCGGTATCGCATGTCGCCGAAGAGTTTCCGGAGCTTTGCCAGACCGAAAGTGACGCCTTCGCAGAGGTTTTGGGTACTCATGTGCAGCGACTGGCGACGATCGTCAACGGCGACTGCGCGTGCAGCACCCACGTACCGCTGCCTGACCCTACGGCGCGCAGCCCGCGCCGACGTAAGACGAAACTCAAAGGAGCCTCGATATGACGGCAACGCCGGACACATCGACCCACAAGGTCGGCGAACCGCTTTCCCAGGAGGAGGCGATTGCGTCGCTGGGCCGTTACGGCTACGGCTGGGCCGATTCCGATGTCGCGGGTGCCAGTGCGAAGCGCGGGCTGTCCGAAGATGTCGTGCGCGACATCTCGGCGAAGAAGAACGAGCCGGAGTGGATGCTGCAGCAGCGGCTGAAGGCGCTGCGCATCTTCCAGCGCAAGCCGATGCCGACGTGGGGGTCAAACCTCGAGGGCATCGACTTCGAGAACATCAAGTACTTCGTGCGCTCGACGGAGAAGCAGGCCGCTTCGTGGGAAGATCTGCCCGAAGACATTCGCAACACCTACGACAAGCTGGGCATCCCGGAGGCCGAGAAGCAGCGGCTCGTCGCCGGCGTAGCGGCTCAGTACGAGAGCGAAGTTGTTTACCACCAGATCCGGGAAGACCTTGAGGCACAAGGTGTTATCTTCCTCGACACCGACACGGGGCTGAAGGAACACGAGGATATCTTCAAAAAGTACTTCGGCACTGTGATTCCCGCTGGAGACAACAAGTTCTCGGCGCTGAACACCGCGGTGTGGAGTGGAGGCTCGTTCATCTACGTGCCGCCGGGCGTGCGCGTCGACATCCCGCTGCAGGCGTACTTCCGGATCAACACCGAGAACATGGGCCAGTTCGAACGGACGCTGATCATCGTCGACGAGGGCGCGTATGTGCACTACGTGGAGGGCTGCACTGCTCCCGTTTACAAGTCAGACTCGTTGCATTCTGCGGTGGTGGAAATCATCGTGAAGCCAGGCGGCCGATGCCGCTATACGACCATTCAGAACTGGTCGAGCAACGTCTACAACCTGGTGACCAAGCGCGCGCGCGCGGAGGCCGGCGCCACGATGGAGTGGGTCGACGGCAACATCGGCTCGAAGGTCACGATGAAGTATCCGGCCGTGTGGATGACCGGTGAGCACGCCAAAGGTGAGGTGCTCTCGGTGGCGTTCGCCGGCGAGGGCCAGCACCAGGACACCGGCGCGAAAATGCTTCACCTGGCGCCGAACACGTCGAGCAACATCGTGTCCAAGTCGGTGGCCCGCGGCGGCGGCCGCGCGTCGTACCGCGGTCTGGTTCAAGTCAACAAGGGTGCGCACGGCTCCAAGGCGAGCGTGAAATGCGATGCGCTGCTGGTCGATACCGTCAGTCGCAGCGACACCTACCCGTATGTCGACATCCGCGAGGACGACGTCACGATGGGCCACGAGGCCACCGTGTCCAAGGTCAGCGAGAACCAGCTGTTCTACCTGATGAGCCGCGGCCTCACCGAGGACGAGGCCATGGCGATGGTGGTCCGGGGTTTCGTCGAGCCGATCGCCAAGGAACTGCCGATGGAGTACGCGCTGGAACTGAACCGTCTGATCGAGCTGCAGATGGAAGGCGCTGTCGGCTAGTGACGAATCTGACCGAGGCGGTAGAGGGCTCGTCGCTCACCGCGATGAACAAAGGTGAGATCTTCACCTCGTTCGACGTCGACGCGTTCGAGGTGCCGCACGGCCGCGACGAGATCTGGCGGTTCACTCCGCTCAAACGGCTTCGCGGTCTGCACGACGGATCCGCTCCGGCCACCGGAAGCGCGCAAATCACAGTCGCCGAGCATCCCGGCGTTACCGTCGAGCAAGTGCGTCGCGGTGACGAGCGGCTCGGCGACGGCGGCGCTCCTGCGGACCGCGTTGCCGCGCAAGCATTTTCGTCCTTCAACAAGGCGACGATCGTGACGGTCGCGCGCGACACCGAAGTGGCCAAACCGGTCGTGGTCAGCATCGACGGCCCTGGCGAGGGCGCGGTGGCTTACGGGCATCTGCAGATTCGGGTCGAGGAACTTGCCAGAGCCATCGTCGTCGTCGACCTGCGCGGCAGCGGAACCTACGCAGAGAACGTCGAGATCATCGTCGGCGACTCGGCGGCGCTCGGGGTGATCTGGATTGCCGACTGGGCCGACGACACGGTGCACGTCAGCGCGCATCACGCTCGACTGGGCAAGGATGCGGTGCTGGGGCACGTCGCCGTCACTCTCGGTGGAGATCTCGTCCGAACAACCACGACGGTGCGCTTCGCCGGCCCCGGCGGCGACGCCAAACTGCTCGGAACTTACTTCGCCGACGACGGCCAGCACTTCGAGTCGCGGTTGCTGGTCGACCACGCCCATCCGAACTGCCGCTCCGACGTGCTGTACAAGGGCGCGTTGCAGGGTGATCCGAACTCGAATCGTCCCGACGCGCACACCGTGTGGGTGGGCGACGTGTTGATCCGCGCCAACGCCACCGGCACCGACACCTTCGAGGTGAACCGCAACCTGGTACTCACCGACGGCGCCCGCGCGGATTCGGTGCCCAACCTCGAGATCGAGACCGGCGAGATCGTCGGCGCCGGACACGCCAGTGCCACTGGCCGTTTCGACGACGAGCAAGTGTTCTACCTACGCTCGCGCGGTATTCCCGAAGACCAGGCTCGCCGGCTTATTGTGCGTGGCTTCTTCAACGAGATCATCGCGAAGATCGCTGTATCCGCCGTGCGTGAACGTCTCACCGAAGCCATCGAAAAAGAACTAGCGATCACCGAATCGAGAACCTCCTCATCATGACCACACTCGAAATCAAAGACCTGCACGCTTCGGTCACCGCGCCCGATGAGACCGAGATCCCGATTCTCAAGGGCGTCGACCTCACCGTGAAGTCCGGCGAAACCCATGCGCTGATGGGGCCCAACGGATCTGGGAAGTCGACGCTGTCGTATGCCATCGCCGGGCACCCCAAGTACACCGTGACCTCCGGGTCGATCACCCTGGACGGCGACGACGTGCTCGCGATGAGTGTCGACGAGCGGGCCCGCGCGGGCCTGTTCCTCGCGATGCAGTACCCGGTCGAAGTGCCCGGCGTATCGATGTCGAACTTCCTGCGTACCGCGGCCACCGCGGTGCGCGGTGAGGCGCCGAAGCTGCGGCACTGGGTCAAAGAGGTCAAGGCCGCGATGGACGACCTCGACATCGACCCGTCGTTCTCCGAACGCAGTGTCAACGAAGGGTTTTCGGGTGGCGAGAAGAAACGCCACGAGATCTTGCAGCTCGACCTGCTCAAGCCCAAGATCGCGATTCTCGACGAGACCGACTCCGGGCTCGACGTCGACGCACTTCGCATCGTCAGTGACGGGGTCAACCGCTATGCGGAGGAAACCCGCGGCGGCATTCTGTTGATCACGCATTACACCCGCATCCTGCGCTACATCCAGCCGCAGTTCGTGCACGTGTTCGTCGGCGGCCGCATCATCGAGTCCGGCGGTGCCGAGCTCGCCGACGAACTCGACGCGAACGGCTACGTCCGCTTCACCGAGAAAGCAGCCGCGGAGGCGTAGTGATGACCGCGCTCGACACCACGGCGATCAGGGCGGACTTCCCGATCCTGAAACGGGTGATGCGCGGCGGGAGCCCGTTGGCGTACTTGGATTCCGGTGCGACGTCGCAGCGGCCGCTGCAGGTGCTCGATGCCGAGCGCGACTTCCTGACGACGTCCAACGGCGCGGTGCACCGCGGTGCGCATCAGCTGATGGAGGAGTCCACCGACGCTTACGAGCAGGGCCGCGCGGACATCGCGGAGTTCGTCGGCGCCGCCCCCGACGAGCTGGTGTTCACCAAGAACGCTACCGAAGCGCTGAACCTGGTGGCGTACGCGCTGGGGGATAAGCGGTTCGCGGGTCGAGCCATCGGGCCTGGCGACGTGATCGTCACCACCGAGCTCGAGCACCATGCGAACCTCGTCCCGTGGCAGGAGCTGGCGCAGCGCACCGGTGCAACACTGCAGTGGTATGGCGTGACCGGTGACGGCCGTATCGACCTCGATTCGCTGAAGCTGGACGAACGGGTGAAAGTCGTGACGTTCAGCCATCATTCGAATGTCACGGGCGCTCTCGGTCCGGTGGCGAAACTGGTGACCCGGGCGCGGGAGGTCGGCGCGTTGACTGTGCTCGATGCATGCCAGTCGGTGCCGCACGAGCCGGTGGATTTTCACGCCCTGGATGTGGACTATGTGGCGTTTTCGGGGCACAAGATGCTCGGCCCCAACGGCATTGGTGTGCTGTACGGACGTCGCGAGTTGTTGAGCGAGATGCCGCCGTTCATCACCGGCGGGTCGATGATCGAGACCGTCACGATGGAGGCGACGACGTACGCGCCGCCTCCGCAGCGATTCGAAGCCGGCACGCCGATGACCTCGCAGGTCGTCGGATTAGCCGCTGCCGCACGGTATCTGAATGACATCGGCATGGACACGGTCAAGGCGCACGAGGGGGAGCTGACCGCCGCCGCGCTGGACGGGCTGGCGCGGATCGAAGGTGTGCGGATCATCGGGCCGACGTCGATGACTGACCGCGGATCGCCGGTGTCGTTCGTCGTCGACGGCATCCACGCCCACGATGTCGGCCAGGTGCTCGACGACGAGGGCATCGCGGTCCGCGTCGGACACCACTGCGCCTGGCCGCTGCACCGGCGGTTCGGCATCGCTGCGACCGCACGGGCGTCGTTCGCGGTGTACAACACACTCGACGAGGTCGACCGGTTGGTGGCCGGGGTGCGTCGTGCAATCGACTTCTTCGGTGGGGCGTAAGTGCGGCTGGAGCAGATCTACCAGCAAGTGATCCTCGATCACTACAAGCATCCGCATCATCGCGGGCTGCGCGAGCCGTACGGCGCCGAGTCCTATCAGGTGAATCCGACGTGCGGCGACGAGGTCACGCTCCGGGTGGCGTTGAGCGACGACGGGGAGCACGTCGCCGACGTCTCGTACGAAGGCCTTGGCTGCTCGATCAGCCAGGCCGCGACATCGGTGCTCGCTGACCAGGTCATCGGCCAGACAATCGGCGATGCATTGAAGATGGTGGCGGCGTTCACGGAGATGGTGTCGTCACGGGGGACAATCGAAGGGGATGAAGAGGTACTCGGCGACGGGATTGCGTTCGCCGGGGTGGCGAAGTACCCGGCGCGGGTGAAATGCGCGCTGCTGGGATGGATGGCATTCAAAGACGCGCTGGCTCAGGCGACACATAGCTCAACGGAGGAAAACACATGAGCGACACCGCGATACCGAACGAGGAGCTGTTGGCCGATGTCGAGGAGGCGATGCACGACGTCGTTGACCCTGAGCTCGGCATCAACGTCGTCGATCTGGGTCTGGTCTACGCGATGAACCTCGAACAGAGCGACGACGGTCCAGTCGCGCTGATCGATATGACGCTGACATCGCCGGCATGCCCGCTGACCGATGTGATCGAGGACCAGTCGCGCATGGCGCTGGTGGGTGCCGGTCTGGTGAACGACCTGAAGATCAACTGGGTGTGGAACCCGCCGTGGGGCCCGGACAAGATCACTGAAGACGGCCGGGAACAGCTACGGGCGTTGGGTTTCACGGTCTAGCGGCTTCGTGCGCCGCGGTCCGCGAGTGGGTGCCTCAGTGCCCGCCTCCAAGCGACTAGGTGAGCTTCCGTATTGAGCGCTGGTCGGCAAACCGCCGTGCGGCTGATTCTGCGGTGAGCGCGCGACCTACTCGCACCCCTGCGCCATGAGCGCAGAGTCAAGGGACATGTGGGCAGTGTGTTCCTGACCAAGGGTCTTAAGACCCTAGATACGTGAAATCCATGCGTAATAGCTTGCTAGCTAACGAACAGCTTCTCACACGACCGGGTTAGAACAATGACGACAATTAATGTGCAACAACCTCAGGATGACGGCATTAAAACCGATGTCCTGTACGGCGGTGGGGTTAGTCATCAGCAGTCGCCTGTCGACTACCCCCCGCCTCGGCGATCTCTCAGCGCATCACCGATATACCTCCCAAATCTGATCGCGGCCATCGTCGCGAGCGTGGGAATCATCATCGGTGCCATCGGTACCTGGGCGACCGCACCCGACACGCCTTCCATCGGTGGAATGGATATTCGTGACAATTGGGGCGTCATCACCGTCATTCTTGGAACCGTCTGCGCCACCGCGTTATTCACGCAATTGAATTGGGGAAGGACAACCTTCAGTCTGCGGTGGGCCGTACCGATTTCCTGGACAGTGGTCGTCGCATCTGTCGGCTGTCTGGCGATCGGCTTAGTCCACGTCGTCACAATTAACTCCCTCTCGGAAGCCCTCTTCGGCGCCGCCCACGTCGCGCAGGTGGGGTGGGGCCTCTGGCTGATGATTATCTCGTCGGCGATACTGTGCGTAACTGCAGGAGTTGTTGCGGTCCAGATCGGCAACGCGAGCCAAGATTACAGCCGACCGTCGCAAGCGGTGTGGGCCAGCGCGTGGAGGCTGGCCGCGATCGCAGGATCGGCCGTTATTCTCGTGTGCGCCATCGTCAATGCGTACCGACCTCTGATGGTGGACTTCGGCAACAGCGATAAGGTAACCGAGGCTGAATCGCAAACTGTGACGGAGAGACCCGCCCCGTCAACAGTGGTAATAGCTGCGCCCCTCCCGCCTGCCGCATCTCCTCAAACGGATGAGCCAGTTCCTGCTGACGCCGAACACTGCACAAGCAACCCGGTGAATGTTCCATTGAACAACTCGGCCGCAGGCGCCGTCACGAGTTGCCCATTCGCAGAGAATGTCCGCGACCAGTACATCCGACAGCCGCGACGGGCAACAACGGTGACGCTAGACGTCTTCAGCCCCGTCACTGCCCAAAGCTACTTAATGACGTGCACGGGCAATCATGTGGTCGCATGCCGGGGTGGCAACGACGCGGTGGCTTACCTCTATTAGTGCCTTGAGCTTTGGCATTTCGCAGGCAATCTTCCCGAGGATGGCCTGACGGGCTACGGGCTCTCCGAGTGGGGTGTCAAAGTGCCCGACTCATGGCGACAACGCGGTCTGCCGACTCAGATAATGAGTATTGAATAATCTGAATGCATGCGTGAGATGACGGCATCCGAAGCGTTTGGCCATTTTTCGGCGGCGCTCGACTCTGTGGAACACGGCGAGACGGTGTTCGTCACGCGGGCAGTGCATTCCTGAAAGTGTCGATGCGGGGCACCGCATCAAGCGATGTTGGGCAACAGGCGGCACTGCTCGCCTACGCCGATGACGTACTCGCCGGAAGAATCGCACTCGGAGCCAGAGGCCCGCGGGCCGCGGCGGTGCTCGCGCGGTTGGCGTTCGAAGATTGGCTGGACGAGCAGAGTGGTTGGGCACCGACGGATGTCAGTCGCCCGACGACCACCTCGAAACTCGTTGTCCTGGGCGCACTTCGAGGTGGTGAGCTCGGGGAACGTGCACAACGAGTGTGGCACGGACTGAGTCTCGCGTGTCATCACCACGCTTACGAGTTGCAACCTTCCACGGCCGAAGTCAAGCGTTTGACGGCCGAGGTGCGGACGCTTATCTCCCAGGGCCGAAGCACTTTCCATCGGTTGCCGGCGCGACGATGACGTTCGTCGCCTGAAGCGCCCCGCTGCTGCCCTTCGTGCCACGCGCGGCAAGACACATGCCCTGCGCGACAGCCTGCGGCGTGGCCGATGCGCGCTTCTTGTAAGTCGTGGTGGCGTCGACCGTCACGTTCATCGGTGCCGTCGCGCCGTTCTGGTTGACGTCGACCACCACCGTGCCTGCGTTGACGGAAGCAACGGTGCCGCGCACCATCCCGGGGCGGGGGTTCTTCGGCGGCGCACAGCTGCCATCGGTGCCAGCGCCGATCACCACCACGCGCGCTGCCGTCGACGGGTTGCCTTTCGGTGTTCGCGCGGTGACACAGATTCCCGGTGTGAGGTCGGTCGGTTGTGCCGGCGTCATCTCGGCGACTTTCGTCGATGCGGTGAGGTCGACGGTCGCACTACCGTTTTTCTGATTGACCTGAACCGTGTTGCCGGAGACCGACGCGATCATCCCGGCGACATGGTCCTTGCTCGTCTGCGCCGCTGCCGGCGAACTCGAGGTGGGGTTCGTCGGACTTTTCGACGCGGCCGAGGTCGAGTTCCCCGACGACCCGCAGGCCGCCACGGTCAGCGCGGCAGCTGCGGTGATGGCAAGAAAGGCGTATCGCATGGGGTCCACGGTGGCCATGAAATCTGCGGACGGTCTCGCGTGGCCGTGTGAATGTGCTGTGACCGGCAGTAACGAAAGAGGACCGGGGTGAGATACATCAGCAGAGCGCCGCGGTGTTTGCCGAAAGCGCCAGATGGCTATTCGAACACATAGCCACCATGAAGGAGGCGCAGAACATGGTGACGCCGGTGACGCAACAAACGCCCCAACGTCCGCTAGCGCGCGCAGCAGCAAACCACCTGGCCTTGGCCGTGATCGTCGCCGCGTGGGTATTCGTCCTGCTCAGCGGGTACCTGGTTAGCCTGCTCGTCTAGCAAGAACGGGGAACATCGACGCAGCCAGGCGCGTTGGGCTAGACATGGCAACCCAAGACATCACGACTGCTCAGTTCAACGAAACCATCAACGACAACCAGATCGTGCTGGTCGATTTCTGGGCATCGTGGTGCGGCCCGTGCAAGCAGTTCGCCCCCACATTCGAAGCGTCGTCGGAAAAACACCCCAATGTCGTGCACGCGAAGGTCGACACCGAGGCCGAACAGGAACTCGCCGCCCAGGCGCAGATCCGCGCGATCCCGACCTTGATGGCCTTCAAGAACGGCACGCTGGTGTTCAACCAGGCCGGTGCGCTGACCCCAGCCATGCTCGAAGACTTGGTGCAGCAAGTGGAGGCCCTCGACGTTGAGGCGGCTCTGGCTGCCCAGAAAGACGGCGAACAGCCCTGATGTCCTGCACGCGATAGCGTGCATCCGTGGACAACAGCTTCGTACTCGTCGAACGGCCGCGTGCCAACGTCGCCCTGATCACGCTCAACCGTCCCGAGCGGATGAACTCGATGGCGTTCGACGTGATGGTGCCGCTCAAGGACGCCATCGAACAAGTCACCTACGACAACGACGTCCGCGCAGTTGTGCTCACCGGCGCCGGACGCGGCTTCTCTTCCGGCGCCGACCATAAGTCTGCCGGCGAAGTGCCCCACATCGACGGGCTGACTCGGCCGACCTTCGCCCTGCGCTCGATGGAAGTACTCGACGACGTCATCCTCGGCCTGCGTCGCATGCACCAACCCGTCATCGCCGCGGTCAACGGTGCCGCGATCGGCGGCGGCCTGTGTCTCGCACTTGCGGCAGACATTCGCATCGCCTCTGCGGACGCCTACTTCCGCGCGGCTGGCATCAACAACGGTCTTACGGCCAGCGAACTCGGACTGAGCTATCTCTTGCCGCGCGCCATCGGCTCGAGCCGCGCGTTCGAGATCATGCTCACCGGCCGCGACGTAGACGCCGACGAAGCCGAGCGCATCGGCCTGGTCTCCCGCACCGTCCCCGGCGCCGATCTGCTCGAGACGTGCTTTGCGATCGGCGAGCAGATCGCGAAGTTCTCCCGCCCCGGAATCGAGCTGACCAAGCGCACACTGTGGACTGGACTCGACGCCAGTACCCTGGAAGGACACATGCAGGCCGAAGGTCTCGGGCAACTCTTCGTGCGTCTGCTCACCACCAACTTCGAAGAGGCCGTCGCCGCGCGTGCCGAGAAACGATCCCCGGTGTTCACCGACGATCGTGAATAACTGACAGGAGCATTCCCGTGATCACCGCAACGGACCTCGAGGTCCGCGCCGGCGCGCGCATTCTGCTGCACGCAGCAGGATCGACGCTGCGTGTGCAGCCCGGTGATCGAATCGGTCTCGTCGGTCGCAACGGCGCCGGCAAGACCACCACCATGCGGATCCTCGCAGGCGAAGCCGAGCCGTACACGGGGGATATCAGCCACAACGGCGAAATCGGTTACCTCCCACAGGACCCCAGGGAAGGCAACCTCGACATGCTTGCGCGCGACCGGGTGCTCTCTGCCCGCGGGCTCGACACGCTGCTGTCCGAGCTGGAAAAGCAGCAAGGGGTGATGGCCGAAGTCGTCGACGACGCCGAACGCGACCGGGCGGTGCGCCGCTACGGTCAGCTCGAAGAACGGTTCGCCGCTCTCGGCGGTTACCTTGCCGAAAGCGAAGCGGCACGGATTTGCTCGAGTCTCGGCTTGCCGGAACGCGTTCTGACACAACAGCTTCGCACCCTTTCCGGCGGTCAACGCCGCCGCGTCGAACTTGCCCGAATCCTGTTCGCCGCATCCGACACAGGTGCGGGCTCCGACACCACCCTTTTACTCGACGAGCCGACGAACCACCTCGACGCCGACTCCATCGGCTGGCTGCGCGACTTCCTGCACGCGCACTCCGGCGGGCTCGTCGTCATCAGCCACAACGTCGACCTGCTCGCCGAGGTCGTCAACCGCGTCTGGTTCCTTGACGCCGTGCGCAGCGAAGTCGACATCTACAACATGGGTTGGCGCAAATACCTCGACGCGCGGGCCACCGACGAGCAACGCCGCCGCCGCGAACGCGTCAACGCAGAACGCAAAGCGGCCGCGCTGCGCACACAGGCCGCCAAGCTCGGTGCCAAGGCCACCAAAGCCGTTGCCGCGCAGAACATGTTGAGACGTGCCGACCGGATGATCGCCGCCCTTGACGACGAGCGCGTCGCCGACAAAGTCGCCCGCATCAAGTTCCCGACGCCGTCCCCGTGCGGTCGCACCCCGCTCGTCGCGAAGGGGCTGACGAAAACCTACGGTTCACTGGAGGTCTTCACCGGCGTCGACCTTGCGATCGACCGCGGCTCACGGGTCGCCGTCCTCGGCCTCAACGGTGCCGGCAAGACCACCCTCTTGAGGCTGTTGGCGGGCGTCGAAGCCCCCGACACCGGCGCGCTCGAACCCGGACACGGCTGCAAGATCGGCTATTTCGCGCAGGAGCACGACACACTCGACGACGCGGCGACCGTCTGGGAGAACATCCGCCATGCCGCACCTGACACGGGGGAGCAGGACCTGCGCGGGCTGCTCGGCGCGTTCATGTTCAGTGGGCCGCAACTCGATCAGCTCGCCGCGACACTGTCCGGCGGCGAGAAGACCCGTCTCGCGCTGGCCGGATTGGTCGCCTCCACCGCGAATGTGCTGTTGCTCGACGAGCCCACCAACAACCTCGATCCCGCGTCGCGCGAGCAGGTGCTCGACGCGCTGCGCAGCTACATCGGCGCTGTCGTGTTGGTGACTCACGACCCCGGCGCCGCAGACGCTCTCGACCCCCAGCGCGTGGTGCTGCTGCCGGACGGTACCGAGGACTACTGGTCCGACGATTATCGGGACCTCATCGAGCTGGCGTGACAGCGCAACTCATTTCGGTGATTCGCGCCCGACGGCCCGTGGTGTTCCTTACCCTCAGGGCACGGGGTGCTCACACATCGGGGAGTTGCGATGGAAAATCCGCACAAGGACCGCGACGAGTTTCTGCACGAGCTGCGAAACGAATACGAACACGGCGCAAGCATCAGGTCGCTCGTCGCGTCGACGGGTCGCTCATACGGTTCGATTCACAGCATGCTGCGTGAATCGGGCACGACGATGCGCAGCCGCGGCGGTCCCAACCACACCGGCAGACGCGCCGGCTGACGCCTTTTCTTTTGCGCCGCGTGCGCTAACGATTTCGCACCGATTCCTCGACGACGTCGAGGACCGCGGACAGCCGCGCCGGGTCTTCGCCGGATGCCAGCCGGGCCACCAGCCCGTCGAGCACCAAGTCGAGATAGCACTGCAGCACGTCGCCGGGTACGTCGTCACGCAATCGGCCGGCCTTGCGTTGGCGCCGTAGCCGATCCGAGGTCGCCGCGGACAGTTCCGCCGACCGTTCCGACCACCCGCGGTGAAACGCGGGGTCGTTGCGTAGCTTGCGGGCGATCTCCAACCGGGTTGCCAGCCAGTCGAATTGATCCGGCGCAGCAAGCATGTCACGCATCACCTGGATCAGCCCCTCCCGGGCGGCCACGTCTGCCATGCGTTCGGCGTCCTCGTGGGCCAGCTCGAAAAACAGCGCGTCCTTGTCACGGAAGTGATGGAAGATCGCCCCGCGCGACAACCCGATGGTCTGCTCGAGGCGACGCACCGTCGCGCGGTCGTAGCCGTATTGAGCGAAGCAGCGGCGCGCGCCGTCAAGGATCTGGCGGCGACGAGCCGCGACGTGCTCCTCGCTGACTCGCGGCATCCATCGGCTCCGGTCAGGACCTCAGCATGCTGCGCAACACGTATTGCAGAATGCCGCCATTGCGGTAGTAATCGGCCTCTCCGGGAGTGTCGATGCGCACCACCGCGTCGAACTCCTTGTCGCCGGCTTTGACCTTCACGGTGCGCGGCGTCTTGGCTTCACCTTTCCCGTCGCTGCGCCCGCCCTGGACGTTGAGTTCCTCGATGCCCGTGATGTCATACGTTTCGGTGCCGTCCAGTCCCAACGACTCTGCGGACTCGCCTTCCGGAAACTGCAGCGGGATGACGCCCATGCCGATCAGGTTGGAGCGGTGGATGCGCTCGAACGACTCGGCGATCACCGCGCGCACACCCAACAGCCGGGTGCCCTTGGCGGCCCAATCCCGCGACGATCCCGAACCGTACTCCTTCCCGCCGAGCACCACCAACGGAATGCCTTGCTCCGCATAGTTTTGCGCGGCGTCATAGATGAACGCCTGCGGCCCGTCATCCTGGGTGAAGTCGCGGGTGTAGCCGCCCGCGATGTCGTCGAGCAATTGATTGCGCAACCGGATGTTGGCGAACGTGCCACGAATCATCACTTCGTGGTTGCCGCGCCGCGAGCCGAACGAGTTGTAGTCCTTCTTTTCGACGCCGTGCTCGTCAAGGTACTGCGCGGCCGGCGTGCCCGGTTTGATACTGCCGGCCGGCGAAATGTGGTCGGTGGTCACCGAATCGCCGAGCAGGGCGAGTACCCGAGCGCCTTTGATGTCGCTGACCGGTTCGGGATCGGCCGGCATGCCCTCGAAGTACGGAGGCTTGCGCACGTACGTCGACTCCTCGTCCCACTCGAACGTCTTGCCTTCCGGGGTGGGCAGGTTGCGCCACCGGTCGTCGCCCTTGAACACATCGGCGTAGTTCTTGGTGAACATCTCGCGGTTGATCGACGAGGCGATGGTGTCGGCGACATCCTTTTGCGACGGCCAGATGTCACGGAGGAACACGTCGTTGCCGTCGGAGTCGGTGCCCAGCGAATCGTTTTCGAAGTCGAAATCCATGGTGCCGGCCAATGCGTAGGCCACGACGAGCGGCGGTGACGCCAAGTAGTTCATCTTCACGTCCGGGTTGATGCGGCCTTCGAAGTTGCGGTTACCCGACAGGACAGCGGTAACGGCGAGGTCGTTGTCGTTGACCGCCTGCGAGATCTCGTCGGGCAGCGGGCCCGAGTTGCCGATGCACGTGGTGCAGCCGTAGCCGACCAGATAGAAGCCCAGCTTCTCCAGATACGGCCACAGCCCGGCCTTGTCGTAGTAGTCGCTGACGACTTGCGAGCCCGGTGCCATCGACGTCTTGACCCACGGCTTGGACGACAGCCCCTTCTCTACGGCGTTGCGTGCCAGCAGCGCCGCGCCCAGCATGACTTCCGGGTTGGACGTGTTGGTGCACGACGTGATTGCGGCGATCACCACCGCGCCGTGGTCGAGCACGAATTCGCCCCGCTCGTCGGAGCGCACCGTGACGGGGTCGGTCGGCCTGCCCTCCGATGCGTTGGCTGCGGAGCGTAGGTCAGGTTCCGCACCGTTGGCCTCGAACGAAATATTGCGCGCCGGATCGCTGGCGGGGAACGTCTCGTCGACCGCCTCGTCCAGCGCCGTGTACTGCGCTTCGTGAGCGCTGTTACCGACGTAATCCTTGATGTCCCGCCGGAAACACGCCTTCGCGTCCGTCAGCGCGATCCGGTCCTGGGGACGCTTCGGCCCGGCGATCGACGGTTCGACATCGGAGAGATCCAGTTCCAGATACTCCGAGAACTGCGGCTCCTTGTCGGGCTCATGCCACATGCCCTGCTCCTTGGCGTACGCCTCGACAAGTGCGATCTGCTCGTCGGTCCGGCCGGTGAACCGCAAGTAGTCGATCGTGACCTCGTCGATTGGGAAAATCGCTGCGGTAGAGCCGAATTCGGGACTCATGTTGCCCAGCGTGGCGCGGTTGGCCAACGGCACCTCGGCCACACCTTTGCCGTAGAACTCGACGAACTTGCCCACGACACCGTGCTCGCGCAACATCTCGGTGACCGTCAGCACCACGTCGGTGGCGGTGACCCCGGCCTGGATCTCGCCGGTCAGCTTGAACCCGACCACGCGGGGAATCAGCATCGACACCGGCTGTCCCAGCATCGCCGCCTCGGCCTCGATACCACCGACGCCCCAGCCCAGCACGCCGAGTCCGTTGACCATTGTGGTGTGCGAGTCGGTGCCCACGCATGTGTCGGGGTATGCCAACCCGTCGCGGTCCATCACGACGCTCGCCAGGTATTCGATGTTGACCTGATGCACGATCCCGGTACCCGGAGGCACCACCTTGAAGTCGCTGAAAGCGCCTTGGCCCCAACGCAAGAACTGGTAGCGCTCGCCGTTGCGTTCGTATTCGATCTCGACGTTGCGCTCGAACGCGTCGGCGCGCCCGAACAGGTCGGCGATCACGGAGTGGTCGATGACGAGGTCGGCCGGTGCGAGCGGGTTTACCTTGTCGGGGTCGCCGCCGAGGTCGCTGATCGCCTCGCGCATGGTTGCCAGGTCGACGATGCATGGCACGCCGGTGAAGTCCTGCATGATGACCCGGGCTGGCGTGTACTGGATTTCGACGCTCGGCTCGGCGTCGGGATCCCAATTCGCGATCGCTTGGATGTGTTCCTTGGTGATGTTGGAGCCGTCTTCATTGCGAAGCAGGTTCTCGGCGAGCACCTTGAGGCTGTAGGGGAGTTTTTCGGTGCCTTTGACGGCGTCGAGCCGGTAGATCTCGTAGCTCTTGTCACCGACCTTCAGGGTGTCGCGGGCGTCAAACGAGTTCGGTGATTCTGTGGTGCTCACATTCACTCCCCAGTTCAGTTGTCGGTCGCGGCGGGTTGTGCGGCAACCACTTCCAACTCTAACAGTACGCTTGTCCTTTTTGAAGCGGGGTACGGTCGTGGCCGTGACGATGCCGCCTGTCCCGCTAGAGATTCCTGCGGAGCTGTGCGGGACAGTCGGAGCGCCCATGTCGACTCCGGCCGGCGTGTGCCTCGATCAGGTGCTTACCGACGTCAACGACGACGGCGTGAGTGCGCCGAAGACTGACGACATCGCGGGCCTGCGGCAGGTCGTCGCCGACGCCAAGCAACACGGCATCGATCTCAAAGTCGTGGTGGTGCCACAGAACCCGTACATCGAGGCGCCGTTGCGTGACGTGGCCACCGAGATCGGTCATGCCAATCCGGAGTCCACCGTGCTGGTGCTCAGCCCGTCGTTCGCCGGCACTTACAGCGCGCATTACGACCGCGCGACTCTCGAGGCGGGCCAGGACGTCGCCAAGACCGCCGGCACTCCGGTGCAGGGCGCGAAGAATTTCGTCAGTCAATTGCAGGCGCCCGAGTTCCCGTGGACCGCGTTGACGATTGTTCTCGTCGTGGTGGTAGCGATCGCGACGGTTCTCACTCGGGTGCTTCAGGTGCGCGCCAAACGCGCAGGCAAGGCGAAATCGCCGGCCGCCGAAATCGAACCCACGGCTGCGGATCCGGCGTAGAGCACGACCCGGAACGCGGTTTCGGCGCGGCTGAATTCGCGCGTCAAACCTGAGGTCGCATAACCGTTTGGTTACAACCGGTTCAATTACAGACTTGTAGTTTGTGACCAACGTTTCTCAGGTGTCAATTGTGACGTACGGTGCGTATTGCTACCTATGTTGTAAATGTTTCCAGAATTCTGGATGCGGCCAACCCCGACGGGAGTCGAATGACACGCACCTCTCATTCGGTATGCGCGGCCGCAGTGGCTCTGTCTTTGGTGCTGACAACACCGGGGCTGGCCGCCGCGCAACCGGTGCCGGCGGGTCCTGACGACATGGCAACGCTGATCGCCAACGTCGCCAACGCCAACCAGAAGCTCGAGGAGATCGGCGCCTCGGTGCAAACCCGCGAGCAGGCGGTCAACAAAGCGATCCTCGACGTCCAGAACGCGCGTGATCGGGCCGCTGCGGCCAAGGCAGAAGTGGACGCCAGCCATCGCGGGGTCGAGGACGCCAACGCTGCGATTGCGGCGGCGCAGCGAAGGTTCGACACCTACGCTGCGGCGGCGTACATGAACGGGCCGTCGAGTTCGTATCTCTCCGCAACCACCCCAGACGACCTCATCGCGACCGCGAGTGCGGGGGAGACACTGGCGATCAGCGCCCAGCGGACGCTCGCTGACTTGAAACGTGCCCGGACCGAACAGGTCAACAAGGAGTCGGCGGCACGCGCGGCACAGAGGAAGGCCGACCAGGCCGCGGCCGACGCGCAGCACAGCCAGGACGAGGCTGTCGCAGCGCTCACCGACGCGCAGCATCAGTTCGCCGAGCAGAAAGGCGAGATCGATCGGTTGGCCGCGCAGCGTGATGCCGCGCGAGCTGAGCTTGACGCCGCCCGCGCCAAGCAGGCGAGCCTTTCTGGCGAACAGCAGAAGACATGGTCGACGTCGGCGGCTCAGGTGCAGGCACCGGCGCCCGCGCCGGCGCGGCCCGACCGCTGGAACAGGCCCGGCGCGAGTGCGTCGGCGCCGCAGGACACCAAGAATTGGGACGGCAGCCTGTGGGATCCGATTCTGCCGGCGATCCCCAGCGCGTTCGTCAGCGGCGACCCGATCGCGATCATCAATGCCGTTTTGGGTATCGCGGCAACGTCGTCGCAGGTCACCGCGAATCTCGGCCACCAGTTTTTGGTCAAGATCGGCCTGGCCAAGCCCGACGCACCCCCGACGTTCACGAACGGCGCCATCCCGCGGGTGTACGGCCGGCAGGCCTCTGAGTACGTGATCCGCCGCGGCATGTCGCAGATCGGTGTGCCGTACTCATGGGGCGGCGGGACCGCAGCGGGGCCCAGCGTCGGCCAAGGCGACTCCACTGTCGGATTCGACTGCTCCGGTCTGGTCCTGTACTCGTTCGCAGGCGTCGGAATCAAGCTGCCGCACTACTCCGGCGCGCAGTACGACATGGGCCGCAAGATCCCGTCCGCCCAGATGCGCCGCGGTGACGTCATCTTCTACGGCCCCGGCGGCAGCCAGCACGTGACCATCTACCTCGGTAATGGCCAGATGCTCGAGGCCCAGCAGAGCGGTGTGCCTGTCAAGGTCTCTCCGGTGCGCACCAGCGGCATGACTCCGTACGTCGTGCGCTACATCGAATACTGACGAGGGGAAGCGCTTTTGCGTTTGAGGAAACTGCTCGAGGTCGTCAGCCTGCTCTTGGCTCCGTTGTTGATCGCGTTGATCTCGCCTGCCGCGGCCGAAGCTGACAGCGGGCCGTGGGACCCGACGCTGCCGAAGATGATCAGCGCCGGCGCACCGGGCGATCCCGTGGCAATTGCGAACGCATCGCTGCAAGCGACCGCGCAGGCCACCCAAACCACCATGAATATGGGCCGCCAGTTCCTCAGCAGCATCGGCCTGTTGCCTAATGCCGATGCCGGTGCCGGATCGGCCGCCCCTGGATCGCGAGTACGTGGGCCGCAGGCGATCGAATACGTCATCCGCCGGGGCGGCTCGCAGATGGGCGTGCCGTACTCGTGGGGCGGCGGCAGCCTCAATGGCCCCAGCACCGGGGTCGGTGACGGGTCGGGCACCGTCGGTTTCGACTGCTCGGGGTTGATGCGCTACGCGTTTGCCGGGGTCGGGGTGCTGCTACCGCGCTTCTCCGGTGACCAGTACAACGCGGGTCGGCATATTCCGCCCTCGCAGGCCAAGCGGGGAGACCTGATCTTCTATGGGCCCGGAGGCGGCCAGCACGTCACGATGTATCTGGGCAACGGCCAGATGCTGGAGGCGTCTTCGCTGGCCGGCAAGGTCACCGTCAGTCCGGTGCGCACCTCGGGCATGACGCCGTATGTGACCCGCATTATCGAAAGCTAGGTTCGGCTCGCCCGTGTTTTCAGGGCCTTGCCAGCAATGCCTACGTCGACGGAAGTGCGGACGCCTGGAATAGTTGACGGCGGACACCGTCGCGGCTGGGCCGCGACATCGGCAATTGTCCACGTGAGAGCGGGAAGGATCCTCGATGACGTCAGCAGGTGGGCCGCCGCAGGGCGCCGGAAATTTTTCGGGGCCAGGTGGGTCGCCCGGCTTCTCGGGCACGCAGGGCGCCCACGCCGGTGGCTCGCCGCCTGAGCGCAACGGTGGGCTCGCGTCGGAGGTCCATACCCTCGAGCGGGCCGTCTACGAGGTCAAGCGGATCATCGTCGGCCAGGACCAGCTCGTCGAGCGGATGCTGGTCGGGTTGCTGGCCAAGGGGCACGTGCTGCTGGAGGGCGTGCCCGGCGTCGCCAAGACGCTGGCCGTCGAGACATTCGCTCGCGTGGTCGGCGGCACGTTCGCGCGCATCCAGTTCACACCGGACCTCGTGCCCACCGACATCGTGGGTACGCGGATCTACCGGCAGGGCAAGGAGGAGTTCGACATCGAACTCGGCCCGGTGGTGGCCAACTTCATCCTCGCCGACGAGATCAACCGTGCCCCCGCCAAGGTGCAGTCTGCGCTGCTCGAGGTGATGGCCGAACGGCACGTGTCGGTCGCCGGCAAGACGTTCCCGATGCCCAAGCCGTTCCTCGTCATGGCGACGCAGAACCCGATCGAGCAGGAGGGCGTGTACGCGCTGCCGGAGGCACAGCGAGACCGCTTCTTGTTCAAGATCAACATCGACTACCCCTCTCCTGAGGAGGAGAGGGAAATCATCTACCGGATGGGTGTCACGCCGCCGCAACCCAAGCAGATCCTCGCGCCCGGTGATCTGCTGCGGCTGCAAGACGTTGCCGCCAACACCTTCGTCCACCACGCACTGGTCGACTATGTGGTGCGGGTCGTCACAGCCACCCGCCGTCCAGACCAGTTCGGCATGCCGGATGCACGGGCGTGGATCGCCTACGGGGCGTCACCGCGCGCGTCGCTGGGCGTGATCGCCGGTGCGCGGGCGCTGGCACTGGTCCGCGGCCGCGACTACGTGGTGCCGCAGGACGTCATCGAGATCATCCCCGACGTGCTGCGCCACCGGCTGGTGTTGACCTACGACGCGATGGCCGACGAGATCTCACCCGAGACCGTGATCACCCGAATCCTGCAGACAGTGGCGCTGCCACAAGTGAATGCTGTTCCGCAGCAGGGACATTCGGTGCATCCGGTGGTGCCGGCCGCCGCGGCGGCGGCTAGCGGTCGGTGAGCCGGCCCACCGGTCGGACCGTCGACCTACCGTCGCTGCAGCGCGGGGAGATCCGGGATCCGGAGCTGTCGGCGGCGCTGCGCAAGCTGGAGCTGACGGTCAGGCGAAAGCTCGACGGGGTGTTGCACGGCGACCACCTCGGGCTGCTGCCCGGGCCCGGTTCGGAGCCCGGCGAGTCGCGGCTCTACCAGCCGGGCGACGACGTCCGCCGCATGGACTGGGCCGTGACGGCACGCACCACCGCCCCACATGTGCGAGAGATGATCGCGGACCGCGAGCTGGAGACCTGGCTGGTCGTCGACATGTCAGCCAGTCTCGACTTCGGGACCACCGGCTGCGAGAAACGCGACCTCGCTGTGGCCGCCGCCGCGGCGATCGCATTTCTCAACAGCGGTGGCGGCAACCGGCTGGGTGCGCTGATTGCCAACGGGCAGGACGTCATTCGGGTGCCGGCGCTATCCGGACGGATGCACGAGCACACGCTATTGCGCGCGATCGCGACGTCACCGAAAGCACCGGTGGGTGTGCGCGGTGACCTCGCCACCGCGATCGACGGATTGCGCCGCCCGGAACGTCGGCGCGGGATGGCCGTCATCATCAGCGACTTCCTCGGCCCGATCAACTGGATGCGTCCGCTGCGCGCGATCGCGGGCCGACACGAGGTGCTGGGCATCGAGATCCTGGACCCGCGCGACGTCGAGCTGCCCGACATCGGCGACGTGATCTTGCAAGACGCCGAATCCGGTGTCACCAAGGAGTTCACCATCGACGAGAAGCTGCGCGACGACTTCGAGAAGGCCGCGGCGGCGCATCGTGCCGAGGTGGCGCGGACCCTGCGCCGGTGCGACGCGCCACTGCTGTCCCTGCGCACGGATCGCGACTGGATCGCGGACGTGGTGCGGTTCGTCAGCAACCGGCGCAGGGGCGCGTTGGCGGGGCGCGCCCGATGAGCGCTCGCGCGAAGAAGAGATAGCCCGAGCCGCCCAAACGACCTGATTGAAATGACACCACTGAAAATGACAAGGCTTACGCACATTCGTGTAATGACACGGGTCGGATACCGATGAACGTTCCGCTCCTGGGCCCGATGACGCTGACAGGCTTCGCGCACGCCTGGTGGTTCGTGTTCCTGCTCGTCGTGGTGGCGCTGGTTGTGCTGTACATCATCGCGCAGCTGGCGCGTAAGCGGCGGGTGTTGCGCTTCGCCAATATGGAGTTGCTGGAAAGCGTTGCGCCGCAACGGCCTAACCAGTGGCGGCACTTACCTGCCATCCTGTTGGTGGCTTCGCTTGTGCTGCTGACGATCGCGATGGCCGGACCAACCCATGACGTGCGGATCCCGCGTAACCGCGCCGTGGTGATGCTCGTCATCGACGTGTCGCAGTCGATGCGAGCCACCGACGTGGCGCCGAGCCGGTTGGCGGCTGCGCAGGAGGCTGCCAAGCAGTTCGCCGAGGAGCTGACGCCCGGCATCAACCTCGGGTTGATCTCCTATGCCGGCACCGCGACGGTGCTGGTCTCGCCGACGGCCAACCGCGAGACCACCAAAGCCGCGATCGACAAACTGCAGCTGGCGGACCGCACCGCCACGGGTGAGGGGATTTTCACCGCGTTGCAGGCGATCGCGACCGTGGGCGCAGTGATCGGCGGCGGCGACAGTCCGCCACCGGCGCGGATCGTGTTGTTCTCCGACGGCAAAGAAACGGTGCCGACCAACCCCGACGCCCCCAAGGGGGCCTACACGGCTGCGCGCACCGCCAAGGAGCAAGGTGTGCCGATCTCGACGATTTCGTTCGGCACCCCGAACGGCTACGTCGAAATCAACGACCAGCGCCAGCCCGTGCCCGTCGACGACGAGACGATGAAGACAGTGGCGGAGTTGTCCGGCGGCGAATCGTTTTCCGCCTCGAATCTGTCGGAGTTGCGCAGGGTGTACGCGACCCTGCAGCAACAGATCGGCTACGAGACCATCCGTGGCGACGCGAGCACTGGGTGGTTGCGGCTCGGCGCGCTGATATTGGCGTGCGCTGCGCTGGCCGCGGTGCTGATCAACAGGCGCCTGCCCAACTAGCCCACGCTCCGCGCCGGAACGGTAATCCGCGTGGTGCGCACTCGCACTTTTCCGCGCGGACTACCGTTCCGGCGATTTCGGTCTCGCACCGGTGACACGTTAAGTTTGCGGGCATGACGGACAGTGCTGTAGCTGATACCGCGGGCGCCCCGGACCTCGGCCGGCCCCGGTTCGTATCACGCTCGGTGCTGGTGACGGGCGCAAACCGCGGGATCGGCCTGGCCGTCGCACGACGGTTGGCCGCCGATGGGCACAAGGTCGCCGTGACCCATCGCGGCTCCGGGGTGCCGGATGAGGATCTGTTCGCCGTCGAGTGCGACGTCACGGACACCGAAGCCGTCGACCGCGCCTTCAAAGCGGTCGAGGAACAGCAGGGTCCTGTCGAGGTACTCGTCGCGAACGCGGGCGTTGCCGCGGATGCGTTCCTGATAAGGATGACTGTCGAGAAGTTCGAAAAGGTCATCGACGCGAACCTCACCGGCGCGTTCCGGGTAGCGCAGCGGGCATCGCGCAGCATGCAGCGCAAGCGGTTCGGCCGGATGATCTTCATGGGTTCGGTGTCCGGCAGCTGGGGCATCGGCAACCAGGCGAACTATGCGGCGTCGAAGGCCGGTCTGATCGGTATGGCTCGCTCGATCGCGCGGGAGCTGTCGAAGGCCAATGTCACCGCGAATGTCGTGGCCCCCGGCTACATCGACACCGAGATGACCCGAGCGTTGGACGAGAGGATTCAGCAGGGCGCGCTGGATTTCATCCCGGCGAAGCGGGTCGGCACCGCCGAGGAGGTCGCCGGCGTCGTCAGCTTCCTGGCCTCCGAGGACGCCAGCTACATCTCTGGCGCGGTGATCCCGGTCGACGGCGGCATGGGCATGGGCCACTAGAAGAGGACGGGGTATGGGGAAGCTGCTTGAAGGCAAACGGATCCTTGTCACCGGGATCATCACCGACTCGTCGATCGCGTTCCACATTGCGCGGGTCGCGCAGGAGGCGGGCGCGGAGCTGGTGTTGACCGGCTTCGACCGGATGCGGTTGATCCAGCGCATCGTCGACCGGTTGCCTGCCAAAGCGCCGCTGCTCGAGCTCGACGTGCAAAACGACGACCATCTGGCGTCGCTGGCGGACCGCATCACCGAGGTGATCGGCGACGGCAACAAGCTTGACGGCGTCGTGCATTCGATCGGTTACATGCCGCAGACCGGAATGGGGGTGAACCCGTTCTTCGACGCGCCTTTCGACGACGTCGCCAAGGGCATCCACATCTCGGCGTACTCATATGCGTCGCTCGCCAAGGCGGTGCTGCCGATCATGAACAGCGGCGGCGGCATCGTCGGCATGGACTTCGACCCGACGCGCGCCATGCCGGCCTACAACTGGATGACGGTGGCCAAGAGCGCACTGGAATCGGTGAACCGGTTCGTCGCGCGCGAAGCCGGCAAGTACGGCGTGCGGTCGAACCTCGTTGCGGCGGGCCCGATTCGGACATTGGCGATGAGCGCGATCGTCGGGGGCGCGCTCGGAGACGAGGCCAGCGGTCAGATGCAGCTGCTGGAGGAGGGCTGGGACCAGCGCGCCCCAGTCGGGTGGAACATGAAAGACCCCACGCCGGTGGCGAAGACGGTGTGCGCGTTGCTGTCTGATTGGCTGCCCGCCACCACCGGAACCGTGATCTATGCCGATGGTGGCGCGAGTACGCAGTTGCTCTGATGGGCGATGAGCCGCTTGCGCGAAGAGCAGACAGCACAGCAGACAGCACAGTTGACGCCCTGCTGCTGCTGTCGTTCGGCGGGCCGGAGGGACCTGAGCAGGTACGGCCGTTCCTCGAGAACGTCACCCGCGGCCGGGGTGTGCCGCCGGAGCGCCTCGACGACGTCGCGCAGCACTACCTGCATTTCGGGGGTGTCTCACCGATCAACGGGATCAACCGCGCGCTGATCGAGCAGATCCGCATGCAACTGGACCTGCCGGTGTACTTCGGGAACCGTAACTGGGAGCCGTACGTCGAGGACGCTGTCGCCGAGATGCGCGACGACGGAATCAGGCGCGCGGCGGTATTCACGACGTCGGCGTGGGGCGGATACTCCAGCTGCAGGCAGTATCTCGAGGACATTGCGCGGGCGCGGCGCGCGGTGGGTGATGACGCGCCGGAGCTGGTAAAGCTACGCCACTATTTCGACCATCCGCTTCTGGTCGAGATGTTCGCCGACGCGATCGCCGCCGCGGCCGCGACGATGCCCGCCGGCGCCCGGCTGATATTCACGGCACACGCGATTCCCGTTGCGGCGTCCGACAACTGCGGTCCAGATCTATATTTGCGGCAAGTGGGGTACGCCGCGGCAATGGTGGCGGCCGCCGCCGGCTACACCGACTATGACCAGGTCTGGCAGTCTCGCTCGGGGCCGGTGCAGATTCCCTGGTTGGAGCCCGACGTCGCCGACCACCTGACGGCGCTGGCCGCCGCCGGTACTGCGGCGGTGATCGTCTGCCCAATCGGTTTCGTCTCAGATCATATTGAGGTCGTATGGGACCTCGACCACGAGCTGCGCCAGCAGGCCGAGGCCGCGGGCATGGCATTCGCGCGGGCGGCCACGCCCAATGCGGACCCGCGATTCGCGCGACTGGCTGTCAGTTTGGTGGACGAATTACGCTACGGCCGTGAGCCTTTGCGGACACCTGCCGCGAATCCGGTGCCGTTGTATGGCTTTTCGGTCAATGGTGTGCCGTGCACACCTGCCTGTTAGCGCCAGGCAGAGTGCAGGATCGCGGTTACCGCGGCCATCCGCGCCGAGCGGACCACCGCCGCGAGCGGGCGCAACTCTGCACTCGCGAACTCCGAACTCACCGCAATGATCGCATCGATGTGTGCTGCGTTCTCGAGGACTCGCACCGCTCGCGGGGGCGCACCGTCGGGGACGCGGTGCTGATGCGCGGATTCCAGCACCTGCTCGACGCGGCTGCGCGGATCCGAGACGTTGACTCCCGGCCGGATCGCGGTCAGAGCTTCCGCCGCCGAGCGCACAGCGGAGCGCAACGCATATTCGGCTTCGCCGAGCCCGACGTGAGCTGTGGGCGGCGCAGCGGGTAGGGAGTAGACCGTCCACACCAACGCCCGGACTTCGTCGTCAAGGTTCGATTCGTCGTCGGCATAGTCGAATTCGGGTACCAAACCAATCGCCGAACCACGATCACCTGCGACCACCAGCGCCTCCCCGGCGGCCAGTGCATCGCGTGCGAACCCGGTTCCAGCGGGCAAGCCGCGCACGTCGCCGGGAACGGGAAGGGTGATGTGAACGGCGGGCTCGGCGCTGCGGTGTCCGGCGGCGGTTCTCAATGTGCGCAACAAAGTAACGGCGCTGGCATCGTCCAGTTCTGGCCACGGCAAGCCGGTGTGCCCGGCGGCCACGGAATCATATGCGGTGACGAAATGCTGTGGTGCCCACAGTGATAACGCGTCGAGCACGTCGTCGGGCGCAGCACTGCCCGCGAGCCAGGCGTTGGCCCACACCGACAGCGAAGCGCTCGGGCACCACATGATCGCTGAGTGTAATAGTTCGCGGCGGAGTGAGGCTTGTCCGAGCGACCATCTGCCGTAGCGCCGGGCCGAATCAAGCTAGGCTGGCGTCGTGGCCGCGCTCATCTGGCTGATCGTCGCACTGGCGTTAGCTGGTGCCGAGGTGCTCACCGGTGACCTGTTCCTGTTGATGCTGGGCGGAGGCGCGCTGGCCGCGGCGGGTTCGAGCCTGATCTTCGACGCAGTCTGGATCCACGGCGTGGTGTTCCTGGTGGTGTCGATCCTGCTGCTCGCCGGGGTCCGTCCCGCGCTGCGTAGACACATGACGGCCGGCAAGGGCCTACCGGAGCCGATGAAGGCGCTGGAGGGTAAGAGTGCCCTGGTACTGGACCGGGTCGCGCGCCATGCGGGCCAGGTCAAGCTCGACGGCCAGGTGTGGACCGCACGCCCGCTGAACGAGAACGACGTATACGAACCCGGCGACCACGTGACCGTCGTGCACATCGACGGGGCGACAGCAATCGTCGCGAAGGTCATCTAGGGAAGGAACCGTCATGGAAGGTGGTGCCATCGGCGCCCTGATCTTGCTGGGCGTGCTCGTGGTGCTGGCGATCATCATCGTCGCGAAGTCGGTCGCGCTGATCCCGCAGGCAGAGGCCGCCGTGATCGAACGGCTGGGCCGCTACAGCAAGACCGTCTCGGGTCAGCTGACACTGCTGCTGCCGTTCATCGACCGGATCAGGGCGCGAGTGGACCTGCGCGAGCGGGTGGTGTCGTTCCCGCCGCAGCCGGTGATCACCGAGGACAACCTGACCGTCAACATCGACACCGTCGTCTACTTCCAGGTGACGAATCCGCAGGCCGCGGTCTACCAGATCAGCAACTACATCGTCGGTGTCGAGCAGCTGACCACCACCACGCTGCGCAACGTAGTCGGCGGTATGACGCTCGAGCAGACGCTGACCTCGCGTGACCAGATCAATGGGCAGCTGCGCGGTGTGCTCGACGAGGCCACCGGCCAGTGGGGGCTGCGGGTGGCGCGCGTGGAGCTGCGCAGCATCGATCCACCACCATCGATTCAGGACTCGATGGAAAAGCAGATGCGCGCCGACCGCGAGAAGCGGGCGATGATCCTGACCGCCGAGGGCAACCGGGAGGCGTCGATCAAGCAGGCCGAAGGGCAGAAGCAGGCGCAGATCCTGGCCGCTGAGGGCGCCAAGCAGGCTGCGATCCTCGCGGCCGAAGCCGACCGGCAGTCCCGCATGCTGCGCGCGCAGGGCGAGCGGGCGGCCGCCTACCTACAGGCGCAGGGGCAGGCTAAGGCGATCGAGAAGACGTTCGCCGCAATCAAGGCCGGCCGTCCCACTCCTGAGTTGCTGGCCTATCAGTACCTGCAGACGTTGCCGCAGATGGCCAAGGGGGAGGCGAACAAGGTGTGGCTGGTGCCCAGCGACTTCGGGGCGGCGTTGCAGGGCTTCACGAAGCTGCTCGGCGCGCCGGGGGAGGACGGAGTGTTCCGGTATCAGCCGTCGCCGGACGACGACGCGAAGCACGCCGCGCCCGACGACGACTCCGACGAGGTTGCTGACTGGTTCACCACCGAGACCGACCCGGCGATCCAGCAGGCCGTCGCCAAGGCCGAGGCCGACGCGCGCAAACCGGTCGAAGGGGTCATCACCCCACCGTCGTTGACGACAGGCCAATGAGCGCACCGCAGAAGGCCTATCTGGGGCTGGCGGCTTTTCAGGCCGGCGACGCGGTGGCGTGTGCCATGCCGTTGCCATACATTGCGAGATCGCTTGAGACTCTTCAGGTTCCGGCCAAGGCCCATTGGGTCATGACCGTGGTCAAGGCGGCATCCGTTGTCGGACTCTTGTCTGCGGGACGGCTCCCGGGGCTGGCCCGGCTGACGACGGCAATGCTGACGCTGTATTTCGTGCTCGCGGTGGGTGCTCACATCCGGGTGCGCGATCGCATTGTCAGCACCATCCCTGCGGCCTCGCTTCTGGTGACGTACGCGGTGTTGACGGCAAAGGGTCCCTCATGAACGTGGGTCCAGCCGCAGTGCGACGACGGGAAGCGGGAAATCGGTGTCGCCGATCGGCCCTCCGCTGATTTCCTCGAGGATCGGCTTGAACTGTTCCCACTGCCGGGGGTACTTGGCACGGTAGGTGGCCATTGTGCGATCCGCGGCGTTCTGATCCATCACGCGGGCGGTCGCCGCGCGAGGCGCTTTGCTTCCGACGTACACGCGCACGCGTGGATTGGCTGAAATGTTGCGGAACCATTGCGCCGACCTACCAAAGCCCGAGACGACGACGTACGTGTCGGGGCCCGGATGGTCGACGACCTCCAGTGCGACGTAGCGGCGCGCACCCGACTTGCGGCCGACGTGTTCGAGCATCAACAGCCGCGGCCCCAGCAGGGCGCCCAGGCGGGCCTTGTAAATCCAGATCGGTGCCCGCATGAGGCGGCGATTGCGCAGAATCCGCGCGCCGATGTCTGTCATGGACATGATGTGCCTCCCGTCAGCTTGACTTGAGCCCGTCTCGGTAGATCGCGAAAACCTCGCTCGCCCAGCGCTTTATCCCGGTATTTGAGAGCGGGTCGACACCGAGCACCTCGCTGACGCGGGCGCGCAGCGTCAACACGGCGAGGTCGTTGACCAATAACCAGGCCGCGCGCACGTCGGCGTCGCCGGGGCTGGCCAGGCCGGCCGCCACCATCGCGTCGAGCGCTGTCCTGCTGATCCGGTACAGCCGCGCGAACAGCGCCGCGCCCACCGAGCCCCCGGCGATCAGCAGCCGGCCCAGATACGCGGGGATGGCCGAATCCGGCGGCAGGTGAGTGGCGAACCCATCGAGCATGCTCGGCACCGCCGAAGCGTTCAGTCCGACGGCTGCGGTCTGCGCGGTCATGTCGGTGAGCAGGGTTTCGAAGACAGCGACGACGTGGTTGTCGACGGCCTCGATCAAGCCGTCCTTGGAGCCGTAGTGGCGGATGAGCAGCGCCGGCGAGACGCCCGCCGCCGCGGCGATGTCGCGCATCGTCACGGCGTCGGAACCGCGATCGGCGAACAGCGCCAGTGCCTCGTCGCGAATCCTGGCGCGCGCGGTGCGATCGTCGGGCAGGGGTGAACTCACGTTTACTATTGTAAACATGTGTTTAGCACGTGCGGCCGCCGGGGTGACGTCAGAAGGCGTCGTCGGCAACGTGCATCAGGTCGGTCTCGACGTTCTCGACGACGGCGCGAGTCGCCGAGACGGTGGGCAGGATCGTCTTGGCGAAGAACGAAGCGGCCGCGAGCTTGCCGCGGTAAAAAGAATCGTCGGTGCCGGAATCGAGTGCAGCAACGGCGATTTCGGCCTGTACGAGCAGTCGCCATGCAATCAGCACGTCGCCGACGGCGTGCAGGAAAGCCACGGAGACGAGTCCGATTTTGTACAGCTGCTCCGGGTCGCGCTCCGCGGCGAGCAGATATGTCGTCAGGGTTGCGGTCATCGCCTGCACGTCCGACAGTGCCGCTTGAAGGAGTGCGCGCTCTGCCTTGAGCCGGTCGCCGGAGGCGTTGTCGATGAACGCTGCGATCTCCGCGGCGATGTGCGCGAAGGCAACACCCTGGTCGCGCGCGACCTTGCGGAACAGAAAGTCCAGCGACTGGATCGCGGTGGTGCCTTCGTAGAGCGAGTCGACTCTGGTGTCGCGGATGTATTGCTCGATCGGATAGTCCTTCAAATACCCGGATCCGCCGAGGGTTTGCAGGCTTTCGTTGAGCCACTGGTATGACTTCTCGGATCCGACGCCCTTGACGACGGGCAGAAGCAGATCCTTCACACGCGCCGCCAGGCCGGCGTCCACCCCCGGCATCAGGGCAACACCGAAGTCATAGGAATGCGCGGCGGCGTACATGTACAGCGCGCGCAATCCTTCCGCGTACGCCTTCTGCAGCATGAGGCTTCGCCGCACGTCCGGATGGCGGATGATCGGCACCCGGGGCGCATTCTTGTCGGCGAGACGGGTCAGGTCGGCGCCCTGCACGCGCTGCTGCGCATAGTCGAGCGCGTGCAGATATGCCGTCGAGAGCGTCCCGCTGGACTTGATGCCGACCATCATGCGCGCGTACTCGATGGCCTTGAACATCTGGGCGATACCGTCGTGCACGTCACCGACCAGATACCCAACGGCGGGGATGTCGGTCGCACCGAAAGTCAATTCGCACGTCGGCGACGCCTTCAAGCCCATCTTTTCTTCCAGGGCCGTCGCAAACACCCCGTTGCGCTCCCGCAGGTCCAGCGTCTGCGGGTCGAACAAGTATTTCGGAACGTAGAACAGGCTCAGACCCTTGGTGCCGGGGCCGGCGCCCTCCGGACGCGCCAGCACGATGTGGAACATGTTCTCTGCGGTGTCTCCCACGTCACCGCCGGAGATGAACCGCTTGACCCCCTCGATATGCCAGGTGCCGTCTGGTTGCGGGATCGCCTTGGTCCGCCCCGCGCCGACATCGGAGCCCGCGTCGGGCTCGGTCAGCGCCATCGTGCCCGTCCAGCCCCGCTCCAAACCGATTCGCGCCCAACGCTTCTGCTGTTCGGAGCCGACGAGCGCGAGTACTTGCGACATCACAGGAGTGCTGTACCACTGCGTGGCCGGGTTCGCGCACGCCATCATCTCGTTGACCGCCCAGGTCACGGGGGCCGGTGCCGGCACCCCGCCGATCTCTTCGGACATCCCGATCCGCCACCAGCCGGCATTCTTGAACGCGGCCACCGCCCGCCGCACCGAGTCCGGCACCGTGATTGTGTGCTCGCCCGCGACGAACCGGGGCGGGTTGCGGTCGCCGTCGACGAACGAGTCTGCGATCGGCCCCTCGGACAGCCGCGCCACCTCGACGAGAATCTCACGCACCGTCGCCGTGTCCAGCTCACCGTAAGCGCCCGAATCGAGCACAGTGCCAAGGCCGAGAACCTCGAACAGGTTGAACTCCAGGTCTCGCACGTTCGATCGATAGTGGGCCATCGCGTCTCATCTCCCCGCAGTAGGACGGTGTCGGATGATTATGCGTCGAGCCGTCTGCCGTGTGGTCGGATATGCCACACGCTTCGCCAAACGGCGTGCGATGACTCGACATGTATGCGGAGGCTGCCGATTCAGCGAAATTCGTACCGCACAGCCTAGTTGGAGATCGGCCGGCGTACGTCGGGCTCTTGTGTGACGGGGTCCGCACGGTGAGATCGACGCTGATTGCGGATCTCGTACAGCAGGAGGACAAGTCCCACGCACGCCGTGGTGAGTGAAACCAGGACCAACGCCGGCGAGACGTGCCCGGTGAATGCGTCCCCCAACAGCACCACCGCCAGTGTTCCCGGGATCAGCCCGACGAACGTCGCGAACGTGTACGGCAGTGCCCGCACCGCCGACGCGCCCGCCAGATAGTTGATGACTGAGAACGGCGCGGCCGGGATCAGCCGCAGGGAAAAGACGACCGGCCATCCACGCCGGCGAAGTCGCGCGTCGACCGCGTCGACGCCCGGATGCTTGACCAGTCGATTGAGTTGCCAACCGACCACCCGTACCAGCCATAGCGCGATCACCGCGCTCAGTGTGCTGGCCAACAGCGCAAGCGTCACACCGAGCGCGGGGCCGAACAGCAGACCGGCCGCCAACGTGAACGCGGTGCGGGGAAACGGGAACACCGTCACGACCACGTGAGCGGCGAGAAACGTCACCGGAAACCACGGTCCGACCGACGTCGCCCAGTCCCGAAGCTGAACGGCGTTGGGCATCGGCACGAACACCGCGAGTGCGACCAAGATCACAAGCGCGCTCACGGTCGCGATCATGCGCCGGCGCGACACCTGACGCTCGGTGGCGACGAGCGCAAACCACAGCCTGCGCAGGTCGGCGCGCATTCTTCCCGCCCGCACATCTGTAAACCCTACGGCGTTGGGCCGATGTCGGTCGTTTAGCCTGGTGGCGTGTCCACCGACGCCCCAGCCGACCTAGATCGAGCGCTTCGCCAATGGCGATCGGCGGTGGCCACCGTCCTAGCCAAGACCACGCGGCGCGACCCTGCGGAACTGGGCAGCGAACCCGAACTCCTCCTCGACACACCGACCTACGAAGGCTTCCCGATCCGACCGCTGTACACGGCGTTGGATGGGCGTCCCGAGGAGCCGTTGCCGGGGCGGTGGCCGTTCGTCCGTGGCGGCGACGGGCTGCGCGACGTGAACACCGGCTGGAAGGTTGCCGAGTCGTTCCCGACAAGCGCGGCTCGCGACGACGTCAACGGCACCATTCTGCTCGCCCTGACCGAAGGAGTCAGCGCGCTGGTGCTGCGGGTTGGCGAAAACGGAGTGGCGCCAGCAGATCTCGATCGCCTCACCGATGGTGTCTTTCTCGAACTGGTGCCGATCGTGCTCGACGCCGGCGCCGACTTCGCTGCGGCCGCCGAGGTGGTGCTGAGGTTGGTGGACCGCGTTGACGAGGAAAAGCAGGCGATGCTGTCGGTCGATTTGGGCGCGGACCCGTTGACCGCGGCACTGAGCGACCGTCCCGCACCAAGCCTCGACGATGTTGTCGCCGTCGCCGAACGGGCGGCAGGCTACCGCGGCGGCGTGCGCGCAATCACCGTGGACGGGCCGGCATTTCACAACCACGGTGCCAACGCCTCATGGGAGCTGGCGGCCAGCGTCGCAGCGGGGGTGGCTTACCTGCGGCTGCTGCCCTCGCTGGCGGTGTCTCATGCGTTGCAGCAGATCAGCTTCCGCTTCGCTGCAGACGACGACCAGTTCATGACTCTCGCGAAGTTTCGTGCAGCACGCCGACTTTGGGCCCGGGTGGCCGAAGTCGGCGGCGTACCCGGCGGTGGAGCGGCGACCATGCACGCGGTCACGTCGCTGCCGATGATGACTCGGCGCGATCCGTGGGTGAACATGCTGCGCACCACAGTCGCCGCATTCGCGGCAGGTGTGGGTGGTGCCGACACGGTCTTGGTGCAACCGTTCGACGTCGCGATCCCCGGTGGGTTCCCCGGCGTGAGCTCTGGGTTCTCGCGTCGCATTGCACGCGACACCCAGCTGCTGCTACTCGAGGAGTCGAACGTCGGCCGGGTTCTCGATCCGGCCGGCGGCTCGTGGTACGTCGAGGATCTCACCGAAACGCTTGCGCAGCAGGCGTGGCGGCATTTCCAGGCGATCGAGTCCCGTGGCGGTTTCGCCGATGCACGCGACTTCATCGTCGAGCAGATCGCACAGGTGAGGATCGAACGGACCAAGGACGTCGACCATCGGCGCACCAAGATAACCGGCGTCAACGAATACCCGAACCTTGACGGCGATGAGCCGCTTGCGGAAACGGGGGATCTCTCCGACGTGCATAGGTACGCCGCCGACTTCGAAGCGTTGCGTGATCGCTCGGACAGCTACCTCGAGCGCACCGGCGGCCGGCCGCGAGTGCTGCTGTTGCCGCTGGGCCCGCTGGCCGAGCACAACGTCCGCGCGACGTACGCGACAAACCTGTTGGCGTCCGGCGGGATCGAGGCCGTCAACCCAGGACCGGTCGACGCGTCCTCGTTGGCCGCAGCGATTTCGCAGCTGGCTCCAGCATCGGACACCGCAATCATCTGCGGCACCGACGCGCGTTACACGACCGAGGTCGCCGGCGTCGTCGAGGCAGCACATTCGGCGGGCATCGAGCGGATGTACCTGGCCGGCCCACAGAAGGCGGTCGCCGATCTAAACGAGGCGCATCAGCCGGACGGCTACCTGACCGCCACGATCGATGCCGTGCACACGCTGTCGAATCTGCTGACCCGATTGGGGGCGTGACATGAGCGCACCGGACGTCTCCGTCGTCGGCAGCTTTGCCGACATTCCGTTGCACGGCGACGAGGTGGCCACCCCGCCGTCGGCTGCCGACGTCACCGCACACGCGGCCGCTGCCGCCTCCGCGCACGGCTACACCGCCGAGCAATTGAACTGGCATACGCCCGAAGGCATTGTGGTCAAGCCCGTTTACACCGCCGCAGACCGCGCCGCCACCGTGGTCGACGGTTATCCGCTGAACAGTTTTCCGGGTGAGCCGCCGTACCTGCGCG
Organism: Mycobacterium sp.; assembly: GCA_036558625.1. Lineage (GTDB taxonomy): Bacteria > Actinomycetota > Actinomycetes > Mycobacteriales > Mycobacteriaceae > Mycobacterium. Next base: position 40,129 of record DATBFF010000226.1, on the reverse strand, counting down.
GGCCGTACCCGACGATGTATGTCAACCAGCCATGGACGATCCGGCAATACGCCGGATTCTCCACCGCGGCCGAGTCGAATGCGTTCTACCGCCGCAACCTCGCCGGCGGGCAGAAGGGATTGTCCGTCGCATTCGACCTCGCCACCCACCGAGGCTACGACTCCGATCATCCGCGAGTGCAGGGTGACGTCGGAATGGCCGGAGTGGCAATCGATTCCATCCTCGACATGAGGCAACTGTTCGACGGCATCGACTTGTCGTCGGTGTCGGTGTCGATGACGATGAACGGCGCGGTGCTGCCGATCCTCGCGCTCTACGTGGTGGCGGCCGAAGAACAGGGCGTGCCGCCGGAGAAGCTGGCCGGGACCATCCAGAACGACATTCTCAAAGAGTTCATGGTCCGCAACACCTACATCTATCCGCCGAAGCCGTCGATGCGCATCATCTCCGACATCTTCGCCTACGCAAGCGCCAAGATGCCGAAGTTCAATTCGATCTCGATCTCCGGCTACCACATCCAAGAGGCCGGTGCCACAGCCGATCTCGAGCTCGCCTACACGCTTGCTGACGGCGTCGAGTACATCAAGGCGGGGCTGGCCGCCGGTCTTAACATCGACCAGTTCGCACCCCGGCTGTCGTTCTTCTGGGGCATCGGCATGAACTTCTTCATGGAAGTCGCCAAGCTGCGGGCGGGCCGGCTGCTCTGGAGCGAGCTGGTCGCCCAGTTCGATCCCCAGAATCCGAAGTCGCTGTCGCTGCGCACACATTCACAGACATCGGGGTGGTCGCTGACCGCTCAGGATCCGTTCAACAACGTGGCACGCACCTGTATCGAGGCGATGGCCGCCACGCAGGGCCATACCCAGTCGCTGCATACCAACGCCCTAGACGAAGCACTGGCGCTGCCAACCGACTTTTCCGCGCGCATCGCCCGCAACACCCAGCTGCTGCTGGCGCAGGAGTCGGGCACAACGCGCCCGATCGATCCCTGGGGCGGCTCGTACTATCTCGAAGCGCTCACCTACCAACTGGCCGAAACAGCGCGCGCACACATTCGTGAGGTCGACGAGCACGGCGGCATGGCGCAGGCGATCAGCGACGGCATCCCGAAGTTGCGCATCGAGGAGGCTGCCGCGCGCACGCAGGCCCGTATCGACTCCGGTCAGCAGCCGGTCATCGGCGTGAACAAGTACCAGGTCGACGAGGACCACGCGATCGAGGTGCTCAAGGTCGAGAACAGCCGGGTGCGCGCCGAGCAGCTGGCCAAGCTGGAGCAGCTGCGCGCGGACCGGGACCAGGCCCAGGTCGACGCGGCGCTGGAAGCGCTGAGCAGGGCGGCCGGTGCCGAACGTGGCCGCCGAGGCGGGTCCGAAGGCGACGGCAACCTGCTCGAATTGTCGATCAACGCCGCACGGGCCAAAGCCACGGTCGGGGAGATCTCGGGCGCGCTGGAGAAAGTCTACGGACGCCATCAAGCCGAAATCCGTACCATTTCCGGGGTCTACCGCGACGAGGTCGGAAAGGGCACCAGCATCATGTCCGCGAGCGAGCTCGTCGAGAAATTCGCCGAGGCCGACGGTCGCCGGCCGCGCATCCTGGTCGCCAAGATGGGTCAGGACGGCCACGACCGCGGCCAGAAAGTGATCGCAACCGCGTTCGCGGACATCGGTTTTGACGTGGATGTCGGCTCACTGTTCTCCACCCCGGAGGAGGTCGCGCGTCAGGCCGCGGACAACGACGTCCACGTGATCGGGGTGTCGTCGTTGGCCGCCGGACACCTGACACTGGTACCGGCGTTGCGCGACGCACTCGCCGAGGTCGGCCGGTCTGACATCATGATCGTGGTCGGCGGCGTGATTCCGCCGGACGACTTCGACGAGCTCTACCGGGCCGGCGCCACCGCGATCTTCCCACCCGGCACGGTGATCGCCGATGCGGCGATCGGGCTGCTTCGCAAGCTCGCCGACCGGCTCGGTTACTCGCTCAGCTGATGACCTCTCCAGGCGCAGGGCCGGCGCCATCCGTCCATGCGCTCGCCGAGGCGATCCGAAGCGGTGACCGCACCGAACTGTCGCGTGCAATCACGCTCGTGGAGTCGACGCGCCCGGACCACCGGGAGCAGGCCCAGCAGCTCTTGATGGAGCTGTTGCCCGATGCCGGGCACGCGCTGCACGTGGGCATCACCGGGGTTCCGGGCGTCGGCAAATCCACGGCGATCGAGGGCCTCGGAACGATGCTTCTCGAACAGGGACAACGCGTCGCCGTGCTGGCGGTGGACCCGTCGTCAACACGGACCGGGGGCTCGATCCTGGGTGACAAGACCCGAATGTCAAGGCTCGCAGTCCATTCCGGCGCCTACGTACGGCCGTCGCCGACATCGGGAACGCTCGGCGGCGTGACCAGGGCAACCCGCGAGACGATCGTGCTCTTGGAGGCCGCGGGATTCGACGTGATCCTGGTGGAAACGGTCGGCGTCGGCCAATCCGAGGTGGCTGTCGCGAACATGGTGGACTGCTTCGTCTTCCTCACGCTCGCCCGAACCGGCGATCAGTTGCAAGGCATCAAGAAAGGCGTACTCGAGCTCGCCGACATCGTGGTGGTGAACAAGGCCGACGGCGAGCACGTGACCGAGGCAAAGTCCGCAGCGCAGGAATTGACCATGGCCATCCGCCTGATCTACCCCCGCGACACTCTCTGGCGGCCACCGGTGCTGACCATGAGCGCTCTCAACGACCAAGGGCTGCAAGAACTGTGGGACACAGTTCTGCGGCATCGCGACGTGCTGGACGAGGCGGGCGAGTTCGAAACGAAACGCAGCCAGCAACAAGTAGATTGGATGTGGTCGATGGTTCGCGACACGGTACTTGATCGCGTGCTGTCCAACGCTGGTGTGAAAGACGTTCGGGGCGAAGTGGAGCGACAGGTCCGCGAGGGGGAGCTGACGGCCGCGTTAGGGGCGCAACGCATTATCGACACCGCGTCGAGCGGCTAACAGAACGATAACAACCGGCTTAGTTCGCGCAGCTAAGGGGTAATCATGGGTAGATGACACGCGCACATCTGCATCTCGTGGACGGCGGATTGCCCAGCGGAGTCCAGGGTGCCGCCGACCCTCACTTCAACTGCGCGGTCGGATTGTTCTCAAAGCTGTTCCCCGGACGTCGCTTCGGTGGCGGTGCGCTGTCGGTATACCTCGACGGCCGGCCGGTGGTCGACGTCTGGACCGGCTGGTCGGACCGCCGCGGCGAGGTGAAGTGGTCGGCCGACACCGGTGCGATGGTGTTCTCGGCGACCAAGGGGGCCGCTTCGACGGTTATTCACCGGCTGGTCGACCGCGGGTTGCTGGCTTACGACGCACCGGTGGCCGAGTTCTGGCCGGAGTTCGGCGTCAACGGCAAGTCGCTGATCACGGTGCGCGATCTGATGCGGCACCGAGCGGGTCTGTCACATCTGAGCGGCGTCAGCAAGACCGAGCTGCTCGACCACCGGCTGATGGAACAGCGGGTGGCGGCCGCTCCGGCGACGAGGCTGGTCGGCCAGCCCGCCTATCATGCGCTGACGTACGGCTGGCTGATTTCCGGACTCGCGCGCGCCGTCACCGGCTGCGGCATGCGCGAATTGATCCGCAACGAGGTCGCACGACCACTCAACACCGACGGTTTGCACCTCGGCCGTCCACCCGCCGACTCACCCACGCGGTGCGCGCAGATACTCATGCCCCAGAGCACCCGGCCCAACCACCTGTTCAACTTCCTCGCGCCCAAGTACGCGGCGCTTTGGTTCTCCGGCGGATTCGGCTCGATGTATTTCCCGGGAGCGAAATCCTTTGTGCAAGGCGAGATCCCATTCCTGGATAGCGAGATCCCGTCCGTCAATGGCGTGATGACGGCCCGTGGCCTGGCCAAGATGTACGGCGCGATCGCCAACGGCGGACGCATTGACGGAATGCGGTATCTGTCCGGCGACCTCGTGCAACGGCTGATAGGCAGGCCCAGCCTGCGTCCCGACCTGAACATTTTGGTGCCGCTGTCCTGGCATCTGGGATATCACTCGGTGCCCGTGCCCGGGGTGCTGCCCGGATTCGGCCACGCCGGCCTCGGTGGCTCACTGGGCTGGGCGGATCCGGAGTCCGGGATGTCGTTCGGGTTCGTGCACAACCGCTTGCTCACACCCATGCTGTTCGATCAGGCGGCCTTCGCCGGGCTCGGTCACCTGCTGCATCGGGCCGCCCAAGCAGCGCGTAAGCGAGGCGCCCAAGTGGTGCCGCGCTACGGGGCACCGTATCCAGAACCGCCGGGCGAGGTCGCCGGCTAGGAATCGGCAAGGCCGGCGCTAGTGCGTCGCGCCGGTGAACCACTTCGTCTTGATGCGCCACGAGTGCGCGGCCGCCAGCGCGAACACGGCGCCGCACGCGCAGGCGAACAACCACACCAGGGCGATACCCACAACATTTTGGAACGGCGTGACAAAGGCGGTGGTGATTCGCACAACGCAGGCCATGATGCCGCTTGCGCAGGCGAACAGGTAGATGTTGGCGATCCGCCGGGACCGCGGGTCTTTGCGCAGGACCAGTAACGCCCGCCCGCCGTACGCGAGCAGGTAGGCCAGGGTGCCGCAGAGCAGCAGCCAGTACATGTTCAGCCAGAAGTCGGTGGGAACCGTGAAGAAGTCATCGCGGTAGATCGCGGCGCCGTTGCCGATCGAGAACGTCGCCAGCAACAGCGGTATGCACAATGTGGCGGGACGTTCGACGTACTGCTTGAACGAGGTCTGGATCGCGCGGTCGTCCTGCAGCCTGCCGAGCGCGTTGTAGACGATCGCCGACGCCGCGACGATGTAGCAGTCGTGACCGATGTAGTCCTCGAGATTCCACTTCCCGGTCAGTGCGTGCAGACCGACGCCGAGGGTCTGCGAGGCCAGCGGTGACATCAGCAGCACCGCGGCGCCCTGCAAAGCGATGTTGAGGGTGGCTGCGACTTCCCATCGACACGACCAGGTGACACGCCGGATCCACAGGCTCCACGAGATACAGCCCAACGTCATCGCGATGAGTACTGCTAGAGCCATCGGGGTATGCCTTCGAGCGGATGTGTTGTCAGCAAAGTGTACGACCTATAAGGGCGGAGCGTCGGGACGCGGCGCTAATTCGGACAATTTTGCCGGGCGTCTGGTAATGGTGGCCTGACGCGTTGTTGTCACGGCAAATACTCCGGAGTCGAGGTAGCTCTGCACCTCCTCGTGGCTCATCAAGCCGAACCGGACTTGTAGATCGGGATAGCTCAAATTGAACCTGTCCGCGACCCGGCGCAGCTCCTCGGCGTCGGGATAGTTGTCTTCCTTGATCCGGCGGTAATAGGTGCTGCTGGAGACACCTAGAGCGTCGTAGATCGCCTTCGCCTCGACGTCACCGTCGAGCAGGTAGTCGAGCAACGCCTTCAATTGCCGGCCGTTCTCATCTGTCCGGGGCACCCATACACGATAGACCTAACTCCCGTGGTTGGGCAGTGCCTGCCGCAAACTGGACAAATTAACCAGAATTGACAGGGGCGTCACAGTATTGGCACATGTCTCCCATTTCTGGGACATCAGTTGTACGGTTGCCGCATGTCCAAAAACGTCGTGAGAGCAACTCTGCGGGTGATCGACCACGATATCGCCGGGCCGCCGCGTCTAGACGACCTTGCCAAACTCGCCGCGCCGCTGACGAGCATGTTGGCGGCCGAACTCGACGAAGCGCAGCGTTACCTTCGAATTCCCACGGCCGAGCTGCTCATTGCCGCGCTGGCCCGCACCATCGGGCGGACGATCGGTTCGGGTGAACTGTCCGTCGACGTCTTGGGCGTCGGCCCAGTGCCGCTGGGCTACGCAACATCGCGAAAAGCCAGCGCCACGAAGGTGCTGCGCGCCGTCCACCACACGCTCAGCGCGATCTCGCCCACCTCGCCACCGGCCGACGTGCTTTTCTCCTACGTCGGCGGGGCCGCGCCGGCCGCCTACGAACAGGCGCTGCCGAGCCGGGGTCACGCCGTGGAGCTTCGGGTATATCGCAGCGCGGGCGAGCTGCAGATGGACTGGTGGTATGACGCCCGTCGGCTCGACGCCGCGACGGTCGAAGAGCTCACCGAGCAGTTCCCGCTCGCGCTGATCGAGTTGACCTCGGAGGCGTTGCCACTCGAGGAGCTGGCGGAAGCGCAGGGCCTCGCGGACATGTTCGCCTTGGCGGACTCGTAGACTGATCTCATCGGCGTCGATCCGGCCATCACCGGGGAGCCTTCGGAAGAACGGCCCGCATTCCGACGGGCCAAGTAGAACCGAACGGGTAGGCCCGTCACAGCCATGTTGAGTTGGCCACGCAGCAGCGTGTGCAAGCGGGGTGGTACCGCGGCTCGCGCACCGGCGCGTCGTCGTCCCCGTGCCGAGGCACAGGAGACGCACGCGTGGCTGCAACCGCTTACCCGCGCACCGAGTTGGGTGCTGACCAGCGCGGTGGTTCGCCGAACTTCCCCAGGCTCGAGCGTGACGTGCTCGACTACTGGGCGCGTGACGACACATTCCGGGCGAGCGTCGCGCGGCGCGCCGACGCCGAAGAGTATGTGTTCTACGACGGGCCGCCGTTCGCCAACGGGCTGCCGCACTACGGTCATCTTCTGACGGGCTATGTCAAGGACATCGTGCCCCGCTATCGGACGATGCGCGGCTACAAAGTAGAGCGCCGATTCGGTTGGGACACACACGGTCTGCCCGCCGAGCTTGAAGTCGAATGGCAGCTCGGCATCACCGACAAGTCGCAGATCGACGCGATGGGTATCGCCGAATTCAACGAGGCATGCCGGGAGTCGGTACTGCGCTACACGGACGAGTGGCGGGAGTACGTCACTCGCCAGGCCCGATGGGTGGACTTCGACCACGACTACAAGACACTCGATCCGACGTTCATGGAATCTGTGCTCTGGGCGTTCAAACAGCTGTGGGACAAGGGTCTGGTCTACGAGGGCTACCGGGTTCTGCCGTACTGCTGGCGCGACGAGACGCCGCTGTCCAACCACGAGCTGCGCATGGACGACGACGTCTACCAGAGCCGCCAGGACCCCGCAATCACCGTGGGGTTCAAGGTTGCCGGCGGCGAACACGCGGGTGCTTACCTGCTGATCTGGACGACGACGCCGTGGACCCTCCCGTCCAATCAGGCCGTTGCAGTGAATCCCGACGTCGAGTACGTCGTGGTGCGACAAGGCGAGCGGCACTACCTGTTGGCCAGGGCCCGGCTGGCCGCCTACGCGCGTGAGCTGGGCGACGATCCGGACATCGTCGGCTCCTACCGGGGCGTGGATCTGTTGGGCATGCGCTATTTACCGCCATTTCCGTATTTCGCCGACTCGCCCAACAGTTTTCAGGTACTGGCAGCGGACTTCGTCTCGACCGAGGACGGCACCGGGATCGTGCACATGTCGCCCGCCTACGGCGAAGACGACAAGGAAACCGGCGATGCGGCAGGCATCGTGCCCGTCACCCCGGTCGACTCCAGGGGACGCTTCGACGCCACCGTGCCCGACTACCAGGGCCAGCATGTGTTCGACGCCAACCCGCACATCATCCGAGACCTAAAGAACGGCACGGGTTCTGCGGCGGTCAACGAAGCCGTGCTGGTCCGGCACGAAACTTACGAGCACTCGTACCCGCACTGCTGGCGATGCCGGAATCCGCTGATCTACCGGGCGGTGTCGTCGTGGTTTGTCAGAGTCAGTGAGTTCCGTGACCGGATGGTCGAGTTGAACCAGCAGATCACCTGGTACCCCGAGCACGTCAAGGACGGCCAGTTCGGCAAGTGGCTGGCCGGCGCGCGTGACTGGTCGATTTCACGGAACCGCTACTGGGGCAGCCCGATTCCGGTGTGGCGCTCCGACGATCCCGAGTATCCGCGAGTCGACGTGTACGGAAGCCTCAACGAACTCGAGCGTGATTTCGGGGTCAGGCCCGACAACCTGCACCGGCCATATATCGACGAACTCACGCGGCCGAACCCCGACGATCCGACCGGCCGCTCGACGATGCGGCGCATTCCCGACGTGTTCGACGTGTGGTTCGACTCGGGCTCCATGCCGTACGGCCAGGTGCACTACCCGTTCGAGAACGCCGACTGGTTCGATGGTCACTTTCCCGCCGACTTCATCGTCGAGTACATCGGCCAGACCCGCGGCTGGTTCTACACACTGCACGTGCTCTCCACCGCGCTCTTCGACCGGCCGGCATTCACCACCTGCGTTGCCCATGGCATCGTCCTGGGCAACGACGGCCAGAAGATGAGCAAGTCGCTGCGCAACTATCCCGACGTCACCGAGGTGTTCGACCGCGACGGCTCCGATGCGATGCGCTGGTTTCTGATGGCATCGCCGATCCTGCGCGGTGGCAATCTGATCGTCACCGAGCAGGGTATCCGCGACGGTGTGCGCCAGGTGCTGCTGCCGTTGTGGAACGCTTACAGCTTCCTGGCCTTGTACGCGCCCAAAGTCGGCCGTTGGCGGACGAATTCAAGCCACGTACTGGACCGCTACATCCTGGCGAAGCTGGCTGCGCTGCGCGCCGATCTCACGGCGTCGTTGGAGGTCTGCGACATCTCAGGCGCGTGCGAGCAACTGCGCCAGTTCACCGAGGCCCTGACCAACTGGTACGTGCGGCGCTCGCGGCAGCGATTCTGGGACGAGGACGCCGACGCCATCGACACCCTCCACACCGTGTTGGAGGTGGCCGCCCGGTTGGCCGCGCCGTTGCTGCCGCTGACCACCGAAGTGATCTGGCGTGGTGTCACGGGCGAGCGCTCGGTACATCTGACGGACTGGCCGTCCGACGGCGACGTCCCCGCCGACGCTGCGCTGGTGGCCGACATGGATTTGGTCCGCGACGTCTGCTCGGCGGCCTCCTCCCTGCGCAAGGCGAAGAAGCTGCGGGTACGACTGCCGCTGACGAAACTGATTGTGGCTGTGGATGATCCGGAGCGACTGATGCCGTTCATCGACCTGATCGCTGACGAGCTCAACGTCAAGAGCGTCGAACTCACCGATGACATCGCCGCGTTCGGCCGGTTCGAGCTGACCGTCAACGCCAAAGTTGCCGGTCCTCGGCTGGGTAAGGACGTGCAAGCCGCGATCAAGGCGGTCAAGGCGGGGGAGGCGGTCGTGAACGCCGACGGAACGCTCACGGCAGGGCCCGCCGTGCTGTCAGCGGAGGAGTACTCGTCGAAACTGGTTGCCGCGGAGCCGCGGGAGACGAAGCGAAGCGGAGGTCGACCCGAATCTCAGTACACCGCGGCGCTGCCCGACGGCACCGGGCTCGTCGTGCTCGACGGCACCGTCACGCCCGAACTGGAAGCCGAAGGATGGGCCAAGGACCGTATCCGTGAACTGCAGGACCTGCGCAAGTCAACTGGGCTCGATGTGTCTGACCGGATCAGCGTCGTGATGGCCGTGCCCGCACAACGCGCCGACTGGGCGCGCAACCACCGCGATCTGATCGCCCGCGAAATCCTGGCCACCAGCTTCGAATTCGACGATCCGGCCGATGGCGTCGAGATCGGCGACGGGGTACGCGTCGCCATCGCCAAGGCCTGATGCGAGCCAGGACCTCCCGCGGGGACGGAAGCTAGGCCTTGACGGCCCGCCAGCGCTGTTCGCCACCTTTGACGTCGACCTTCACATCGGTGAATCCCGCGCCGCGCAACCGTTCTGGCAGCGTTTCGGGTTCGACGGGGTTGCAGGTGTCGCGGAAATGGGCGATGCGGAACGGAATTGACGCAACGCCGTCGCTGCCGGCGAAGGTGCCTCCCGGCGCCAGCACCCGGAATGCCTCGGCGAACAGTTGATCCTGCAGCTGCGGTGTCGGCACGTGGTGCAGCATCGTAAAGCACACCACCGAGCTGAAATCGGAGTCCGGCAAGCGCAGTGCGGTGCCGTCACCCTCGATGATCCGGGCGCGATCGCCGTACATGCCGGTGAGCCGATGTGCCAGCTGCCGGTCGATCTCCACTGCGGTCAGCGCTGTCTTGTCGGCCAGCACCCGAAGGTTGGCTCCGTACCCGGGCCCGATCTCCAACGTGTTCTCGCCGAGCTCGACGTCGCGCAGGGCCCACGGCAACAGCTTGTGCTCGACGCTGCGCGCCCACGCATCCGAGCGGCACCACACGCGGTGCATGAGGTTCATCGTCATGGACTCTCCTTAGCATGTTTGCGTGAGCCGGTGGGTGCTGCATCTCGATCTCGATGCGTTCTTCGCGTCCGTCGAGCAGCTGACCAGACCCACACTGCGCGGCCGGCCGGTGCTGGTCGGCGGGCTCGGCGGGCGTGGTGTCGTCGCCGGCGCAAGCTACGAAGCCCGGGTTTACGGCGCCCGCTCCGCGATGCCGATGCACCAGGCCCGCCGACTCGTCGGCATCCACGCCGTCGTGTTGCCGCCGCGCGGCGTCGTCTACGGCGTGGCCAGCCGTCGGGTGTTCGACACAGTCCGCGCCGTAATGCCGGTGCTGGAACAACTTTCGTACGACGAGGCCTTCGGCGAGCCCGCCGAACTGGCCGGCGCGGGGGCGGCCGATGTCGAGCGGTTCTGCGAGGAGCTGAGGGCCCGAGTACGCGACGAAACCGGTCTCGTCGCCTCCGTGGGCGCCGGCTCGGGTAAGCAGATCGCCAAGATCGGCTCGGGGTTGGCCAAGCCTGACGGTGTCAAGGTCATCAGCCGCGACGAGGAGGCGCCGCTGCTGCGCGGGCTGCCGGTGCGCAGGCTGTGGGGGATCGGTCCGGTCGCCGAGGACAAGCTGCATCGGCTGGGCATCCAGACCATCGGCCAACTCGCCGAGCTGACCGATGCCGAGGCCGCCGACATCCTCGGCGCCACGGTCGGACCCGCGTTGCACCGGCTTGCCCGCGGCATCGACGACCGTCCGGTCGCCGAGCGCGCCGAGGCCAAGCAGATCAGCGCGGAGTCGACGTTCGCGGCGGATCTGACGACGATGGCCCAGTTGCAACAGGCGGTCGCGCCCATCGGCGAGCACGCGCACCAGCGGCTGGTCAAAGACGGCCGGGGAGCGCGCACCATCACGGTCAAACTCAAGCGCTCCGACATGAGCACGCTCACTCGGTCGCTCACGTTGCCGTATGCGACGGCCGACGCGACCACGTTGATCGCCGCCGCGCGTCGGCTGCTACTGGACCCGGTCGAGGTCGGGCCCATTCGCCTCGTGGGCGTGGGCTTTTCGGGATTGACCGAGGTCGCGCAGGAACCGTTGTTCGCCGATCTGGACGTACAGCCGACCGACGACCCTCTGCCGCCGACGCTGACCGACGCCGCCGCGACGCCGCCGGCGTGGCGCATCGGCGACGATGTGCACCACGGCCAGCACGGCCACGGGTGGATACAGGGTGCCGGTCACGGCGTGATGACCGTGCGATTCGAAAGCCGGCGCACCGGCCCCGGCCCGGCGCGAACGCTGGCGGCCGACGATCCCGCGGTAAGCCGCGCCAATCCCGTCGACAGCCTGGACTGGCGCGACTACGTCGACAGTCTGCTCGACGAGTCAGCCCCAACGGGCGACGACCTCGTCGACCGATGACCCGGCGGCCAGCGCAGCCATCACCAGCACCCGCGTCTGCGGCGGGCCCAGCCGCGGCGCGATGACCGCGCCGGCGTCCGCCATCTCGCGCCCGGGACCGTACCGGGCGCTGACGCCGCCGAACGGCACGCGCGTCGAGACGACCACGGTCACACCGTCGGCGCAATGGCGGCGCACCGCATCGACGACCGCATCGGGAGCATTGCCCGACCCGAGTGACTCCAGCACCAGAGCGCGCGCGCCTGCAGCCACGCAGGCGTCGAGCGTGACGGCATCACCGCCGAGATAGCAGGACACCACGTCGACGCGTGGCGCCGAAACCGCCGGAACGGTCCCAAGGAAGGGGCGATCCTTGTCGCGGCCTTCGGGTCCGTCGAAGCCGCCGGCGACCTTCCGCATGCCCAGCGGTGCGAGCAGCTTGCCGCCGAAAGCGACCACCACACCGAGCCCGCGCGCGTCAGCGCGGGCCGCCAGCGCTGCCGCGTCGCGCAGATTCGCCGACCCGTCGGAATCGGGAGCGTCCGCGCCTTTGGCGGCGCCGGTGAGCACAACCGGCGCCGCGCCGTCGTAGGTCAGCTCCAGCCACAGCGCCGTTTCCTCCATCGTGTCGGTGCCGTGGGTGACGACGACGCCGTCGGCCCCGTCGTCGATCACGGACGAGATCGCAGCGCTGAGCGTGTCCCAGTCCGCGAGCCTCAACTGCGAGCTGTCTTTGTTCATGACGTCGACAACGTCGGCATCGAGCCCGTCGAGAATCTCGGCTCCGGTGCGCGCGGGCCGCAACACGCCGGCGTCGTCGGCAACCGATGCGATCGTGCCGCCCGTGGTGATTACGACGACGCGGCTCATGCGCGAATAATGCCTCACCGGGCCTTTGGGATGATGAACAGGTGAGCGACGAGTCCACCACCCAACCGGCCACCGACGCCGACGACGCGACGACGCGTCCACCGCGGCGGCGTGTCGGGCTGCTCGTGGTCGTGGCGGCGGTGATTCTCGCCGCCGACATCGTCACGAAGGTCGCCGCCGTCAGGCTGCTGACACCCGGCCAGCCGGTATCGATCATCGGTGACACGGTGACGTGGACGCTGGTCCGCAACTCCGGCGCGGCGTTCTCGATGGCCACCGGCTACACCTGGATTCTCACGTTGATCGCGACCGCCGTCGTCATCGGCATCATCTGGATGGGCCGGCGCCTGGTATCACCGTTCTGGGCGGTCGGCCTGGGCATGATCCTCGGCGGCGCGCTGGGCAACCTCGTCGACCGGTTCTTCCGGTGGCCCGGGCCGTTGCGCGGACACGTCGTGGACTTCCTCTCGGTCGGCTGGTGGCCGGTTTTCAATGTCGCCGACGCCTCAGTGGTCTGTGGAGCGGTGTTGTTGGTGGGTCTGTCGCTGGTCGGCTATGACTTCGATACGCCGGGCAGGCGAAAGCCGGACGACGACAGCGACGATGGCTGACGCGCACCCGGGGAACAGAAAACTCGAGCGCTCGATGCCGGTTCCGGAGGGCCTGGCCGGAATGCGTGTCGACGCCGGAATCGCGCGCCTGCTGGGGCTGTCCCGCACGGCGGCGGCGGCACTGGCGGAGGAGGGCGCCGTCGAGGTCGACGGCGCGCGCGCCGGCAAGTCCGACAAGCTGAGCGCCGGCGCCTGGCTCGACGTGCGGCTACCCGAGCCGCCGGCGCCGCTCGAGAACCGGGTCGAAGAAGTGGCCGGCATGGACGTGCTCTACGCCGACGACGACATCGTCGCGGTCGACAAGCCCGCTGCCGTCGCTGCGCACGCGTCCGTCGGCTGGACCGGGCCGACCGTGCTCGGTGGCTTGGCCGCCGCCGGTTTCCGGATCACCACGTCCGGGGTGCACGAGCGGCAGGGAATTGTGCACCGCCTCGACGTCGGCACGTCGGGAGTGATGGTCGTTGCGCTGTCGGAGCGCGCCTACACCGTGTTGAAGCGAGCGTTCAAGCAACGCACCGTGGACAAGCGCTATCACGCGCTGGTGCAAGGACATCCGGACCCATCCAGCGGGACCATCGACGCGCCGATTGGCCGGCATCGCGGCCCGGAGTGGAAGTTCGCGGTGACCGAGGGCGGCCGGCACAGCATCACGCACTACGACACGGTGGAGGCGTTCCGCGCCGCCAGCCTGCTCGACGTCCACCTGGAAACCGGCCGCACACATCAGATCCGGGTGCACTTCGCCGCGCTGCACCATCCCTGCGTTGGCGACATGGTATATGGCGCCGACCCGACGCTGGCGAAAAAGCTTGGGCTAGAGCGGCAATGGCTGCACGCGCGGTCGCTGGCGTTTGCTCATCCGGCTGACGGCCGCCGCATCGAGATCACCGCGCCGTACCCATCCGACCTTCAACACGCGCTCGATCTGCTGCGCAGTCGATGACGAGCCGGTCGGGACTGCTCAACGGCGTCGGCGCCTACGCGTGGTGGGGCCTGTTCCCGGGATTCTTTCCTCTGCTGTTGCCGGCCGGCGCGTTGGAGATCTTGGCGCACCGGTACATCTGGACCGCGGTTTTCTTGGTCGTCTTGCTGATCGCCACGCGCAGGATCGGTGACTTGCGCCAGCTGGATCGGCGCACCTGGCTCTTGCTGACGGCGGCGTCTGTTCTGATTGGAATCAATTGGGGGACATACATTTTCGCAGTCACCAACGGCCACGTCGTCGACGCCGCCTTGGGGTATTTCATCAACCCCCTGGTTTCCGTGGCGCTGGGTGTGGTGATACTGCGCGAACACATCCGGCGGCTGCAGCTCGCGGCGCTGGCGATCGCGATGGTGGCCGTCGGTCTGCTCACCGCACAGGTCGGCGGGCTCCCGGTGATCGCGCTGGCGCTGGCCACGTCGTTCGGTGCCTACGGATTGGTGAAGAAGGTGGTGACGGCCGATCCGCGGGCCAGCGTTGCGGTCGAGTCGCTCCTGGCGTTGCCGCTGGCGGCCGGCTACTTGATTGCGTTACAGGTCGCCGGCAGCGCACATTTCGTTGAACTCGGCGCCGGCCATGCCGCGATGATGATCCTATCGGGACCGGTGACTGCGATTCCGCTGCTGATGTTCGCCGCGGCAGCACAGCGGTTGCCGCTGATCACGCTCGGACTGCTGCAGTACCTCAATCCGGGTCTGCAGATGGCGTGGGGCGTGCTGGTCGACCACGAGCCGATGCCTCCGGCCCGGTGGATCGGCTTCGCCCTGATCTGGGCCGCGCTGACCGTCCTTACCGTGGACGCGCTGAGACGCCGCCGCTCAGGCGTCGTCGTCCACGGGCCGAACGGTGATCGCGTCCGTCGCCGGCCGGTCGACGGCTACCTGCAGGAGCACGGCGACACCCACGTCGTCATGCCCGGTGACGGTGACAATCCCGGCCTGCACCGGTCCGTCCGTCGGCTCGTCGGGGAGTGTGACGTCGATGACGATCTTTTGTGATCCGCCGGCCGCGACGTCGACCTGCGACGGCTCGACTCCGATGCGGAATCCGTCAGTCGGCGCGGCTACACACTGGACCGTCGCGTCATGTCCCCGATTGTTGTCGACGACGAGCGCCGTGCTCAGGATTGCGCCGGGGCTTCCACGCAGGTCGACGGTCAGTTCAGCAGCGCCATCCGTTCCCAGTACGGCGTCCGCGAGTCGGTCGACGGAGTCGTTGGCGACGGTGAGCATGTCGCAGAAGGCGTCCACTACGGCCTCGGCGAGTTCGGCAAGATACTCGGGCAGCCGCGCGCGCACGAACGACTGGCCGTAGGAATTCACCGCTTCCGCGTTGAGCCCGCCGGCCGAGACTTCGTCGAGGAGGTAGCGATACAGCCGTGCGTTCCACACCTGCTGTTCACTGGCCCAGGCCGAGGACCGCTGGTACCACAGCAGCCATTCGGCGGCGTCACCGTTTTGAGGCGGAGCAGGTGCTTTCGGCGGCCGGCCAATGGCGGCAACACGGCCGGCTGGCAGCAAGCCGCTGATGTAGTCGTTCTGATACTCCGACGCCAGCTGGCTAGCGCGGGATACCGCGCGCGCGTTGATCGCACTGGCTTCTTGATATGAGTCGAGCGCGCGCTGCTGGGTCAACTTCGAGACCTCTTCGGAAAGCCGTCCCGGGGAAGTCGTCGGCGCCGATGCGGCGAGAAGAAGTCGCTGAAAGCTTGCCGTCGATTCGGTAACCCGCTCTGCCGCTTCGTTGGCAATGGCTTGCATCCGCTGGTTCCACTCGGCCCCTTGCTCGTCGGTTGTCGTCATGTCGCCCGGGCGCTAGCAACAGCACGAGCAGGCGCAGCCAACTCGATAGCTGTCGCAAATGTCAGGCAGAGCTGCGATGGCAACGACGATCGGACGCACCAGGCAACCTCCCAGTCGGATGGTGACATAGCCAACTTCACATTCGTCGACGTCTCCCGTCTCCAGACGTTGTGCTGCAACAATTCTCAATGGTGATTGATCCTGGTCACCACGAGCGGGCTTTGTCTTCGAGTCCCCATTCTGCTTGGGATCTCCACACACGATATGAACCAGCAATTCCAGTTTGGTGGTACTGCACGCCGGCAGTGTGAGTGGTCCCTGCGGATTGACCAGAACTTTCCACGGCAGTGTGCGCCCGCCCGCGGAGCGGACATCTGACACCTCTACCGACACGTCGTCGCGGTCACGCCGGGTGTCGTTGGCTACCTCGATCGGCACGACCCGAATCTCACCGCAGTGCGCGTAAACCACGACGTCGGCATCTTCGATGCAGCATTCACAGCGGCAGTCGCGATCATCATGGCATCCGCACTCGCGCTCTTTCGAACCGTGACAGCCGCAGCCGCAGCCCTTCGAATCGTCATCGTGGCAACCGCAGTCGTGGTGGTGATCATGACCGTGATGACCGTGGTGACCATGGTGATGTCCGCCGTGACGTCCCCCAGGCTCAGACATTCCGGGCATCCCTACGCCTGGGGGGCCGGCCATCCCGGACAACGCCTGAATCCGCGAATAGAAATCGCGCACGGCGACGTCGAAACCCTGCCGGAAGGAGTCGAGGTATTGCGGAAGGTCCATCATCTCCGGTCGGCCTTTCTCATGCGACCAACCCCAATACGCGCGAGGGGAGCCGAGCTCGTAGCTGCCGGAGCCTGGCTGATAGCCACCGGAGCATCCGCGGGTCGCCGGCCCCCTCCGTCGATGCGAAGTCATTGTGCTCATCGTGCGGTCTCCTCTCCGTCGCAGCTCAAGTTAAAAGGTCCACTGCGAAGCGCTGCATGGCAATTCGTGGAAATACGCGGTAGTGACGGTTCATCGCAAGCCCCGCGGGTGTCCTCAGCTTGAACGTCACCGGCGCCCATCCACCAGGTTGAATGGTCGGGGTTGGATTGGTGAACGTCGCGTTTCCACTCGGCGCGGTGGCGAGAGCGGGGACGACCGATGCCGTCCCGTCGTTCTCGACGGTCAGCGCGCGTGGAGTAGAGACGACTTCGAGAAGAGCCTCGTCGGGGATGGGCCCGACCGTGATCGCGGTGTTGCCGCGATTGACGGCCACGACGCTGCCGTCGTAGTCGGTCGACGACAGCACACCTGTGAACACGGCAACGGTCGGAGCAAGCGCCACAGACTTCGTCGCGGCGATGACCAGTTTTGCCGGGATGGCTTGATTACCCGCGGACGTAGTCAGCGTGACGGTCGCGTTGTAGGTGTCCGGGGCGCTGAAGACCGTCAAGCCCGACTGGATGATCAGGGGTTGTGTTTCTCCGGGCGGAATTCCGGCATCTTCGGGCAGAGGGATCTGACCGGTCGCCGAGCCCGTCGGGAAATCGACGGTCAAATCCGCGCGCGTCACCTTGATTTCGGCCCCGGTAGCGTTTTTCAACCAGACTCGCCCTTCGACCTGCTCGCCGACGCCGAAGATCAGTATCGGTGTGGGCGCCGGGAGGTCGAAGGGTGGCACGGGTCCGGCTACTCGTCAGGATCGATGACGCGGACGCTGATGCCACCGGTGTGACCGTGGGCCTTGCGGTGGTGCGGGTGGTGGGCCTCGCTGTTGTGAGTGCGTTCGGTTACTCGCGGCCGTCGCGGACTCTGGATGTTCTGCTCCGTCTGACCGCCGAATACCAGGTTCATGATCTCGATTCCGAATACGGTCATGGCAATTCGGTGATGGTAGGGGTTGCACACGGTCGTTTCCGGGAGCGGAGCGAGCTTGAGGGTTTGGCAACTGTCGAGAGCGACCGGTTTGAGATCGATGTTTTCGTTAAGGGTCACCGGTTGAAGGTCGATGTTTTCGTTGAGGGTGACCGGCTTGAGTTCGACTGGCTTGATGTCGATGTTTTCGTTGAGCGTCATCGCGCTCGTCGGCTTGATGTCGAGAGTGACGCTGCTCGATACCGAAGAACTGCTGCCGCCACCACCGCCGAACAGGCCGCCCAAGCCAGGCAAGAAGTCTCCAAGGCTAATCCGCATCGGTGGTCGGACGATTCGCATCGGACCGCCTTTCGCCGTGGACGGCAAGCGCACAGAGTCTACCAAGCGAGAAATCCGCGTTCAATCATTTCCACTGGCGAAAATGCCGAATCCCCTTGTCTGCGACTAGTGCTCCCGTTAATGTGATGTGGCTGGCTTGAGGCATTGTGCACGTTCACGTTGGTAGGCGCACACCAATGGTTCTCTGTCCGAGGCGACGAACAGAATCGTCGGCCTGATGCCGCCCCCAGAAGTTCCAATCCCGGTGCCGGGTTTCTCTGTGTCAGGAATCGATGGAGCTTCGGGATGGTCGGACCTCACGCGGCCTCCGACCGCGTGGCCGGCACGCTTCAGCGAATACATTGCGCGGTCGGCGGATCGGCTCAATCGAACCGCGGAAATGAACAAGCAGCTTGTCAAACGGATCGCGCTCGGTGAACTTCCGCCAATCGTGTTGGACACTCAGCTATCAGCCTTTCTGGCGACCAATGCCGCCGCGTACGCCGATGAAATGGCCGAACTGACGGTGCAATTCCTTGCCGGACTGATTGCGGTCGGCACAAATCATTCGCGGGAATTGGTGCGTGCGATCCTCCCGGATGCGGAACTGGGGTACCGCGGCGATCCGCCCCGTTTCGACACCGCCGACCGGGTTGACTGGTTCAGCCGGCTCGCCGAATACGCCGCCTCGGAGAGTGCCGCCGTCGAGGCGCTCCTTCGTTCCGCGATACCCGGCGCGACCGAGCGCGATGCTGGCGTTCCGACGACAATCGAGCAGACCGCCGATCTATTTCTGGAGCTGCTGACTCGGCTGGAGGACCTCAACACGACCTACGGTGACCGGTACTTTGCTGCGGTACTCGGCATGAGCCGTAATCCGGATCCCTCCGATGCCACCCTGAAGGTCGTTGGACCCGTAGGCAAGACCTCCACAGTCCGGTTCGCGGTGCAAAATAACACGTCCGAGAAAGCGATGATTCGGTGTGTCGCTACCGATGTCCGGCGAACCGACGGCGTCGGGCCGGCCTTCGAGCCGGAGGCAACGATCACGCCCAACCCTCTGGAGCTTCCCGCTGGCAAAGAGGAAGTGTTGATGCTCCGTATTCGACTGGCGGAGCAGGACTTTGAGCAAGGTCCGGCATATGCGGGTGCGGTGCACGTCCTGGGCATCGCCGACACGGTCCTCGAGATCCCGCTGTATGTGCGGGCGACGCCGTCGAACGACGAAGCCGATCCGCCCACTGACGAAACCCGAGATCGATGACGCGGGCGAAGGCCGCGGACCGGCACGGCGCAGAGCCGATTGCGATCATCGGTATGCGAGCCAGAGTCCCCGGCGCTGACGATCTTGACCGGTTCTGGCGCAACCTTGCCGACGGAGTCGAATCGATCACGCCGCTGGATGCGGAGGACATCCTCGCGGCCGGCGTGCCGGAATCGGTGATGTCTCTGCCGGGCTACGTCAACGCGGCGCCGCTTCTCGGAGATGTTGACCGGTTCGACGCGGCGTTCTTCGGATTCTCGGCTCGTGATGCCGCACTGACGGATCCACAGCAGCGCATCTTCTTGGAAACCGCGTGGGAGTCCCTGGAGGATGCGGGTTACGACCCCGCGACCTATCCCGGACCAATCGGCACGTTCGGTGGCTGCGAGATGAGCACCTACTTGTATCAGCTGTTCCAGAATCCCGACGCGTTGGGCTACATCGACGGCATGCAGTTGATGGTCACCAACGACAAGGACCACCTCTGCACCCAAGTGTCGTACCGCCTGGACCTCCGCGGCCCCAGCGTCGTCGTCCAAACGACATGTTCGACATCGCTCGTGGCCGTCGCACTCGCGTGCGAAAGCCTGCGTAGCCACCGATGCGACATGGCGCTCGCCGGCGGTGTCACGGTGCGGGTCCCCCAGCGAGGGGGCTACTACTACGTCGCAGGTTCGATCCTTTCCCCGGACGGGCATTGCAGACCGTTCGACGCGAACGCTCAGGGCACCATTGTCGGCAGCGGCGTCGGCATGGTTGTGCTCAAGCGACTGTCCGACGCGATTGCCGACGGCGACGGTATCCGCGCGACAATTCTGGGCTACGGCCTCAACAACGACGGACGTGACAAGGTCGGCTACACCGCCCCCGGTATTCGGGGCCAGGTGTCCGCGATCGCCGATGCCTACCGGAATGCCGGGGTGTCACCGGAATCGGTGGGTTATGTCGAGGCGCATGGCACCGGAACGATTTTGGGCGACCCGATCGAACTCTCCGCGTTGACAGAGGTGTTTCGCTCCTACACTAGCCGTCGGGGATTCTGCGGAATCGGTTCTGCCAAATCAAATTTCGGTCATCTCTCATGTGCGTCTGGTGTGGTCGGCCTCATCAAGGCAGTCCTGTCGCTCGAGCACGGAGCCATCCCGCCGACCGTCCACTACCGAGCGCCGAATCCAGCGATCGACTTCCTGTCGAGCCCGTTCTTCGTGACGAACGCACTTCATCCGTGGGATCGCAACGGCGGTCCGCGCCGGGCGGCGGTCAGTTCGTTCGGTGTCGGAGGCACGAACGCACATGCCGTGCTCCAAGAGCCTCCACAGTGCAAACAGCCCGTTGACTGCCGACCGCATCAAATTCTCACCCTGTCGGCACGCAGCAAGGACGCGCTCGACGAAGCGGCCCGAAGGCTCGGTAACCATTTCACCCGACATCCGGAACTTCACCTCGCCGACGCGGCCTTCACCTTGCACGTCGGGCGTCGCGCATTCCGGTACCGCCGCAGCTGCGTGGTGCGCGTTGATGACCGGGCGGCGGCAGTGTCCGAATTGATGACGCCCCGCGAAGCACCTGAGCGCGAGTGCGCGACAACGCAGCCGGCCGTGGTCTTCATGTTTCCGGGCCAAGGCTCCCAATACCCGAGCATGGCCCAGGGGCTCTACCGGGCGGAACCCATCGTCAAGAACGCAATCGACGAGTGCTGCCGGCTGCTCAAGCCCGACCTGGGACTTGATCTGCGACGAATCCTTTTTCCCGCTGAGCGCAGGCGCACCTCTGCCGCCGCGAAACTGCGTGACACCGCCCTGGCGCAGCCGGCACTGTTCGTCGTCGAGTACGCAATCGCGCAACTCTGGCGTTCGTGGGGGATCGAGCCGACTGCGATGATCGGTCACAGCATCGGCGAATATGTAGCGGCCACGCTGGCGGGGGTAATGGCGGTCGAAGACGCGCTGAGGCTGATAGCGTCGCGTGGGCGGCTGATATCGGCGCTTCCTTCCGGATCGATGCTCGCCGTCGTCGCACCGACAGATGCCGTCGACAAATTCCTCGACGATGACGTCTGCCTTGCCGCGGTGAATGCGCCAAGTCTGTGCGTACTGTCGGGGTCGCACACGGCGATCGAGCGCGTCGAGCGTGCGCTTGCGACGAAATCGATTGCGGCACATCGCCTCCACACATCTCACGCATTCCACTCGTCGATGATGGAGCCAATGCTGGCCGAATTCGGCAGTCAGGTCGCCGACACACCCTTCGCCGCTCCCACAATTCCCTACGTCGCGACATTGACCGGTGCCTGGGCTGACGGCGATGCGCGACAACCTGATTACTGGACGTCACAGATCAGGTCGCCGGTCCGCTTCGCGGACGGGATTAGCGCCCTCACCGACGCCGGCGGGCCAGTAGGAGGCGATGCGGTCTTCGTCGAAGTGGGACCCGGGCGCACCCTGGTCACATTCGCTGCGCGGTGCAACGATGCCATCTCGCCGACCCGGTTGGTGACGTCCTTGCCCGCGGCAGAAGACCCTACCCCCGACACCGAGGTCATCTCCTCGAGTTTGGGCCGCCTTTGGGAAAGCGGAATCACGGTGGACTGGAAGGGGTTTCACGTCACCGAACGCCGCTATCGGGTGAGCTTGCCGACCTACCCGTTCGAGCGCCAAAGTTACTGGATCGGTCGTGCCAACCGGCCGAGCGCAGAACCGCCGGCAGAGCCGCGAGATCCCGCGGACTGGTTTTTCGAGCCGCTCTGGCGCGAGACAGCGATACCGGACACTGAAACAGGCAAGCTCACCGGATCGCCGGTTCTGGTCTTCGACGATCGAGCCGGCATGGGTAGTGCGGTCGCCGACGCACTGAGTGCGGTTGGGGCGCTGCCGATCATGGTCCGACGCGGCGATCGGTTCGAGTGTGTCAGCGACGACGATTACCGTCTCGATCCCGCACAGGAAGCTGGATTTTCCGAACTCGCCGCTGCGGTATGCGCGCGCCATCAGTTGGCTGGTGTCGTCAACTGTTGGGGTGCAGAACCGCCCAGCGAGGTTGAGGTCACTGACGCGGCGCTGACAACCTTCCTGACCCCGTTGCGCCTGGCGGTCGCACTGGGTTCGCACACCACGGCCCGACCGCTCCCGATTCTTCTCGTTGCCCGGGGTACTGCGAGCGTGCTCGACGGCGACATGCTCGATCCGCCGCGTTCGTTCGGAATCGGGGCCGCGAAGGTTCTGCCGCAGGAGCAAGCCGGCCTGCGGTTGTCACACATCGATGTTGACGACATGACCAGCGCGCCGTCGTTGATCGCCGAATTGGCCCTGCAGGCACCGGAATCGCAAGTCGCATACCGGCAAGGACGTCGATTCGTCTATGCGTATGAACCTCGCCCGATCGCAGAATCCCGCCCACCCGCCGGCGTGCCGTCGAATCCGGTGGTCATGGTCACCGGCGGGCTGGGTTACATGGGTTTGATTCTCGCCGAGGCGGCGTTCTTTGGCTTGGGCGCCCGGCTTGTCCTGATGGGTCGCACACAGTTACCTCCACCGCAGGAGTGGGCCGCGACAAGCGAAGACCTCACGGTTCCCGAAGCTCAGCGGACGCTGCTGCGGCGCCTGGCCGTCATGCGTGCCGAACGCGACGATGTGATGGTCACCCGCACCGACCTGGCCGACGTCGCGCAAGTCCGTACCGCTGTGGATGCAGCCGTAGAGCGGTTCGGACGCGTGGATATCGTCGTCCATGGCGCGGCCAACGTCGGCCCCGCAGCTTTCGGTTCGACCGCCGACACGGACGATTCAGTTGTAGCGGCGCAGATTTCACCAAAGATCACGGGTCTGCTGAACCTCATCGAGGCAATGCGCGGCCGTGAGCCGGGCCGGTGGATCGTGCACGGCTCGATCTCGGCGATTCTCGGTGGTCTCGGCTTGGCGGCTTATGCCGGAGCCAACGCGGTTCTCAACACGATGGTCGAAAAGGGGCGCAGGTCGGGACGGGACTGGCTGAGCATCGAATGGGACGCATGGGACAACGCGGGGGAGAGTCAGGCGCTGGCCCTGCAGACCGCCGTCATCCGGCCGCAGGAAGGGCAAGAAGCATTTCTCCGCATTCTCGGCACCTCGGCGTGTCCGCGAATCGTGGTGGCGGCCAACGACTTAGAAGGCCGCATCGAATCATGGATTCGCCTCGTCAAGGTCCCGGGCAGTAGTGATGGCGGTAAGCATCCGCGGCCCAACCTTTCGACTGCGTACATCGAACCGCGGACCGAGACCGAACGAGAGCTCGCAGAGATCTGGTCGGCACAGCTCGGTGTCGAGAATGTGGGTGTGCATGACCGATTCTTCGATCTCGGTGGGCATTCCCTGTTGGCTGTTCAGGTCTCTGCCGAGATCCGTGATCATTTCGGCGTCGAAATGCCTGTCCTGCAGCTGTTCAAAGCGCCGACGATTTCCGAACTCGCTCCGCTCGTCGAGAACCCCTCCGGGGATGCCTCACTTCCGGGAACAGAAGCCCGCCGCGATGCCGAAGTGAAGCAAGACATGCCCGCTGTCGTCGAACGCGACGGGGATTCCGGCGCGGCGGCGAAGGTGAGCTACCAGCAGTTCTACGACGACATCACCAGGAGACTCGAAGCCACCGGTATGGGGGAAGCCTCGTTCTTCCTGAACTACGGCTACGTGAGCCTCGACGATGCCGACGAAGCCCAATTTGCCGTATCTGACGAGGCTTTCAACGCGAACTCGATCCGGCTCGCCTACGAACTCATCGGCCACACGGAGCTGGCGGCGAAGAGCGTCGTGGACGTGGGGTGCGGACGAGGCGGCACCGCCGCGCTGCTGGCCGAGCGGTTCGGCGCCGCGGTGACAGGTGTCGACCTATCGCCCGAAGCAATCGCGTTCTGCCGCAAAACCCACATCCATCCAACGCTGCATTTCACGACCGGCGACGCCGAACATCTTCCCACCGACGACAATTCGTGCGACGTGGTGACCAACATCGAGTCATCGCACACCTACCCGGACATGCGGGCATTTCTCGCCGAAGTCGGCAGGGTTCTGCGGCCCAGCGGCATGTTCTTGCACACCGATCTGCTGCCTGTTCAGCGATGGCTGGAGGTTCGGGCAATCTTGCAGGCCCAAGGCTTCGTCGTGGAAAGCGAGCGGGACATCACCGCGAATGTCCTCGCGTCCTGTGACGACGTGGCAGGCAGCCGAACCGTCGCCTTCGGGGAGCAGAACACGATGATCGACAACTTCTTGGCGGTCCCGGGGTCGCCCGTCTATGAGCAGATGCGGTCCGGCGCGTGGGAGTACAGGATCTTGAGGTCGCGATTGACCAGTTGAGGGCAGTCGGGGAATGGGTGACCGACGTGAGCGTGCGTCGTGCGACACTCCCGGCATGATCGATCGACGCCGGCGCGACGACTGGTTACGCAAGCTCGTCGCGATAGTGGCCCTGCTCGCCTGTCTCGGCATCGGTATCGCGATCGTCGCCAGCTCATGGGCGCAACTCTTCGGCGGCGGTTCTGCCCGGGAGAAGTCCTCGGGGCCCACCGCCACCACGCGAACCTGGACACCGCCGCCGGAGAACATCCGGCCGCTCCAGGTGCGACCGGTGCAGGAAATGCGCACTCCCGATCAATGTCCGCCAGAAGACCAGCCTCCGGCGGCGCCGCCCACAGATCCGCTGACCACGTGCGACTTCATGCGAAACGCGGCCTACGTGCTGGGGCCTCAGGTCATGGAGGTGCAGCTGACGCACGTCGCGACCCTCAAAGCGCCGACCTCGGAGTTCCACGTCGTGCGCATCACCATGGAGAAGGCGTCCGCGGATGCGTTCGGCGCCTACACCGCCCAGCATGTGGGCAGCCAGGTGGCGTTCATCCGCGACAACGTCGTCGTCTTCGCGCCCAAGATCAGCCAGCCTCTCACCTCGGAGGGGCTCGAGATTTCCGGCGACCTGACCGAGCAACAGGCCAGCGACATGGCCGCGTTGCTGCGCAAACCGGCCTGACCGAGACACACGGCCCCGACACGCCGGGCGGCGTCGGTGGGTCGCCATAGACTGGCCTCCCTATGGACCGATCGTCGTTCGTGCACCTGCACAACCACACCGAGTACTCGATGCTCGACGGTGCCGCGAAGATCGCACCGATGCTGGCTGAGGCGCAGCGGCTTGCGATGCCCGCCATTGGGATGACCGACCACGGAAACATGTTCGGCGCCAGCGAGTTCTACACGGAGGCCACCGCCGCCGGTATCAAGCCGATCATCGGTATCGAGGCCTACATCGCTCCCGGCTCCCGCTTCGACACCCGACGGATCACCTGGGGGGACCCCAGCCAGAAGGACGACGATGTCTCCGGCAGCGGGTCCTACACACACCTGACGATGGTCGCCGAGAACGCCGCGGGCTTGCGGAACCTGTTCAAGCTGTCGTCGCTGGCCTCGTTCGAAGGCCAGCTCGGCAAGTGGGCGCGGATGGACGCCGAGCTGATCGCCGAAAACGCCGCGGGCATCATCGCCACCACCGGCTGCCCGTCGGGTGAGGTGCAGACCCGGCTGCGGCTCGGCCAGCACCGCGAGGCTCTGGAAGCCGCCGCGAAGTGGCGCGAGATCTTCGGCGCGGACAACTACTTCCTGGAGCTGATGGACCACGGGCTCGCCATCGAGCGCCGCGTGCGAGACGGGCTGCTCGAGCTCGGCCGCACCCTGGACATAAAGCCACTGGCCACCAACGACTGTCACTACGTCACCCGCGACGCCGCGCACAACCATGAGGCGCTGCTGTGCGTGCAGACCGGCAAGACGCTGTCGGACCCGAACCGCTTCAAGTTCGAAGGGGACGGCTACTACCTGAAGTCTGCGGCCGAGATGCGCCGCCTGTGGGACGACCAGGTCCCCGAGGCCTGCGACAGCACGCTGCTGATCGCGGAGCGAGTGAGCAGCTACGGCGACGTCTGGCTGCCGCGTAACCGGATGCCGGTCTTCAGGGTGCCCGACGGCCACGACGAGGCGTCGTGGCTTCGTCACGAGGTGGACGCCGGGCTGCGGCGCCGGTTCCCCGACGCGCTGCCCGACGGGTATGCCGAACGTGCGGCCTACGAGATTCAGGTGATCTGCGACAAGGGCTTCCCGTCGTATTTCCTGATCGTCGCGGACCTGGTCGGCTATGCCCGCTCGGTGGGCATCCGGGTCGGTCCGGGCCGCGGCTCGGCGGCAGGGTCGCTGGTCGCCTACGCATTGGGAATCACCGACATCGACCCGATCCCGCACGGCCTGCTGTTCGAGCGGTTCCTCAACCCCGAGCGCACGTCGATGCCCGACATCGACATCGACTTCGACGACCGTCGCCGCGGTGAGATGCTGCGTTATGCCACCGAGAAGTACGGGCATGACCGCGTCGCGCAGGTCATCACATTCGGCACCATCAAAACCAAAGCGGCACTGAAGGATTCAGCCCGCATTCATTACGGGCAGCCGGGATTCTCGATTGCCGACCGGATCGCCAAGGCGTTGCCGCCGCCGATCATGGCCAAGGACATTCCGCTGTCGGGCATCACCGATGCCGGCCACGAGCGGTACAAGGAGGCCGCCGAGGTCCGCGGCCTGATCGAGACCGACCCCGAAGTTCGGACGATCTACGACACCGCGCTGGGCCTGGAAGGGCTGATCCGCAATACGTCGGTGCACGCGTGCGCGGTGATCATGAGCTCCGAACCGCTCGTCGACGTGATCCCGCTGTGGAAGCGCCCGCAGGACGGCGCGGTGATCACGGGCTGGGACTACGAGCGGTGCGAAAGCATCGGCCTGCTGAAGATGGACTTCCTCGGGCTGCGCAACCTGACGATCATCGGCGACGCGATCGATAACATCAAGGCCAACAGGGGAATTGACGTCGATCTGGAGTCGCTTCCATTGGACGACAAGGTCACCTACGAGCTTCTGGGCCGCGGCGAGACGTTGGGTGTGTTCCAACTCGACGGCGGACCAATGCGCGACCTGCTGCGCCGGATGCAGCCGACGGGCTTCGAAGACATCATCGCCGTCATCGCCCTCTACCGGCCCGGGCCGATGGGGCAGAACGCCCACAACGACTACGCCGACCGCAAGAACGGCAGGCAGCCCGTCAAGCCCATTCATCCCGAGCTCGCCGAGCCGCTGGAGGAGATCCTCGCCGAGACCTACGGCCTGATTGTCTACCAAGAACAGATCATGCGGATCGCCCAGAAGGTCGCCGGGTATTCGCTGGCCCGAGCCGACATCCTGCGCAAGGCCATGGGCAAGAAGAAGCGCGAGGTCCTCGACAAGGAGTACGAGGGCTTCGCAGAAGGCATGCGCGCCAACGGTTTCTCGGAAGCCGCGATCAGAACGCTGTGGGGAACCATCGAGCCGTTCGCCGACTATGCGTTCAACAAGTCTCACGCCGCCGGCTACGCGATGGTGTCCTACTGGACCGCGTATCTGAAGGCGAACTATCCGGCCGAATACATGGCGGGACTGCTGACTTCCGTCGGCGACGAGAAGGACAAGGCCGCGGTGTATTTGGCCGACTGCCGCAAGCTCGGCATCACCGTGCTGCCGCCCGACGTCAACGAGTCCGTGCTGAACTTCGCGTCCGTGGGAACCGACATCCGTTACGGGCTGGGCGCGGTACGCAATGTCGGCGCCAACGTCGTGGGCTCGATCATCCGAAGCCGCGGCGACAGAGGGAAGTTCACCGACTTCTCCGACTACCTGAACAAGATCGACATCGCGGCGTGCACCAAGAAGGTCACCGAGTCACTGATCAAGTCCGGCGCGTTCGACTCGCTCGGGCATCCGCGCAAGGGGCTCTTCCTCGTCCACACCGACGCCGTCGATTCCGTGCTCGGTACCAAGAAGGCTGAGGCGATGGGCCAGTTCGATCTGTTCGGCGCCGAGGGCGGTGATGTGGCAAGCGACGCCGTGTTCACGATCAAGGTGCCCGAGGACGAGTGGGACGACAAGCACAAGCTCGCGTTGGAGCGGGAGATGCTGGGGCTCTACGTGTCCGGGCATCCGCTCAACGGGGTCGCTCACCTACTGGCCGGGCAGGTCGACACCCAGATCCCGGCGATCCTCGATGGTGATGTACCCAACGACGCGATGGTGCGAGTGGGCGGCATCCTCGCGTCCGTGAACCGGCGGGTGAACAAGAACGGACTGCCGTGGGCGTCGGCGCAATTGGAGGATCTCACCGGCGGCATCGAGGTGATGTTCTTCCCGCATGTCTACTCCACTCACGGCGCCGAGATCATCGACGACGCGGTCGTGCTGGTCAGCGCCAAGGTGCGCATCCAAGACGACCGGATGTGCCTGATCGCGAACGACCTTATGGTGCCGGACTTCTCGAAGGCTGCGTTGAACCGGCCGGTCGCGGTGAGCATGCCGACCCGGCAGTGCACTCCGGACAAGGTCACCGCACTCAAGCAGGTGCTGGCCCGTCACCCGGGTACCTCGAAGGTGCACCTGCGGCTGATCAGCGGTGACCGGATCACGACACTGGAACTCGACCAGTCGTTGCGGGTGACCCCGTCGTCGGCGCTGATGGGCGACCTCAAGGCACTCCTCGGCCCGGGCTGTCTGACCGGTTAGCTCGACGGCGCGCCCAACGTGAGTGCACTGCGATATTCGCGCGAGATTTTCGCACTGCGCTCACGCTCGGCGCTTGGACTGACTTGCGGCTAGCGCAGCACGTTGACCGCACGCGCGAACACGAGCGCCACCGTCGACACCGCCACCAGTGCCTGTAACGTCATCATCGCCTTCGCGCGCCGTGTCAACGGCATCGTGTCGGTGGGAGAGAACGCCATCACGTTCGTGACGCTGACATAGAGGTAGTCGAGGAACCGCGGCTCCCAGTCGGGCGGCGCCGCCCTGCGAACGTCCATCTGCGGGAACAGGAAATCGGGATAGACCCGCTTGGGGTGGCGTTCGTCGATACCCGCGCGCGCGAACGGGCCACCGAGGTCGATCTCCCAATACCAGATGCCGAACGCGATGATGTTCGTGATGAACACCGCCATGCCGCTGCCGAGGAGGACCGCCGCGTCGTTGCTGACCCTTCCGGTAATGATGTGGTAGTCGAGCACGATCGCAGACGCGGTGTTGTCCACGGTGATCGCCGCAAGTAGCAGCAGACTGGCGGCCTTGCCCAGTGTCGTCGACCGCGTCAGCTTCACCGGGTTGATGACCAGCAGCACGACCACCAGCAGCACTTCCATCGCGAACAGCGGCCAGCGTGGCACGACTGTGTAGCGCTCAGGGATCGCGCGCTGCGTCACGATCGCCGCGATCAACGCCACCAGCACCGGCCACCGGCTCTCCGGGTTGCCCGGCTGCAGCCACGCCGGCAACCGGTGCTCGGCCTCCTTGGCGAGCCGCTCGGCCCGGCGCACCACGTCTTCGCGCGGCTCCCGTCGTTCGGTGCTGTCGTTAGTCATTTGGGCCGTAGGCTACTCGTCATGACCGAGCGACCGGCCACTCTTTGCGAGGCCTTTCAGCGAACTGTCACAGTCGATCCGGACGCGGTGGCACTGCGAACCCCCGGGGATACCCAGACCCTGACGTGGCGCGAGTACGCCAACCAGGTGCGGCGAGTCACGGCGGGCCTGGCAGCGTTGGGCGTCCAGCGTGGCGACACGGTGACGCTGATGATGGCCAACCGCATCGAGTTCTATCCGCTCGACGTCGGGGCGCAGCATCTGGGTGCGACGTGCTTCTCCGCATACAACACGCTCGCCGCCGAGCAGTTGACCTACCTGTTCGCGAACGCGGAGACCAAGGTGGTGATCTGCGAGGCGCAATACGTCGACCGGATCCGGGCCAGCGAGGCGGACATCGAGCACATCGTCTGCATCGACGGCACGCCGGAGGGCACGATCTCGCTCGACGACATGCTGGCGGCTGGGGCCGACGACTTCGAGTTCGAATCCGCCTGGCGGGCAGTGCAACCCGACGACATCGTCACGCTCATCTACACCTCGGGCACGACCGGCAACCCCAAAGGGGTTGAGATGACCCACACCAATCTGTTGTTCGAGACATTCGCCGTCGCGGAGGTGCTGGGCGTCGAGTTCGGTGATCGCATCACCTCCTTCCTGCCGTCCGCACACATCGCCGACCGGTGGGGCTGTTTGTACAGCCAGGAAGTGTTCGGCACGCAGGTCACCGTGGTCTCAGATGCGCGCGCCATCGCCGCTGCGCTGCCCGACGTGCGCCCGACGATCTGGGGCGCGGTCCCGCGGGTGTGGGAAAAGCTCAAGGCGGCAATCGAGTTCAGCGCTCACAACGAGCCGGACGAGACCAAGCGGCAGGGCTTGCAGTGGGGGCTGGCGGCGGCGGCGAAGAAGGCCGCGGCGTTGGTCGCGGGCGAAGAAGTGCCCGACGACGTCGCGGCCGAGTGGGCCCAGGCCGACGAGCTCGTGCTATCGAAAGTGCGGGAGAAGCTGGGTCTTGATCAGATGCGGTGGGCAGTGTCGGGCGCGGCACCGATCCCGAAAGAAACACTGGCCTTCTTCGCCGGGTTGGGCGTACCCATATGCGAAGTGTGGGGCATGTCGGAGTTGAGTTGTGTTGCCAGCGTGAGTCATCCGCGCGACGCGAAGCTCGGTACGGTAGGCAGGCTGCTGCCCGGCCTCGAGGGCAAGCTCGCTGACGACGGCGAGTTTTTAGTACGCGGGCCCTTGGTGATGAGGGGTTACCGCAAGGAGCCCGAGAAAACCGCCGAGGCAATCGATTCGGACGGCTGGCTGCACACCGGCGACATCCTCGACGTCGACGACGAGGGCTACGTGCGCGTCGTGGACCGCAAGAAGGAGCTGATCATCAATGCCGGCGGCAAGAACATGTCGCCGGCGAACATCGAGAACACTGTCAAGGCGGCCTGCCCGCTGATCGGCGTGGTCATCGCGATCGGAGATGCGCGCCCGTACAACACCGCGCTCGTCGTCCTCGACGCCGAATCCGCCGAGCCATGCGCCGCCCAGCATGGTCTGCCTGACGCATCCGCGGAGACGCTCGCCGCGCATTCCGAGGTGATCAGTCAGATCGCACAGGGCGTGGCCGAAGGCAACGCCAAGTTGTCTCGGGTCGAGCAGATCAAGCGCTTCCGGGTGCTTCCGACGTTTTGGGAGCCGGGAGGTGACGAGATCACCCTCACGATGAAGCTCAAGCGCCGGCCGATCGCCGAGAAGTATGCGACCGAGATCGAGGAGCTGTACCAGCAGGATCCGCCCGCAGAGGTCCGCGAGCCGAAATCTGTTACGACTTCGTCGGCGTAGGGAACCCTGACGGACGTGGCGACCGACACTTGGCACGAGATTGCTTATCCAGCACCCGGCTCCCGGCCGAACCGACCCGGCACCGAGACTCTTGACCCCCACGTCATCGTCCTATTCGGTGCGACTGGCGACCTCTCGAAACGCAAACTGATACCGGGCCTGTCGCATCTGTGCGCCTCGGCACTGGCACCCGACATCCGCGTGGTCGGCACCTCGCTGGAAGACATGTCCGACGAGGAGTTCCGCTCCGTGGCCAAGGAAGCTGTCGACTCGTTCGGCAGCCACAAGGCCACGGACGAGGAGTGGTCCGGCTTCGCGAGCAAGGTGCGCTACGTGCCGCAAAGCGCCGGGCCGGAGGCGTTGGCCGCGGCGGTCGCTGAAGCAGAGCAAGAACTCGGCGCGGACGTCCGGCGCCTGCATTACCTGTCCGTCCCGCCGAAGGCCGCCGAAGCCGTCATCACGATGCTGAACGACGCGAAACTGATCGAGCGGTCGCGGGTGGTTATGGAGAAACCATTCGGTACCGATCTGCCCAGTGCGGTGAAGCTGAACGACTTCGTGCACGAGACGTTCGACGAATCGCAGATCTTCCGCATCGACCATTTCCTGGGCAAGGAGGCGGCCCAGAACATTCTCGCGTTCCGGTTCGCCAACGGGCTCTTCGAGCCGATCTGGAGCCGGCACTTCATCGACCACGTCCAGATCGACATCCCCGAAAAGCTCGGGCTTGATCAGCGCACCAGCTTCTATGACGCCACCGGCGCCTTCAAGGACATGGTGGTCACGCACCTGTTTCAAGTCATGGCATTCGTGGCGATGGAGCCACCGACCGCGCTGGAGCCGCGAGCGATCAGCGAGGAGAAGAACAAAGTGTTCCGCTCGCTGCTTCCGATCAACCCCGCGAACGTGATACGCGGGCAGTACAAGGGCTACTGCCAAGAAGAAGGAGTGGCGAAGGATTCGGGCACCGAGACCTTCATCGCCCTGAAGGTGGGCATCGACAACTGGCGGTGGGCCGGCGTGCCGATCTATCTGCGCACCGGCAAGAAGATGGCCGAGGGTATGCGGATCATTTCGATCGCGTTCAAAGAGGCGCCGAAAACGATGTTTCCCGCCGGATCGGGGGTGGGGCAGCAAGGCCCCGACCACCTCACCTTCGACCTGGCCGACAACTCGAGGGTGTCGCTGTCGTTCTACGGCAAGCGCCCGGGTCCGGGCATGAAGCTGGAAAAGCTGTCGATGCAGTTCTCCACGCAGGAGACAGGGGAGGTCGACAACGTCTTAGAGGCCTACGAACGGCTGCTACTGGACGCGATGCGCGGCGACCACACGCTGTTCACGACGGCCGAGGGCATCGAGTCGCTATGGGATCGGTCGACTCCGCTGTTGGAGGACCCACCACCGGTGAAGGTTTATGAACCGGGAACCTGGGGCCCCAACGCCATCCATCAGCTCATCGCGCCGAATGCGTGGCGGCTGCCGTTCGAGCGGGCGTGGCGGGAGAAAAAAGCCTAGGTGCGCAGGTGCTCGACGCTTGCGAGCACCAGCCAGACCAACGTTCCCGCGCCGGCACCTCCGATGACAGCAGGGGCGGCGGTCAGAGTTACCACGCCCACGACAAGGCCGACGAGCAAACCGACTGCCAGCGCGACGACCTTGTACCGCGGCCACGGCACGCCGGCGATCGTCACCCGGGAAGTGTTCGCCGAGGCGATCGCACTCATGTGCTCGGCCGTCGTCATAGGTTCAGGTTACGCCCAGACCATGGTTTCGGTCAACCGAAACCGCAGCGTGTTGCCAGGTCGAGCACCTAGGGTGGGGGTCATGCCTTTGTCTGGTGAATACGCGCCGAGTCCCTGGGATTGGTCCCGTGAACAAGCCGAGAAGTACATGGAGTCCGGCGGAACTGACGGTACCGAAATGAAGGGCAAGCCGGTCATCTTGCTGACGACGGTCGGCGCCAAGTCCGGCAAGCTGCGGAAAACCCCGTTGATGCGGGTCGAGCACGACGGCGAATATGCGATCGTCGCCTCGCTGGGCGGCGCTCCGAAGAATCCCGTCTGGTACTACAACGTCAAAGCGAATCCGCGAGTGGAGCTGCAGGACGGTGCCGAGACCCATGAGTACGACGCACGCGAGGTTTTCGACGACGAGAAATCCACGTGGTGGGAGCGCGCAGTCGACGCGTGGCCCGACTACGCCGACTACCAGACCAAAACGGACCGGCAGATCCCGGTGTTCGTCCTCACCCGCGCCGACTGACTGC
This sequence comes from Mycobacterium sp., assembly GCA_036558625.1. Taxonomy (GTDB): domain Bacteria; phylum Actinomycetota; class Actinomycetes; order Mycobacteriales; family Mycobacteriaceae; genus Mycobacterium. The sequence goes on along the minus strand of DATBFF010000226.1, from coordinate 6,280 downwards.
CTTCTCTGCTCTTCGCGCGCTCATCGCTGTTCTGCTCTTCGCGCGAGCGCTCATCCGTCTGTTCTGCTCTTCGCGCGAGCGCTCATCGCCAGCATGGCACCATTGAGCGGTGTCCGCTGAACCGAGCCTGACCGATCGAAGGGGGCCGCTGACCGCGGCCGACGTCGACGCGGCGGTCAAGCGAATCGCCGGGGTCGTCGCGCCGACTCCGCTTCAGCTCAGCGAACGGCTCTCCGCGGCGACCGGTGCCACGGTGTATCTGAAGCGCGAGGACCTGCAGTCGGTGCGGTCGTACAAGCTGCGCGGCGCATACAACCTGCTCATGCAGCTCTCCGACGACGAGCTGGCCGCGGGCGTGGTGTGCTCGTCGGCCGGCAACCACGCGCAGGGCTTCGCCCACGCCTGTCGCTCGATGCGCATCAAGGGGCGCGTGTATGTGCCGCGCAAGACGCCCAAGCAGAAGCGCGACCGCATCCTCTACCACGGCGGCGAGTTCGTCGAACTGATCGCGGTCGGGTCCACCTACGACCTCGCGGCGGAGGCCGCGCTTGCGGACATGGCCCGGACCGGCGCGACGCTCGTGCCGCCCTTCGACGACGCGCGCACGATCGCCGGCCAGGGCACGATCGCGGCCGAAATCCTCCGGCAACTCGACGACGAGCCTGACTTGGTGATCGTGCCGGTGGGCGGCGGTGGCTGTATCGCGGGTGTCACGACGTACCTTGCGGAACGGACGTCCGCGACATCTGTGCTCGGGGTGGAGCCGGCCGGGGCGGCAGCGATGATCGCCGCACTGGCCGCGGGCGGCCCGGTGACGCTCGATCACGTCGACCAGTTCGTCGACGGCGCGGCGGTCAACCGGGCGGGAACCCTTACCTACGCAGCGCTGGCCGCGGCGGGCGACATGGTGTCGGTGACGACCGTCGACGAGGGTGCAGTGTGCACGGCGATGCTGGACCTCTATCAGAACGAAGGCATCATCGCCGAGCCGGCGGGCGCTCTGTCGGTGACCGCGCTGATGGAAACCGATGTCGTGGAGACGGATTCGACTGTCGTGTGCCTCGTCTCCGGCGGCAACAACGACGTGTCTCGCTACGGTGAGATCCTCGAGCGCTCGCTGGTACACCTGGGGTTGAGGCACTACTTCCTCGTCGACTTCCCACAGGAGCCCGGAGCATTGCGGCGTTTCCTCGACCAGGTGCTCGGCCCCAACGACGACATCACGCTCTTCGAGTACGTCAAGCGCAACAACCGCGAGACCGGCGCGGCGCTGGTGGGTGTCGAACTCGGGTCGGCGGAGGACTACGACGGGCTGCTGACCCGGATGCGGGAGTCGGACATCGACGTCGAGGTGCTGGCGCCCGACTCGCCTGCGTACCGATACCTGATCAACCCGTAGCCCATAGCGGCACTTATGCACGCAAATTCGTCGGAATTGCTTGTCAAAACTGGCCAGCCGGCGACTGGCTCGAGCGCAAGACCGCAAAGGAGTGGCTCGGCAGGGTGATGTGTGAACCCTCGACCGCAGGCTCGGCCCACGCTAATAGCACCTCGCCGGTGACGGGCACCGCAACCGCGTCTGCCCCGATATTGCATGCGATGCTCAGCCTGCCGCGGCGCATCACGATCCACTGCTGTTGCTCGTCATACTCGACATGAAGATGCTCGAGCCACGGATCGGCCAGGTCGGGCTCGGTGCGGCGCAGGTCGATGAGCCCGCGGTACGCCGCAAGCAGCCGAGCATGCTCACCGGTGGTGCGCTCGTCCCAGTCGAGCTTGGACCGCAGAAACGTCTGCGGGTCTTGGGGATCCGGGATTTCGTCGGCGTCCCAGCCGTGCTCGGCGAATTCCGCTTTGCGGCCTTCTGCGGTTGCCCGCGCCAGTTCCGGTTCGGGATGGCTGGTGAAGAACTGAAACGGTTGCGACGAACCCCATTCCTCGCCCATGAAAAGCATTGCGGTGTAAGGCGAGCCGAGGGCAAGCGCAGCTTTGACCGCGAGCTGCCCGAAGTCCAGGTTCTGCGACGGCCGGTCGCCCGTCGCGCGGTTTCCGACCTGGTCGTGGGTGCAGGTGTAGGCCGTCAACCTAGTCGCCGGCACCGTCTTCTTGTCCAGCGGACGGCCGTGGCGCCGGCCGCGGAACGAGGAATACGTAGCGGCATGGAAATAACCACTCTGCAGCGTTGCCGCCAATGTTTCCAGAGAGCCGAAATCCCCGTAATAGCCTTGGCGTTCGCCCGACACGGCCGCGTGGATCGCGTGGTGGATGTCGTCGTCCCACTGCGCGGTCATCCCGTAGCCCCCGGCGGCCCGCGGCGTGATCAGCCGGGGATCGTTCAAATCGCTTTCGGCGATCAGCGACAGCGGCTTGCCAAGTTTTTGTGAAAGCGCGTCGGTTTCGGCGGAAAGTTCCTCGAGGATGTGGATCGCAGTGGTATCCACCAGCGCATGCACGGCATCCAGACGCAGCCCGTCGGCGTGGAATTCGCGCATCCAGCGCAGCGCGCAGTCGAGAATGTAGCGCCGTACCTCGTCGGCGCCCGTGTCGGCAAGATTGAGACCCTCGCCCCACGGATTACTGCCCGACGAGAGGTACGGGCCATACCGCGGCAGGTAATTGCCTGACGGCCCAAGGTGATTGAACACCGCGTCGATCAATACGCCGAGCCCCCGCCGATGGCACGCATCGACAAACCGCACCAGCGCGTCGGGACCTCCGTACGGTTCGTGCACCGCGTACCAGAGCACGCCGTCATACCCCCAGCCGTGTGTGCCGGCGAATCCGTTGACGGGCATCAACTCAACGAACTCGACACCGAGGTCGACGAGGTAGTCCAGCCTGCCGATGGCCTCGTCCAGTGTTCCCTCGGGAGTGAAGGTTCCGATGTGCAGCTCATAGATCACGGCGCCTTCGATCGATCGGCCCGGCCAGTCGTCGTCCGTCCACGCGTCGGGCGAGGGCGCCCACAGTTGTGATCGCTCGTGGACACCGTCGGGCTGGCGTGCTGAGCGCGGATCGGGGAGTACGGCCGGATCGTCGTCGAGCACAAAGCCGTAGCGGGCATCGGTCCCGGCGGCGACGTCGGCGCGCCACCAATCGTCGTCGCGCTCCATCGGGTACAGCGCACCGTCGACATCCAATCGGACGCGTTCGGGGATCGGTGCCCACACCGCGAACTCAGCCATCGACTCGCTCCAGTAGCGCGACCGGCAATTCATCGAACAACTCCGCGGCCGGTACGTCGCCATCGAAGCCGCGGCCCGTCAGCGCGTCGGTCCAGTCGCCACCCGGCAGCGGGAGAACGGTGTCGTTCCAGCCGGTTTCGTCAAGCTGAAAGGTCCACCGGCTCACGGCCGTCACGGCATCGTCACCGCGCAGGAACGCGACAAGGTGGTCACGCGCGTGACCGCGCGCCAGCACGGGTGTGTATCCGCCGGTGAGGAACGTGTCGGGTCGGCGGCGGCGCAGCCGCAGAGCAGCGGCGGTCACGCGCAGCTTGGGATGGGTGAGGTCGGCGATCGCCGTCCGCCGGGCGGCGTAGTCGACCGGCCGTCGGTTGTCCGGGTCGACGAGGCTGTCGTCCCACAGCTCGGTGCCCTGGTAGACGTCTGGCACGCCGGGGGCGGTGAGCTGCACCAGTTTCTGGGCCAACGCATCGCCCTTGGCATGCGGATCCAGCCGGGAGACCAGTCCAGTCAGCTCCGCGGCGATGTCACCCGCCGTCACGGCGTCCAGCCACTCGTGCACCGCGGACTCGAACGCCTCGTCCGGATCGTTCCACGACGTGTGGGTGGCCGCCTCACGGATCGCCTTCTCTGCGTATGTGTGCAGCCGGTCGCGTAGCTCTGCGGTCACCACACCGTCGACGGGCCAGACACCGAAGATGTTCTGCCACAAAAACAGTCCCGTCGTGCGGTCGGGCGCAGGCACACGCTGCTCCCATGCGCCCACGAAGGACGCCCACAGCGACGGAACTTGCGACAGCACGCCGATCCGCGCCCGCACATCCTCTCCGCGCTTGGTGTCGTGGGTGGACAGGGCCGTCATCGCCGACGGCCACAACCGGGCTCGGTCGGCCGCCCGCCGGTGGAACTCCGCCGCACTCACCCCGAACCGCGCGGGTTCTCCGCCGACCTCGTTGAGCGACACCAGCCGGGCGTCCCGATAGAACAGACAGTCCTCGATCGACTTGGCCGTGGCGGCACCGCACAGCTGCTGCAGTCGTACCGCGGGCTCGGGGGAATCGAGCGCGGCCGCGATGATCTGTAGCGGCTCGGCGAATTCTGCTGTGACTTGGACGGTTTCGGCGATCGCGACAGGAAGCATCGACGACAGGCTCGGGTAGTCGCATCGGTAGACGGGAATGCGGCTCACCAGAGCGGCCGCGGCGTCGGACAGCATGGCCTGATCGGCGCCGGCAGCAGAAACGATCGCGCGGCACAGCCGGCGCAGTTCGCTGGCGAGCGCGCCCGTCGCCACCTGCGCCTTCAGCGCGCGACCGAGCGGGGGCATCTCGAACAATTCCGTCAGCGCCGTTTCGCCGCCGGGATCGACGAACAGGCCGCCGATTTCGCGCAGCGCGTCATAGCCGGTGGTGCCCGACACAGGCAGCGAAAGATCCAATGCCTCGTCGACGGCCAGAATCTTCTCGATCCCGATCCACGCGTCTGGCCCGCTGATCTCCCGTAGCCACGACAGGTAGCCAACCGGGTCGGACAGCCCGTCGGGGTGGTCCACCCGCACGCCGTCGACAAGCCCCTCGGCGAACCACCGCCGCACCTGCACATGGCTGGCGTCGAAAACCGCGCGGTCCTCTTGTCGGAGCCCGGCGAGCGTTGTGATCGCGAAAAACCTTCGGTAGCCACACACTCCGTTGCGCCAGCCGATCAGCCGGTAGTGCTGGCGGTCGTGGACCTCGGCGCCGGAGCCGCCGCCGGCCCCGGGCGCGATCGGGAAAACGAGGTCACCAAGCCGCAGCAGGTCCCCGTCGACGGTGAGGTCCGCGACGTCATCGTCGGAACCCAGCACCGGCAACACGATTCGCCCGCCGTCGAGTTCCCAGTCGATGTCGAAGCACGCCGCGTAGGCCGAATCCCGACCATATCGCAACACATCCCACCACCACGGGTTCTGCTCGGGCTGGCTGACGCCGACGTGGTTGGGGACGATGTCGACGATCAGCCCCATCCCGCGCTCATGCGCCGCAGCGGACAACGCCGCGAACTCTTCAAAGCCGCCCAACTCCTCGGACACGGTGGTCGGGTCGGTGACGTCGTAGCCGTGGGTGGAGCCCTCGACGGCGGTGAGGATCGGCGACAGATAGACGTGTGTCACGCCGAGCTCGTCGAGGTAGTCCAGCAGTTTCAACGCATCGGCGAAAGTGAACGGCTGCCCACTGGCGGGCCCGCGCATCTGCAGCCGGTAGGTGGCGAGTATCGGGGTCACGCTGATCTGCGCAGCACAATCACCGAACGTGCCTCGAGGGTGACCTTGTCACCGGCTCGTGCCACCAGGTCGGTGTTTCCTTGCGAATCGGCGGTGTCGAGGCAACCGTGCCATTCCTGGCCGTAAGGACCTTGTGGCACAACGAAATCGAGGTCTTGGTCGTGGCCGTTGAAGCAAAGCAGGAATGAGTCGTCGACGACGCGAAAGCCACGGATATCCGGCTCGGGGATCGCGTCACCATTGAGGAAGACTGCGATGCTCTTGCCGAAGCCGCTGTCCCAGTCTTCCGGTGTCATCTCCTGACCGGCCGGGGTGAGCCAGGCGATGTCGCGGACCTGTGCGCCGGTGCGGATCGGTGTGCCGGCGAAGAACCGGCGCCGCCGGAACACGGGATGGTTGCGGCGCAACGTTGTCACCCGCCGGGTGAATGCGAGCAGGTCGGGGTTGCGCTGCGCGAGCGACCAGTCGACCCAGGACAGTTCGGAGTCCTGGCAGTAGGCGTTGTTGTTCCCCAGCTGGGTTCGGCCCAGCTCGTCGCCGTGCGCGATCATCGGCGTGCCTTGCGAAACCATCAGTGTGGCAAGGAAATTACGCATCTGGCGAGAGCGCAGCTTGACGATCTCGGGGTCGTCGGTGGGACCTTCGACACCGCAGTTCCACGACCGGTTGTGGCTTTCGCCGTCGCGGTTGTCTTCGCCGTTGGCCTCGTTGTGCTTCTCGTTGTAGGAGACCAGATCACGCAGGGTGAAGCCGTCGTGGGCGGTCACGAAGTTGATCGAGGCGTACGGCGCTCGGCCGTCGCTCTCGTAGAGGTCGCTCGACCCGGACAGTCGTG
>DATBFF010000225.1:0-50278 GCA_036558625.1 Mycobacterium sp. | reverse complement strand
GATCTTGACGTGGAACCTGTGTCCGATATTTTAGGGTCTCTGAACTGCGCATATTTGGTGGAGCTGCCGGGAATCGAACCCGGGTCCTACGGCATGTCCTCAAGGCTTCTCCGTGCGCAGTCCGCTGCGTCTTTCTCGGATCTCCCGGTCTCGCGGACTCGCCGGGATGACGATCCCAGTCGCTGTTAGATGTCCCGATGAGCCCCGCGACCGGACTCACCGGTGGATCCCTCTAGCTGACGCCAGGGTCCGGGTCGAGGGAGCTCCCGGTCTGACGGACTAGCTGTCGCTTACGCAGCGAGAGCGTAGTCGCGCTGATGTGAATCGGCGCTTAATTGGTTGCAACGACGCTTACGGTGGTCTCTTGCCTGCACCGGCACGCTTCCCTTGATTCGATGCGCGAAGTCGAAACCTTTCAGCCCCTCGCATCCCCGCCGACTTTCGGCAGGACAGTTCAGTTTACCGGCCCTATAACGCCTGGCCCAACTGATTTCTTCCGCGTCGACGCTCACGTTGAGGGCGCAGCCCGCTCGCACGTCAGCGCGCTGGACGCAGAATCACCGCTCAGATCACGAAGTTCAGGTGCTCGACGAGCTGACGGCCCAGCGCAGTATCACCCTCGATCTCGATCGCGTTGTCGTTCTCATCCGCTGTTGTCCGCCCGCCAGCCAGCCGCGTGAACAGCACCGCGTCCAGCCGGATCGTCGTCGTCGGATCGCCGTCGAAATCGTCGACCAGCTTCGCCCGCCCGTCCACCGCCACTCGCAGTGTCCGCTGCAGCGGGCCGGTCAGCTCGAACGCCACCCGGCTGCCGTCCGGCGCCTTGCCCAGCTTGCCGACGATGTATCCCAGACTCGACGTAATCTCACCGAAGGCCTGCTCCGCCGGCCCGCCCAGCAGCACGTCGTCGCTGGCCCAGATGCCGACCGCGTAGCGGATGTCCTGCTCGTGCATCCAGCAGTCGAAGGTCCGCACCCGCATGAACCGCCCATACGTATCCTGCCCGACGGGCGTCGCACCCTCCGTGTTCCACGCCTCGTCGTCCATGGCAGCCAACGCCTTACGTCGCTCCCCCGTCACCGAGCGAAATTTCTCCAGCATCGCGCTGGGCGGCTCGTCGTGCAAATGCCGGACCCAGCTCTCGTTCATCGCGCCCATCTGGTTTCGCACATGCTCGAGCTTCGACACGTTCACATCCGGCGTCGGCGTCGGCATGCCGGTCAAAAACGACTCCGTGCCGATAATGTGCGAAACCACGTCGTGCACCCGCCAGCCGGGCAACGCGGTCGACTCCTGCCATTGCGCGTCGGACAAACCCGACAGCAGTTCGTCGATGTCGTCCCAAGACTTGAACAGTCCGTCGAGCACCTGTTGCTTGTCGACCTGAGTCACCAGATGATGCTAGCCCGCGCCCAGATCGACACCATGGCTGTTGGTGCGCAGACATCACGACCCTCACGTCGAATTCGGCGCAGAGCTAGCCCGGAATGCCCTTCGCCCGTCGGCCCAACTCGCGGGTGACCTCGCGCTGTGCGTCGCGGCGCGCCATGTCCTGGCGCTTGTCACGCGCCTGCTTGCCGCGGGCCAGCGCAAGTTCCACTTTGACCTTGCCCTCGAGGAAGTACAGCGACAGCGGCACCAGCGTCAGGTTGCCGTCGCGGATCTTGCCGATCAGCGTGTCGATTTCCCGACGGTGCAGCAGCAGCTTGCGGTTGCGCCGCGGCGCGTGATTGGTCCAGCTGCCCTGCACATATTCGGGGATGTGCACGTTGCGCAGCCACACCTCGCCGTCGTCGACGGTCGCGAATGCGTCCACCAGCGACGCCTTGCCTTCCCGCAGGCTCTTCACTTCGGTGCCCGCCAGCACGATGCCCGCCTCGAACACATCGAGAATCGAATAGTCATGGCGGGCTTTGCGATTCGTCGCGACGACCTTTCGCGGCGGCCCCATCTTGTGCGCCGACTTCTTGGACGGCACGGCTAGCGCCGCACGTAGAGCCGCAACGTCACGTATGCCGTCACGCCGGCCATCACCACACCGATCAGCACCAAATACGGTGTGATGTAGAGGATATCGAGAGAGTCGACGCGTGCTATCAGCGGTGGTTTGGCTTGATAGAACTGTTTGAGCGCATTGTCCAGTAAGAACGTTCGCACGAAAAACAACCCGCCGACGGCAAGCACCACACCGATCAATGCGGCCAGCATCGCCTCCAGCAGGAACGGCAGCTGGGTATACCAGCGACTTGCGCCGACAAGGCGCATGATTCCGATCTCGGTACGACGCGTGAACGCTGACACCTGAACCATGTTGGCAATCAAGAGGATTGCACCCAGCGCCTGCACCACGGCAACAGCAAACGCCGCATCTCGCAGCCCGTAGAGCACGGAGAACAGACGGTCGATCAGTTCCTTCTGATTGAGCACCCGCTGCACCCCGGGTTGACCAACCATCGCCTGTTCGAACTCTTTGTCGTTATCCGGATTGGTCAACCTCACGATGAACGAAGCCGGGAATGCCCCCTTGCTCGCGAAGTCCTTCAGCGTCGGGATCCTGTGCACCGCATCGGCATAGGCCTGGTCCGGGTTCAGGTAGCGCACCGACTCGACGTCGTCGCGACTCTGCAACAAGTCGTTCAGCGCCTTGCACGGGTTCGCCTTGCAGTCCGGGTCGCGTTGCGACACATCGGAGGTCAAAAACACCTGCGATTCGACCCGGCTCAGGTAGATGTCGCTGGACTGCACCGCCAGCCGCCACACCAGAAGCGCGCCGCCGAACAAGCCGATCGAGATCGCGGTCGTCAGGATCATCGCGACCGTCATGGTCACGTTGCGACGGAAACCGGTCCAGATCTCGTTGAGGAGGAATCGAAAGCGCACTTAGCGGTCCATCCCGTACACGCCGCGCTGTTCGTCGCGCACCAGCTTGCCCATGTCGAGTTCGACGACGCGCTGCCGCATCGAGTCGACGATGTGATGGTCGTGGGTTGCCATCACCACCGTGGTGCCGGTGCGGTTGATCCGCTCCAGCAAGTCGACGATGTCCTTGCTGGTGTCGGGGTCGAGGTTCCCGGTCGGCTCGTCGGCCAGCAGCACCAGCGGACGGTTCACGAACGCCCGTGCCATCGCCACGCGCTGCTGCTCCCCGCCGGACAATTCGTGCGGCAGCCGGTTGGCCTTGCCGGACAACCCCACCATCTCGAGCACTTCGGGTACCACGCGCTTGATCACGTCGCCCCGCTTGCCGATCACCTCCAGCGCAAACGCGACGTTCTCGTACACCGTCTTCTGCTGCAGCAGCCGGAAGTCCTGGAACACACAGCCGATCACCTGACGCAAGCTCGGGATGTGTCGGCCGTGCAAGTGGTTGACGTGAAACTTCGACACCTGGATGTCACCGTGGCTGGGCTTCTCCTCGGCCAGCAGAAGCCGCATGAACGTCGACTTTCCGGAGCCGGACGGCCCGATGAGGAAGACGAACTCACCCTTTTCGATCTTGACGTTGATGTTGTCCAGCGCCGGACGCGCCGACGACTTGTACTGCTTGCTGACCTTGTCCAGGCTGATCATCACGGAGCGCCAGTGTACTGGTGGTGGAAGTGGGTTCCGGTCAGCGCGACGGCGTCGGTGACGGGGTAGTCGTCGGGCTCGGGGACGGAGTCGCCGGCGTCGGCGGCGGTGCACCCGGCGGCGCGGGCGTGGTGCTCGTCGGCGTCGTGGTCGGCGAACCGCTGGTCGTGGGACTCGTCGGCGCCGTCGTCTCCGTGGTCGTGGTGGTGGTCGGAGTCGTCGTCGTGGCCGGAGCCGTCGTTTTCGGTGTCTGCACGTTGGTCCGCGGCACCCACGTGTAGTCGGGGTCAGGCACGAACCCCGGCGGCACCACCTGGCTCGCCGGCACCTGCTCCGGCTGCTTCTTCGGCGGTTCGTAGACCTGGTACAGCCAGAACAGCGCGAGGAATACCACGATCAGCACGACCGTCGAGGTGCGAACGCGCCGGAACAGATAGCGTGGCCAGCGGCTGCGTCGCTTCGGCTGGTTTTCGTCGTCGCTCATGCGATCACTTCGATTCCACCGCGGCTTGCGGCCGCTTTTCCGAATCGGTTGCCTCTCCTTGATCGTCGATGCCCCCGACCACCGGCAGCGCCGCCGACGGGGTGACGATCCCGGCACGCGTCAGCGCGGCGATCACCAACACGCGCAGCTTTCGGCCAACCTCGAACTGCTTACCCGGAAGTGTCCTGGCCACCATCCGCATGTTGACGGTGTCCAGTCCGATGCTCTCCACACCCATCAGATGCGGCGGGTCGAGCATCAATTCACTGAGGCCTTCGTCCCGCATTGCGGCATCGCAGACTCCGTGCAGCACGACGTTGACGTTGCTGAGGTCCGCGCTCGTCGGCACCGGGATGTCGATGACCGCGCGCGCCCAGTCCTTCGACAGGTTCAACGACCTGACGATGTTCCCGTTCGGGACCGTGAACATCTCACCTTCGACCGTGCGCAGCTTGGTGACCCGCAGGGTCACCTCTTCGACGGTGCCGCGCGCTTCGTCCGAGGCGCCAACCATGCTCAGCTGCACCAGGTCGCCGAACCCGTATTGCTTTTCGGTGATGATGAAAAAGCCACTGAGCAAGTCCTGCACGATCTTCTGTGCCCCGAAGCCGAGCGCCGCACCGAGCACCGCTGCGGGTGCGACCAAGCTCCCGATCGGGACATTCAACGTGTCGGTGATCTCGACGGCCACGATGATGAACAGCAACGCAACCGACACCCAGGAGATCACCGACGCCACCGCCTGCCGGTGCTTGGCGCTCTCTGACATGACGAGCGAGTCGCGCTCCTGTGGATCGGCCCCGATTCGCGCGGTGATTCTCTGCGCCACCCAGTTGATGAATCGCGCCCCGAGCAGCGCGCCGATCACCAGCAGCGAGATGCGCAGCCCGCGGGTGACGATCCACTCGCCGATATTGCCGTTCCAAAAGTCGTTCCAACGTTCGCTCAGCGGTATCGCGAGAAAGCTAATCGTCATCTTTTCTGTTCCGCCACCGGATTCCCGCTTCGAGAAATCCGTCGATGTCTCCGTCCAGTACCGCAGCCGGATTGCCGACCTCGTAGTCGGTGCGCAGATCTTTGACCATCTGATACGGCTGCAGCACGTAGTTCCGTATCTGAGTACCCCAAGAACTGCCGCCTTCGCCCTTCAGCGCGTCCAACTCGGCACGTTCTTCTAAACGCTTGCGTTCCAACAACTTTGCCTGAAGCACGCGCATCGCAGAGATCTTGTTCTGCAATTGCGACTTCTCGTTCTGGCAGGTGACCACGATACCGGTTGGGACGTGGGTGAGTCGAACCGCGGAGTCAGTGGTGTTCACCGACTGACCGCCCGGCCCGCTGGATCGGTACACGTCAACACGCACATCGCTTTCCGGGATGTCAATGTGGTCTGTGGTCTCGACGACGGGCAACACTTCGACTTCGGCGAACGACGTCTGGCGTCGACTCTGGTTGTCGAATGGGCTGATTCGCACCAACCGATGTGTGCCCTGCTCCACCGACAACGTGCCGTAGGCGAACGGCGCTTGCACGGAGAACGTCGTGCTCTTGATGCCGGCCTCCTCGGCGTACGACGTGTCGAAGATCTCAACCGGGTACTTACGCTTCTCCGCCCAGCGGATGTACATCCGCATCAACATCTCCGCCCAGTCGGCGGCATCGACTCCGCCCGCACCTGAGCGGATCGTCACCAGCGCCTCGCGTTCGTCGTACTCGCCCGAGAGCAGCGTGCGGACCTCCATCGCCTCGATGTCCGCGCGCAGCGATTTCAGCTCCCCGTCGGCTTCGGCGAAAGCTTGATCGCCGTCCGCCCCGTCTTCTTCGGCGGCCAACTCATACAGCACCGGCAGGTCGTCGAGACGGCGGCGCAGGTCCTCGACGCGGCGCAGTTCGCCCTGCGTGTGGGAGAGCTCACTGGTGACCTTCTGCGCCCTGGACTGGTCGTCCCACAATTTGGGATCGGCGGCCTCGTGCTCCAGCTTCTCGATACGGGCCCGCAGACCGTCCGGGTCGAGCACCCGCTCGACGCTGGTCAGCGTCGAGTCCAGCGCCGCGAGGTCGGTTTGACGGTCGGGATCCACGGATGCCAAGGGTAACCGCCCGTCTAGCATCGAAGCCGTGCGTCCTCACTACGTGGCGATCGTCGGCTCGGGACCTTCCGGCTATTTCGCCGCGGCGTCCTTGCTGAAGCTGGCCGACGCCGAGGCGCCGATGGACGTCCACGTCGACATGCTCGAGATGCTGCCGACCCCGTGGGGACTCGTGCGGTCCGGGGTCGCACCCGATCACCCCAAGATCAAGTCGATCAGCGCGCAGTTCGAGAAGACCGCGGCGCACCCGCGGTTCCGTTTTTTCGGCAACATCGCCGTCGGCGAGCACGTGCACGCCCACGAGCTCGCTGAGCGCTACGACGCGGTGGTCTACGCGGTCGGCGCGCAGTCCGACAAACCGTTGCGGATTCCGGGTGAGGACCTCGCCGGCAGCGTCGCGGCGGTGGAACTCGTCGGCTGGTACAACGCGCACCCCCACTTCGAGAAGATGGCGCCGAACTTGTCCGGGGCGCGTGCGATCGTGGTCGGCAACGGCAACGTGGCGCTGGACGTCGCGCGCATCCTGGTCACCGACCCCGACGAGCTGCGCAGCACCGACATCGCCGACCACGCGCTGGAGGTGCTCGATCCGCGCGGGGTCGAAGAGGTCGTGATCATCGGGCGGCGCGGGCCGCTGCAGGCCACGTTCACGACGTTGGAGCTGCGCGAGCTCGGCGACCTGAAGGGTCTCGAGGGCGTCGACGTGATCGTCGACCCGGCCGACGTGGACATCTCCGACGAAGAAGTGGAGGCAGCGGGCAAGACCCAGCGCAACAACCTCAAGGTGCTGCGCGGCTACGCCGAAAACGAGCCGACACCCGGTAACCGGCGGATCGTGTTCAAGTTCCGCACCTCACCGATCGAGATCCGAGGCGACGGTCTGGTCGAAGAGGTGGTGCTGGGCCGCAACGAATTGGCCGCCGACGAGAACGGGCGAGTGGTTGCCAAGGACACCGGGGTTCGCGAGGAGCTGCCGGCACAGCTGGTGGTGCGCGCGGTGGGTTATCGGGGAGTGCCGACGCCGGGTCTGCCGTTCGACGAACAGACGGGCACCATTCCGCACACCGACGGCCGCGTGCAGGGCAGCCGCAACGAGTACGTCGTTGGCTGGATCAAGCGCGGCCCGACGGGCGTGATCGGCAGCAACAAGAGCGACTCGCAGCACACGGTCGACACGTTGGCCGCCGATCTGGCCGATGCCCCACACGACGAGGGCTACGCAGGCGAACTGCTCGAGTGGCTGTTGTCGCGGCAGCCGAAGCTGATCACCGATGAACATTGGCAGCTGATCGACCGCCACGAACGCTCCACCGGTGAGCCGCACGGCAGGCCGCGGGTGAAGCTGGCCAGCGTGGCGGACATGCTGCGCATCGGGCACCGCTGACGGCACCGTCAATCAGGAAACTGCCATCAGCGCTTAAGGTTTCGACGCGGGGTGTCGGTTGGGAACAGCGCCGTTCGCCCGCTATCGTGCGCTCACATGAGCGACCCCCTGGGGTTGTCAATCGGTACAACCAACTTGGTCGCGGCTCGCGTCGGTGCTCCACCATTGCTGCGTCGTGCCGTCACGATGTCGGCGGGCGGCATGCCGATCACGGGTTTCGTCGAACGCGTCGGCGATCCGGTTCCACTCGTCGCCGCCGACGGCTCACAGCACCGCGCCGAATCGCTGTTGGCCCAGGCACTAGCTGTGATGGTGCAAGCCGACGGCGCAGCGCCGTCCGACATCACGGTCGCCCGACCCGCCTATTGGGGCAGCGCTGCGGTGGCTGCCTTGCGGGAAGCGACGCGCGCGGTGCCGGCATTGTCGCCCAACGGTTTTGGGCCGACCATGATCAGCGACGCGACTGCGGCGGTGGCAGCGCTGGCAGTGGACCCCGGTCTGCCGACCGACGGGATCGTCGCACTCGTCGACTTCGGGGCCAGCGGAACGAGTTTCAGCCTGTTCGACGCGGGTGCGGACTTCACGGCCGTCGGTGAGACGTTGCGCTACAACGAATTCTCCGGTGAGGCGATCGACCAGCTGCTGCTGACACACGTCGTCAGCGGTCTGTCGACATTGGATCCAGCGGCCACCGCGGCCGTCGAGTCGCTGACTCGCCTGCGTGAAGATTGCCGACGCGCCAAGGAACTATTGTCGTCGCAGTCGACGGCCGAGGTCGTCGTCGAACTTCCCGCGCAGCACGGTCGGGTCCGGCTCACCCGGTCCGAGCTCGAAGCTCAGATCGCAGATCTGCTGACGGGGGCGGTCGGTTCTCTACGAGAGATGTTGATTCGCAACGGCATTGCTCCGGCACGTGTCGCGGCGGTAGCGACGGTTGGTGGTGTGGCGAGTATCCCTGCGATCACTCAACGGCTTTCAGAAGAGATGCGGGTACCTGTCGTGACGACGCCACGCCCAGAGCTGAACGCTGCGGCGGGCGCCGCAGTGCACAGTGCTCGCGTATCCGGTGCAGAGGCACCGACCGCCGCCGGAGGGGGCGCAGTTCTGGCGCCCGCGACCGACGAGTTCGGATCGTCGACGTATCGCGCGCTGGCATGGTCGGAAGACGACCGCGTCGACGACGAGCCGGTGCCGTATGTCGGTGAGGACTACTCCTTTTTGGACAGATTGCGCGGCCTCCGGTGGAGTTCGCTCCGGCGCCTGTCGCAGCGCCGGCTCGGTGGTACCGAAGGCCCCTGGCGGCTGTCGGGATGGCGGCTCTGCTGCCGCTCGTGGCAGTCGGCGCAATCGCGTACGCATTGACGGGCAATGAACGGCCTCTGCACGAGGCGCCATCGTCGAACTCGGCGGTTTCGGCTCCGCGTTCCAGCGCGCCGCCCCCCGCACCGCCGCCGGCGTCGGTGGCTCCGCCCGCCGTGGCAACGACCCAGCCGCCCGCGCCGTCTCCGCCTCCGCCCTCGACGCAGACCATCACCCAACTCGTGACACCGACTACGACCACGACCACTCCGACGACCACAACAACGACCACCACCACTACGACAACGACCACGACCACAACCACAACGACGACCACCTCTACGACAACAACGACGACGACCACTACGACCACGCCGACGACTCCGACGATGACGACGTCCTATCTGACCGTGCCGTTTGTGCCAGTGCCGATTCCCGTTCAGGTGCCGAACCAGCAGCCCTACCAGCCGTATCAGCCCTATCAGCCGTAAGCGGGCGGCTCCGGTTCCGCGACCCGCCAGTTGTCCGGGTTCTTTGCCGAGTAGACGACGGGAATCAGTTCACCCATGTTGGGCCAGTTGTCGACGTCGACCGCGATCCGCTGATACACCACATGTTCGGCGACGGTCGGGCCGTTGATCACACCCGTGACGGTGACGAACTGCTCGCCGGTGGCGTCGGGCCGCGGGCTGACACCTGTGATCAGCAGCGTGCCGTGCAACGGCTCGGCCGGCTGACGCTGCCGCATCAGCCACGGTGCCGCCAGCAACGCGATCGCACCGATGATCACCAGCAGCCACACGATCTCCCACACGCCTTCATGGTAGGACTGCTCGCATGAGCGAAACGCCAGACGACATCGCGCTGGCGCTGGAGTTGGCCGGCGCGGCAGACGTGCTGACGACCTCGAGGTTCGGCGCCGTCGACCTGCGCATCGACACCAAACCTGATCTCACGCCCGTCACCGACGCCGATCGCGCGGTCGAGACGGCAATGCGAGAGACCCTGGCTGCGGCACGTCCCACCGACACCGTTGTCGGCGAAGAATTCGGTGGCACAACAGAATTCGTGGGCCGGCAGTGGGTGATCGATCCGATCGACGGCACCAAGAACTTCGTGCGCGGCGTGCCAGTGTGGGCGACCTTGATCGCGTTGCTCGACGACGGCGTGCCCGTGGCCGGGGTCGTCAGCGCACCGGCACTGCACCGGCGCTGGTGGGCCGCCGCGGGACAGGGCGCTTACGTGGCGGTGGCCGGCGCGCGGCCTCGGCGGCTTGCCGTGTCGGCGGTCAGCGACCT
The DNA here is from genome assembly GCA_036558625.1 of Mycobacterium sp. Classification (GTDB taxonomy): domain Bacteria; phylum Actinomycetota; class Actinomycetes; order Mycobacteriales; family Mycobacteriaceae; genus Mycobacterium. Next base: position 40,153 of record DATBFF010000225.1, on the reverse strand, counting down.
TGCCGCCGCCAGCCTGTCCTTCTCGAGCCTGTCCGCTTGGGGCGCGCGGCGTGATCGCTTCCTGGCACTCACCGACGCCGTCTGGCGCGTGCGGGGCTACGGCGACTTCTATTCCTACTGCCTGGTGGCCGAAGGGGCCGTCGACGTCGCCGCCGAACCAGAGGTGTCCGTGTGGGACCTGGCGCCGCTAGACATCCTTGTGCGCGAGGCCGGCGGGGCGTTCAGCAATCTCGCCGGAGCACCGGGCCCGCACGGCGGGAGCGCGGTGGCGACCAACGGCAGCCTGCACGACGACGTACTCGGCCGACTTGCGTGAACAACTGTTCGCCTATGTGAAATAGCCAACAAAAGCTGGCTACCTTACTCTGGAGTAAGATACGGTTACCCGGCACTGCCACCGAAAACGAGGCTGCTGACATGACCAACACACTTCCCCGCCGTTCCAAGCGGCAAAAAAAGACCGGCCGCGAAAGCGCCGTCGGTCTGCAACGTCATAAGCGCACTCCCACCGATGTCGGGCTGGCGCTGATCACCCCGATCGTGGGACAGGAATTCCTCGACCGCTACCACCTGCGCGACCCACTGAACCGAGCCGTGCGCTACGGCATCAAGCAGGCGTTCTCGGTCGCGGGTGCGAGCACTCGCCAATTCCAGCGCGTGCAGGGACTACGCGGCGGCCCGACTCGGCTGAAAACCAGCGGCAAGAACTACTTCGACCTGACACCGGACGACGAGCAGAAGATGATCGTCGACACGGTCGGCGAATTCGCCGAGGAGATCCTGCGTCCCGCCGCACGCGAGGCAGACGAAGCACTGACGTACCCCTCGGACCTGATCATTAAGGCCGCGGAACTCGGCATCACCGCAATCAACGTTCCCGAAGACTTCGAAGGCATTGCAGCGCACCGCAACACCGTCACCAATGCGTTAGTAGCCGAGGCACTGGCCTACGGCGACATGGGGTTGGCCCTGCCGATCCTCGCACCCAGCGGCGTAGCGTCCGCCTTGACCAACTGGGGAAGCGCTGACCAGCAAGCGACCTACTTGAAGGACTTCGCGGGTGAAAAGGTGCCGCAAGCGTGTGTGGCGATCACCGAACCGCACGTATTGTTCGACCCGACGGCGCTCAAGACAACGGCGGTACGCACCCCCAGCGGGTACCGCCTTTCCGGCGTGAAGTCCCTCGTGCCCGCCGCCTCGGAGGCCGAGCTGTTCATCATCGGCGCCCAATTGAACGGCAAGCCTGCACTTTTCATCGTCGAATCCTCGGCGGCGGGACTGACCGTCAAGGCGGATCCCAGCATGGGCATCCGGGCTGCCGCGCTCGGACAAGTCGAACTCGACAACGTCGCGGTTCCGTTGTCCGCCCGACTCGGCGAAGACGACGCGTCCGACGCCGACTATTCCGAAGCCGTTGCGCTGTCTCGGCTCGGCTGGGCGGCGCTCGCCGTCGGCACTTCGCATGCCGTACTCGACTACGTCGTACCGTATGTCAAGGACCGCCAGGCTTTTGGCGAGCCGATCGCACATCGCCAGTCCGTCGCGTTCATGTGCGCCAACATCGCGATCGAACTCGACGGGCTGCGGCTGATCACGTGGCGCGGGGCATCGCGTGCGGAGCAGGGGTTGTCGTTTGCCCGAGAGGCGGCGCTGGCCAAAAGGCTCGGCACCGATAAAGGTATGCAGATCGGGCTCGACGGCGTGCAACTGCTCGGTGGCCACGGTTACACCAAAGAGCATCCCGTCGAGCGGTGGTACCGCGACCTTCGCGCGATCGGTGTCGCCGAGGGCGTTGTTGTTCTCTAGTCTTCAGGAACGGAAGTCAGGCTATGGCAATCAATCTCGAGCTGCCCAACAAGCTTCAGGCAGTGATCGACAAAGCGCACCAGGGCGCCGCAGAGTTGCTGCGACCGATCTCCCGCAAGTGGGATCTGCGCGAGCACGAGTATCCATACGAGCTCGACACGCTGGCCAACCTGTTCGAAGGTATCTCTGAGGCGAACGCGTTCGCATTCGCCGGCGCCGAGGCGTTCCGCGACGCCGATGAGGCCAAAGGGCAGAACCACAACGGCGGCAACATGTCGGCGGTGCTCAACGTGATGGAAGTCAGTTGGGGCGACGTGGCTTTGATGCTGTCGGTGCCTCGCCAAGGTCTCGGCAATGCGGCGATCAGCGGTGTGGCCACCGACGAGCAGCTCGAACGGCTGGGGGCGGGTGTCTGGGCTGCGATGGCAATCACCGAGCCCGGCTTCGGTTCAGACTCGGCCGCGGTGACGACGACCGCCAAGCTCGACGGTGACGAGTACGTGATCAACGGCGAGAAGATCTTCGTGACCGCCGGGTCGCGCGCCACGCATATCGTCGTGTGGGCGACGCTGGACAAGTCGAAGGGCCGCGCGGCGATCAAGTCGTTCATCGTGCCGCGTGAGCATCCCGGCGTCACGGTCGAGCGCCTCGAAGACAAGCTGGGCATCAAGGCCTCCGATACCGCGGTGATCCGCTTCGACAACGCCCGCATCCCAAAGGAAAATCTGTTGGGCAGCCCGGAGATCGAAGTGGAGAAGGGCTTCGCCGGCGTCATGGAGACGTTCGACAACACCAGGCCCGTCGTCGCGGCAATGGCCGTCGGCATCGCCCGCGCCGCATTGGAAGAGCTGCGCAAGATCCTCACCGACGCCGGTATCGAGATCTCCTACGACAAGCCGGCGCACGCACAAAGCGCTCCCGCGGCTGAATTCCTGCGGATGGAGGCCGACTGGGAAGCGGGTTATCTGCTGACGGTGCGCTCCGCATGGCAGGCCGACAACGCCATCCCCAACAGCAAGGAAGCCTCGATGGGTAAAGCCAAGGCGGCGCGCGTGGCCACTGACATCACGCTCAAGGCGATCGAGATGGCCGGCACGGCAGGCTATTCCGAAGCGACGCTGCTGGAGAAGTGGGGCCGCGATTCCAAGATCCTCGACATCTTCGAGGGCACGCAGCAGATACAGCAACTCGTCGTCGCTCGCCGCCTACTGGGTTTGTCCTCCTCTGAGCTGAAGTAGCCGCGCCTCACGCTCAGCGAGTGATTTCAGCGTGAGCAGTTGCTTGCGCATCATCACGAAATCGCCTGCCGCCGTGAGACGTCCGAGGAGCCTCGGCCCTTCGAGCACGACGCGCACGTGCAGCCTCGTGCCGCCGCGATGCGGCCGCACGGCATACGTCACCGCGACCGCCTTGGCCCGCAAGGTGATGTGTTCTTCGTCGACGAACGAGTGCAACCTGAACAGCGTCATGAACCGCTGCCCGACTTCGAGATGACACAAATCTGGATCCCGCTGCCGCGGACTTCGCCGACCGAAATTGTCCAGGATGTCGTAGCTGTACGGCGCTTGGCGTAGCTGGCACAACCATGAAAACACCGTCTTCGGTGGCGCTTTGATGTCGATCGCACGGTCAGCACACGCGCGTGCACCAGAGGTGAGGCTGTCGCATGGCATCGTCGCGTCCCGTTCTGACGTGGTCGCACCCCAATTCAGTCCGAACGTCATCGTGTTGCGACTCCGCATGCTTGCGCCTTGGCCCCGATGCGACGCAGCATCCACCGCACGGCGATGCGGTGACCGCCACTGCCGATCACCAGTGCCCGATAGAGGGTGCCATGCAGGCCCGGAAATGCCGCCCACGTCTGAGACCGCACACGCGTGCGCTTCGGGCCCTCGTCGTCCAACTCGAACACCCACCGATACACCGAGAAGGGGTGGCGGCCCTTGAGGACGAATCGCTGGTGCGGGGTCGCTTCGTCGAGTACGAAACCCACTCCGACACTGGCCGGGTCGTTGGGGTCTCGGCACAGAACTTTCAGCAGCGCGGCCCAGGTGTCTGCGCGGTTCGCGTCGATCGTTATGGCATGCTCATCGATATAGGGTAATCGTTCCATATAGAAGGATCGTACTAGATCATGGCACCACCGCGGAAGCACGAGACCGACGTGATCCTCGACACGGCACGCACGCTGGTGCTCACCCAGGGTCCGCGGGCGGCCGGCGTCGCGGCGATCGCCAAAGCCAGCGGTGCCCCCACCGGCACGCTGTATCACCGTTTCGGCAGCCGTAACGGCATCCTCGCCGCCACCTGGCTTCGCGCTCTCGAGCGGTTTCAGTCGCGGGCCCTGGCTGCGGCAGCCGATACGCCCGTGGAAACGGCTGTCGCAATGGCAGTCACGATGGTCGGCTTTGCGCGGGAATTGCCCGAGGACGCCCGCCTGCTACTGACGATCCGGCCGAGCGACCTCTTCGACGGCGAACCGGACCCCACTTTCTCCGACACCCTGGCCGCCATGAACAGGCCACTGCTGGCCCGACTCGACGAGTTCGCGCGACAGCTGTACGGGAAGGCCACCGCGCGCACCGTCGAGGCAGTGGCCAGGGCGGTCGTCGACCTCCCCTACGGGGTCGTCCGTCGCCACGCCTACGACGACACGCTGCCGCGCTGGCTCGGGCCAGACGTCGCGGGCGCCGCGCGGGCATTGCTCACTGCGTACCAGTAGTCCTCAGGGACCGCTCCACGACTCGTCGACCTGCTTGGCCACGTCGATGACTTGTGCCTTTTTCGACGCCGGGCTGTCGATCTCGTCGCGGACATACTTCGCGATGAATCGCTTGATCTCGGCATCGACCCCGGCGACGACCCGTAACAGCTCGCCGCGCAACGACGTCGACTCCACGTCGACGGAGATATCGGAGGCGCGTGGTTTCACGACGTCGATGATGATCAGCAGCGGATCGGCAGCACGAGCCTCTGCCCGCAGCTGAATCTCTCCTGCGACATTGAATCTCGGTTTATCCAGACGCAGGTCGATGGTCATATCGATGGCAAGGGGGATGCGCACGTCGAAGGTGATGGTCTCACCCATGATTCGATATGCCTTGGGTTGCGCGATCGTCACCTTGGCGATCACCTTGGCCAGCCCACCCGGCCCCTGGCGCATCGGACCCATCTCGAACTGGTCGCCGGCAATGGCGCCGAAGGCGTCGGCGACCCGCTCCTCAGTCACCGCAACCTCGAAGAACCTCTTGCCGAATTCTTCGTAGGTCATGTAGTCGTAGCTGTCCATCTCGATGACTACCTTCCCACGAATTGGCGAGACGACGTAGCAAATGCGGCCCCCGACCGTAAGCTCCGGTCATGGCACGGTCGCGATCGTCGGCGCCGAGCCGGCTGTCCGTCGACGACTGGATTCAAGCCGGGTTCACGCTTCTCGCCGAGGACGGTATCAAGGACCTCAAGGTCGACCGGCTGTGCGAACGCCTCGGCGTCACGAAGGGAAGCTTCTACTGGCACTTCACCGACATGCCCGGTTACCGCTCCGTGCTGGTGCAGTCCTGGGCGGACTTGAGTGACGCCGACCGGGGCCAACTCGAGCAGCTGGCCGATTTGCCTCCGCGGGAACGTCTTTCTCGCATGATGAGCTCCCTGGTGAGTCCCCGGCACTGGATGTTGGAGCGCGCAATGCGGGAATGGGCCCGCACCGACGACGCGGTCGCGGCGAGCGTGCGTGCGGCTGACCGCCGGCTGGTACGCGCTGTCCGCCAGGCCTTCGCCGACTGCGGATTCGACGCGGACGAGGCGGATCTGCGCGCGAATGCGACGTTCGCCGCCGGCATCGGCTTCCTGCATCTGGCCGGACCCAGGCCACGAAGCATGGACACCGGCCGCCGGGAGCGCTTCCTCGATCTGATGCTGCGCCGATGAATCCATACTTTAGGGTATGGTACGGTCGCTGAATGTCGGCCATCGGTCCGGAGTTCGTGGCGCGAGTGGCCGAGCGCGCCGAGGAAGCCGAACAACTGCGCATGCTGCCGCAGGCGACAGTCGATGAATTGATCGCCTCGGGCTTCACCGAGCTGTTGGTGCCCGCGCGGTACGGCGGACAGCAGGCGGATTTCCCGGCACTGCTCGACCCTGTCCGCCGATTGGCCCACGGCTGCGCGTCGACCGCCTGGACGATCGGTTTCTACGCCTTGCACAACTGGATGCTGGCATTGTTCGACGAGGCGGCCCAGGAGGAAGCGTTCGGCACGCGGCCGTTTCTGGCGCCCGCGCCGCTGGCGCCGACCGGTCGTGGGTCGCCGGCGCCCGGCGGCGTGACGCTGAGCGGGCGATGGTCCTGGGCGACGGGCGTGATGCATGGAAACTGGATCATCGTCGGCGCGCTCTGCGGTGCCGACGACGCGCTCTACCCGGCGCTGGCACTGTTGCCCGCCAACGATATTCAGGTCGTCGACGTCTGGCACACCGACGGCATGCGCGCGACCGGCTCCAACGACGTCGTCATCACCGATGCCTTCGTGCCGGAGCACCGGCTGGTGCGCGTCACCGACATCTACGCCGGCACCGCGCCGGGCTCTGCGCTGCACGACGGCACCGCGTACCGCTGGCCGATGGTGCCCGCGCTGGGCCTGCTCGCGGCGATGCCGGCACTCGGCAGCGCAGAACGGGTCGCCGAGGTCTATGCGCAGCGGTTGTCGGAGCGGGTCATCGCCTATGAGGGCGTCAAACAGAAAGACAAGCCGATGGCGCAGGCACGCCTCGGTGAAGCCCATGTGCGGCTGCGGGCACTGCGCGGGTTGCTCGCTGAGACCGTCGGGGAGATCGAAACCCTGGTCAGCACAGGAGATCCCGTGCCGCGGCGGGTGCGCGGGGCGGCGCGGATGGCGGCGGCACACATCGTTCACGAGTCGCGCGCGGTCATCGGCGATCTGTTGGAGGCCTCCGGCGCGAGTGCGCATTTCTCGAGCAGTTTCTTGCAGCGGGCGAAGCGCGACGTCGACGTCATCTCCGGTCACGTGATCTTCGACTACGACACCAGCCGCGAACTTGCCGGCGCGCTGGCAATCGGGATGAAGATCTCGCCGATCGCGATGGTCTAGCTCGACCGCGAGTGGGGTTGTGCGAGGGCGAAGCGAAAACTAATGTCAGTTTTAGTTTTGCGATGACGCGAGCCGAGGAGCCGACGTTGGAATCATTCGTTCACCTGCGCAAAGGCGTGACGCCTCGGCGGCTGCACGCCGACCTCGACGGCCTCAAGGACGACGAACTCGGCCGCGGCGGATTCACCGGCCGCACCGCCAACATGTACCGCCGCAACGACCCCACCGCCTACCGCAGCCGCGGGCCGCTGCATCCCGTCGACGTGCTCGCCGACCAGCTCAAGCCAGCCGACGCGACCGACGCCGCGGGCGGCCCTCTGCTGCTGTTCTCCAATTCCGACTGTCGGGTCTCGTTGAGCCGGCGCACCGAGGTGATGCCGTTCTTCGCCCGCCACGTCGACGGCGACTTGCTGTGCTTCGTGCACCGCGGCGCCGGCCTGCTGCAGACCGAATTCGGTCCGATGCCCTACCGCGAGGGCGACTGGGTCTATCTGCCAAAAGCCACCACGTGGCGCCAGCTGCCCGACAGCGAGACGACGCTTCTGATGATCGAGGCCACCGACGAGTTCCGCGTGCCACCGCCCGGGCAGCTCGGCCGGCACTTTCCGTTCGACCCGTCACAGGTCGTCATCCCCGAGCCCGCGCCGCTCGACGACCCGCCGCCTTCCTCCGACGAGTACGAGGTCCGTCTGATACACGAAGGCGGCCCGACTTTCCTTTACTACCAACATCATCCGCTCGACGTGGCGGGTTGGCGCGGTGACAACTTCCCGTTCACGTTCAACATTGCCGACTACAACGTCGTCACCTCAGACAGCGTGCACCTGCCCCCGACGGTGCATCTGTTCATGCAGGCCACCGGCGTCTACGTGATGAACTTTCTGCCCAAGCCGGCTGAGAGCGTGCCGGGCACCGAGCGCACACCCTGGTATCACCGCAACGTCGACTATGACGAGATCGCATTCTTCCACGGCGGTGCGCTGTATGGCATCCCGATGCCGCCGGGCCTGATTTCGCATGCGCCGCAAGGTGTTCACCACGGAGCTCCGGAGAAGGCGCGCGAACGCACTCGGCGCAAGTTCGACGACTTCGACAGCATCGACTGGCAGGTCATCGCGATCGACACCCGACGGCGGCTGAACCCTTCCGACGAGGTGCTGGCGAACGACCTGGGCCAGCACTGATGACGACGGCCGTGAGATACGAGTACGACCGCATCCCCTATCTGGTTGCCTACCAGAATGATTCGGCTGTCCGCGACGTCTACGGCGGTGTGGCCGAGCTGGTCGTGCTGGAAAGCCACCTGCTGAAGCCCAAGGACCGGCCGTCCGACACGGTACTGGTGTTCATGCACCCGATCGGTGGCGGTGCGTACCTGCCGATGATGAACGCCCTTGCGCGAGCGGGTCACCACGTCATCTACTGCAACAGCCGGTTCCGCGGCACCGACTCCGCATTGCTGATGGAGAAGGTGGTCCAGGACCTCGGCGAGTGCATCAAGGACGCCAAGAACCGGTTGGGCTACGCGAAGGTGGTATTGGCGGGCTGGAGCGGTGGCGGCTCACTGTCGGTGTTCTACCAGCAGCAGGCGCAGGATCCGACGGTGACGGCCAGCCCGTCCGGCGACGGTCCCGACCTGACCAAGCTGGGCCTGATCCCGGCCGACGGCATCATGCTGCTGGCCGCGCATATCAGCCGACACGGCACGCTCACCGAGTGGCTCGACGCGTCGATACTCGACGAGTCCGATCCCACCATGCGTGATCCCGAACTCGACCTCTACAACCCGGACAACCCAAACCAGGCGCCCTACAGCCGGGAGTTCCTGGCGCGCTACCGGCAGGCGCAGATCGACCGCAACCGCCGAATCACCAAGTGGGTCAAGGCCAAACTCGCCGAGTTGAAGGCCGCCGGACGGCCCGATGACGAGTTCGCGTTCGTCGTCCACGGCACGATGGCCGACCCGCGGTGGCTAGACCCGGCCGTCGACCCGAACGACCGCACGCCCGGCATCTGCTATCTCGGCGACCCGCAGTGGGTGAACAACTCCCCCGTCGGGCTGGGCCGGTTCTGCACGCTGCGCAGCTGGCTGTCGCAATGGAGCTACGACGACGCCAACGGCGACGCCGTGAAGGCCGGCCCCGACATCAACGTGCCCGCGCTGGTGATCGGTAATCTCGCCGACGACGCGTGCACCCCGAGCCACACCCGCCGGCTGTTCGACGCGATCGGACATCCGGACAAACAAATGCACGAAATCGCCGGCGCCAACCACTACTACTCCGGCCCGGACCAACGTGGGACGCTGCGCGAAGCGGTCGGCATCTGCACCAACTGGCTTGTCGCGCATGGCTTCGCCACGGAGACCGCATGACCGTCACGGGTCCGCTCGACGGCATCCGCGTGATCGAGGTCGGCACGCTGATCTCCGGGCCGTTCGCCGGCCGGCTGCTCGGCGACATGGGTGCGGAAGTCGTCAAGGTCGAGCCACCGGGGCAGCCTGACCCGCTGCGCACCTGGGGTCAGGCCGAACTCGACGGGCACCACTTCTTCTGGACCGTTCATGCGCGCAACAAGAAGGCGGTGACGCTGAACCTGCGCGCCGACAAAGGCCGCGAGTTGTTCTTGGACCTCGTCGAGCGCTCGGACATCATCGTCGAGAACTTCCGGCCCGGCACGCTGGAGAAGTGGAATCTGGGCTACGACGTTCTGCGTCAGCGTAATCCGGGCATCATCCTGGTGCGAGTCTCCGGCTACGGCCAGACGGGGCCAGAGGCGACCAAAGCCGGGTATGCGTCGGTCGCGGAGGCGGCCAGCGGGCTGAGATACATGAACGGGTTCCCCGGCGGGCCGCCGCCCCGGCTGGCGCTGTCGATCGGCGACAGTCTTGCCGGCATGTTCGCCGTGCAGGGCGCGCTGGCCGCTCTGTACCGGCGCACCGTCACTGGAACAGGCCAGATCGTCGACGCCGCACTGACCGAATCCTGCTTGGCCGTACAGGAATCCACGATCCCCGACTACGACGTCGGCGGTGTCGTGCGCGGCCCGTCGGGCACCCGCCTCGAAGGCATCGCACCGTCGAACATCTACCGCACGGCCGACGGCAGCTGGGTGGTGATCGCCGCGAACCAGGACACGGTGTTCCGCCGCCTGTGCACCGCGATGGGACGCCCCGAGCTGGCCACCGATGACCGCTTCGCCCATCACGTTGTCCGCGGGCGCAATCAGGACGAGCTGGACAAGATCATCGGCGACTGGGCGTCGGAGCGCCTGCCTGATGACATCATCTCCACGCTGTCCGATGCCGGTGTCATCAGCGGGCCGATCAACACCGTCGCCGAAGTGGTCGACGACCCGCAGCTGCGTTCGCGCGGCATGATCGCCAACCACTGGGACGAACGGGTCGGCCGCAACGTGCTGGGCCCCGGTGTGGTGCCGGTGCTGTCGGAGACCCCCGGCACGATCCGAAACGCCGGCCCTGCGACGCCAGGCCAGCACAATGACGACGTCTACATCGGGCTGCTCGGCAAGACGCCGGCCGAGCTCGAGACGCTGCGGCGGGAGAAAGTGATATGAGTGAGCTTCCTGGCCACGTCGACATCCGCGAGGTTGCGCTGCGTGACGGTCTGCAGATCGAAGACCCGATTCCGTTGCGCGCCAAGCTCGAACTGCTGGACGCCGTAATCGCCACCGGGGTACGTGAGGTCGAGGCGACCGCGTTCGTCTCGCCGACGAAGGTGCCCGCGATGGCGGATGCCGCAGAGCTAGCCGCCGAGTTGCCCAACTACCGCGACATCGCATTCTCCGCGCTCGTCGCCAGTCCCAACGGAGCGAAACGTGCAGTCGCCGCCGGGATTGGGTCGATCGAGTACGTCGTCTCCGCATCCGACACGTTCAGCCACCGCAACGTCGCACGGTCGCGCGCCGAAGCCACCGCACAGATCAACGAGATCGTCGCGATCGCGCACGACAGCGGTACGTCGGTGGAGGTCATCATCGCCTGCTCGTGGGACTGCCCGTTCGACGGACCCACACCGTCGCGGCAGGTGGTCGAAATCGTCGAACACGCACGCGATCACGGCGCAGACCGCATCGCGCTGGCCGACACCATCGGCACCACGACACCGCGCCGCACCACCGACCTGATCACCGCGGTGCGGGAGGTCTCAGGTGACACGCCGCTGGGTGCGCATTTCCACAACACCCGCGGAACCGGACTGGCAAGCGCATACGCCGCAGTGCAGGCAGGTGTCACGCGGCTCGACGCGTCCGTCGGGGGCCTGGGCGGGTGCCCTTTCGCGCCGGGAGCGACCGGCAACATCGCGACGGAGGATCTGGTGTACATGTTGCGCGACAGTGGCATCGATACCGGCGTCGACCTCGACGCTGCGATTGCGGCGGCGCGCGTCGCGCAACGGGCCGTCGGGCATGACCTGCCGGGTGCGCTGCTGCGAGCCGGTGACCGCCAGCTGGGCGGGTGATGATGCCCGCGCAGACGCTCAGTTCCAAAGGCAGGCAGACACGCGAAGCCATCGAACAGGCTGCCCGAAAGCTCTTTGCGGAGCGTGGCTTTCACGGTACAACGCTGGCGGACATCACGTTGGCGGCGGGAAGATCGCCCGCGGCGTTCTATCGCTACTACGACGACAAGGAAGACCTGCTCGCCGCGCTCGCCGAGTCGTTCCTGCACGACATCGTCGAACCCTCCGGGGTGTCCGTATCGCTGCCGGACTCCCCCGACGACACCGAGTTCTTCACCGCGGTCGTCACCGGCTACTGGAACATGTTCAAACAGAACATCGGCATCATGATCGCGGTTGCGCAGCTGGCGGCGACCCAGCAGCGGTTCGCCCACGTGCAGAACGAGTTTCGCCGGTTCGGTATGGACATCGTCGCCGCGTCGGTGCGCCACGCGCAACAGCAGGGCTACGGGCACGAACTCAATCCACAGCACACGGCCGCGGCCATCGCGCTGCTGTTCGAAAATTTCACAACAGTGTTCGTCACATCGTCGGCACTTGGCAAGATCAGCGACGCCGATGCGATCGCCATACTGTCGACTATTTGGAAGAAAACACTGTACGGATACTGACACCGAGGAGATCACCGTGGAATTCAGCTTGCCCGAGCATCTTCCGGGGCTGCTCGACGAGATCGACACGTTCATCGACCGCGAGATCAAGCCGCTCGAGCGGGAGAACATGCAGTACTTCGACCAGCGCCGCGAATACGCGCGGACGGACTGGGACAACGGCGGCATCCCGATGCGAGCATGGGAGGACCTGCTCGGTGAGATGCGCAGGCGCGCTGATGCGGCGGGATGGCTGCGGTACGGACTGCCGTCGTCACTGAGCGGGCGAGACGGCACCAACGTCGACATGGCCGTCATCCGGGAACACTTGGCGGCCAAGGGACTTGGTCTGCACAACGACTTGCAGGACGAGTCGTCGATCGTCGGCAACTTCCCTCAGGTGATCATGATGGAGCGCTTCGGCACCGAGACGCAGCGCAAAGAATGGTCGGAGGCGATGATCCGGGGCGAACGCGGCTTCGCGTTCGGGCTGACCGAACCCGCCCACGGCTCGGATGCGACGTGGATGGAGACCCGCGCGGAGCGCACGGGCGACGGCTGGGTGATCAACGGCGCCAAGCGGTTCAACACCGGCGTGCACCGCGCGACGCACGACCTCGTCTTCGCGCGCACGTCGGGCGAACCGGGGCAGGCGCTGGGTATCAGCGCGTTTCTGGTGCCGACGAATGCGCCGGGATTCGAGGTGCCGTACTACTGGTGGACCTTCAACATGCCGACTGACCACGGCGAGGTGGAGTTGCACGACGTCACCGTGCCCGACGACGCGGTGCTCGGTGAGGTCGACCGCGGACTGGAGGTCGCGCAGACCTTCTTGCACGAAAACCGGATCCGGCAGGCCGCCAGCAGCCTGGGCGCAGCGCAGTACTGCATCGACCGCGCCGTCGCGTACGCCAAGGAGCGGGTGGTGTTCGGCAAACCGCTGTCGGTGAACCAGGCCATGCAGTGGCCGCTGGTGGAGTTGCAGACCGAGGCGCAGATGGTGCGGCTGCTGGTGTATTACGCGGCGTGGCATCTGGACCGCAACCACCACCTCGAGGTATCCGACAAGGTGTCGATGGCCAACTACCGCGCGAACCGGTTGGTGTGTCACGCGGCCGACCGCGCGATGCAGGTGTTCGGCGGCGTCGGTTACACCCGCCACGAGCCGTTCGAGCACATCTACCGCCATCACCGTCGCTACCGAATCACCGAGGGATCGGAGGAGATTCAGATCCGCCGGGTGGCGCAGCGGCTGTTCAAGTTCGGCCGCGGGTGAGCGCTCCGCCACCGCGCGAGCGTGCACAAAATCTGCTCGAATCACGGCGTGTCGGGCAGCAGACACGCACGCTCGCGATGGTTGAGGGGAGGTTGCCTGAGATCTTGGCGCCGGTGCTGGGCGAGCCGGTGACCGTCGAAAACCTGCAGGCGCTGACCGGTGGGGCGAGCCGCTCCACGTGGGCCTTCGAGGCCAACGGTCGTCGGCTGATCCTGCGCACCGGCCCGCCCGACGACGTGCACGCGAGCATGGAAATAGAAGCGCAAGCCCAGCGGCTCGCGGCAGCTGAGGGCGCACGAGTGCCGCACGTGCTCGTCACCGGCGAGGGGTATCTGGTGTGCGACTTCATCGACGGGCAGACGATCGCCCCGCGAATCCTGCGTACGCTCAGCGACGACACCACCCGCACCCGGCTGCTCGAACAGTGCGCGCAAGCGCTCGCCGCCGTCCATCGCGTCGACCCGGCCGGCATCGAACTGCGGAATCAGGACCAGATGGCGATCTGGCGCGAGCAGCTCGACGTGATGGGCGACACCACCGCCACGTTCGAGTGGACGCTGCGCTGGCTGGCCGCGCACCGGCCGCCGCCCTCCCGCCCGGTGATGGTGCACGGCGACTTTCGAATGGGAAACCTCATCGTCCGCGACGGGCAGCTTGCCGCGGTGCTCGACTGGGAGCTCGTTCACGTCGGCGAGATCTACGAGGACCTCGCCTGGTTCTGCATCAGGGCCTGGCGCTTCGGTGCGCCACAAAGCCGTGCCGCAGGCGGGCTGGGCAGCATCGAAACCTTTCTCTCGGCGTACGAGGCGGCGAGCGGTACTACCGTCGACCGGGTGCGAATGCGGTGGTGGCTGATCCGGGCGACGCTGTCCTGGGGAATCATCTGCCGCTACCAGGCCGAGCGGCACCTGTCCGGCCAAACCCGTTCCGTCGAACTCGCCGCGATCGGCCGCCGCGTCTGCGAGAACGAATGGGACCTGCTAGACCTGCTGGAAACCGCATGAGCGCCCCCTTCGGACGACCCACCGCCGCCGAACTCGTCGCGGCGGTGGCCGACTTTCTTTCCGACGACGTGCGCGGGGCCACCGACGGCCAGGTGAACTTCCACGCCCGGGTGGCGGCCAACGTGCTGCGCATCGTGGAGCGCGAACTTGACGCGGAGCGAGGCTTGTCCGAGCGACCATCAGACACCGGTGCACCGCCGTCCGTCGACGAGCAGAAGCTGATCGAGGCCATTCGCAGCGGCGACTTCGACGGCAGTGACGAGGAGTTGATGCCCGCGCTGCGCACGCTGGTCTACGACCGGCTCGAAGTCGCGCACCCGGGCTATGCGTTGGCGTCAGTCGCAGATCGGTTGTTCTCCGCCATCGAGGCCGGCGACGTCGACGCCGTCGCGGCCATGTGGTCCGACGACGTCACCGTCTGGCATGTCGGCGACGCGGGTCGCAACGAGAAACCCCGAGCGATCCGGGTCATCGAGTGGTTCGTGTCCGCGACCGCCGATCGCCACTACGACGTGCTCGACCGGCGGTTCTTTGACGGCGGCTTCGTGCAGCAACACCGGCTGCACGGGACGACGCGCAACGGCGAACCGTACGAGCTGCGCGTCGGCATCGTCATCGAGGTCGGCCGCAACGGCCTGATCACCCGCATCGACGAATACTTCGACCCTGCTGACTTGGCACCGCTGCTGAACCAATAGAGGAGACGAGATGACCACTGCCGCAGACCTATTGAGCAGCGCCGGCGAGTGGCAGCTGGATCCTGACCGCTCGTCGTTCACGTTCACCAACAAGACGTTCTGGGGTCTGTCGAGCGTCAAGGGCCGGTTCACCGGCTGCAGCGGCGCAGGCCGCGTCGAACCGGACGGCCGCGTGTCGGGCCGGGTCGACGTGAAGGCGACGACCGTCGCCACCGGCATCAAACGCCGCGACAACCACCTGCGCTCCGCCGACTTCTTCGACGCCGAGCACTTTCCGGACATCACGGTCGCCGTCACCGGCGCCGACCCCGCCGACTCCGACGAGCTGAACGTGCACGCCGACATGTCGATCCGGGGCAACACGATCCCGCTGCCGATGCGGGTGAAGGCTGAGCTTCTCGACGACGGTGCGGTGCGCGTCACCACGACGACGACCGTCGAGCGGGACCAGCTCGGCGTCTCCGGGAACATGATTGGGATGATGCCCAACACCACCACGTTGTCGGCCGACGCCGTGTTCCGGCGGGCGGCCGGATAGCATCCCAGCGTGCCCCGGATCTTGGTCTACAGCGACGACGCGCACGTCCGCGAGCAGGTGAGGCTGGCGCTGGGCAAGCGCATCCATCCCGAACTGCCTGAGTTGACCTACGTCGACGTGGCGACCGGGCCGATGGTGGTCCGCCATGTCGAGAATGACGACATCGACCTGGCGATCCTCGACGGTGAAGCGACCCCGACGGGTGGGATGGGCATCGCCAAGCAGCTCAAGGACGAGGTCGCCGAGTGCCCGCCGATCGTCGTGCTGACCGGCCGGCGCGACGACGCCTGGCTGGCCAAATGGTCGCGTGCGGAGGCCGCTGTGCCGCTGCCCGTGGATCCGATCCGGCTCGCCGACGCGGTCGTCGGGATCTTGCGCGGTTAGCTTTCGCCGTTCCGTCACCGAACGTGAACGGGCTGCGAATTTTCGGGTTGACTTTCGCAGTGCGCTCACGCTCGGCGCAGCGGGTCGGATGACGTCCGACTCCGGAGGCCACATGGCAGGAAGCGGTTTCGACGGGACGGCCCCCGATAATCGCTTACCCTGCTAATCAGCTCTGCGCCGCCATGTTTAGGCTGTGGGGGAGGTCACGTGACGGGTCGGCCGCCGGGCACGTCACACGCCCGCGACGACGCATCAGGGAGCGAGTTGAACATCTATCTACCGATCCTGGTTCTCGGCGCGATCGCGGCTGCGTTTGCGGTGTTTTCAGTGGGAGTCGCGGTGCTCGCCGGCCCGCGGCGCTACAACCGGGCCAAGCTCGAAGCCTACGAATGCGGGATCGAACCGACCGCCGAATCGGTGAGCGGACCGCATGCCGCGCAGGGTCAGCGGTTCCCGATCAAGTACTACCTGACCGCGATGCTGTTCATCATCTTCGACATCGAGATCGTGTTCCTTTACCCGTGGGCGGTGACGTTCGATGCGCTCGGGGTGTTCGCTTTGGTGGAGATGCTGCTGTTCATGGCAACGGTGTTCGTCGCCTACGCCTATGTCTGGCGGCGCGGCGGCCTGAACTGGGATTGACATGGGTATCGAAGAGAAACTCCCTGGCGGCATCCTGCTGTCCACGGTGGAAAAGGTGGCCGGCTACGTGCGCGCGGGTTCGCTGTGGCCCGCGACGTTCGGGCTGGCCTGCTGTGCAATCGAGATGATGGCGACGGCCGGGCCGCGGTTCGACATCGCCCGCTTCGGCATGGAGCGGTTCTCTGCGACACCGCGGCAGGCGGACCTGATGATCGTGGCCGGCCGGGTGAGCCAGAAGATGGCGCCGGTGCTGCGCCAGGTCTACGACCAGATGGCCGAGCCCAAATGGGTTCTCGCGATGGGGGTCTGCGCGTCGTCGGGCGGGATGTTCAACAACTACGCCATTGTGCAGGGCGTCGACCACGTGGTGCCGGTGGACATCTACCTGCCCGGCTGCCCGCCTCGACCGGAGATGCTGCTGCACGCAATCTTGATGCTGCACGCGAAAATTCAGGAGATGCCGCTCGGCGTCAACCGCGAGGACGCTGTTCGCGAAGCCGAGCAGGCCGCGCTGGCGGTGGCAGCGCCGAACATGGACCCGACGTTTCTACAGATTGGTGGGCTGAGGCGATGAGCCTGCCCGGCGAAGAGCGGCGGGTGCCCGCGGAGTCGCATACGCGGGAGCCAGGATCCGAGGTGATCGGCGTGCGCCGCGGCATGTTCGGTGTCCGGGGCACCGGCGACACATCGGGATACGGGCGGCTGATCCGTGATGTGGCGCTGCCCGGCGACAGTCCGCGACCGTACGGCGGATATTTCGACGAGGTCGTCGACAAACTCGCTGAAGCCTTGGGCGAGAACACGTTCGGCGACGCGATCGAGCGGGTGGTGGTTTTCCGCGACGAGCTGACCCTGCACGTCGCTCGCGCGCATCTGGTCGAGGTGGCCAAGACGTTGCGCGACGACCCGGGATTGCGGTTCGAGCTGTGCCTCGGGGTCTCCGGCGTGCACTTCCCCGCCGACACCGGTCGCGAACTGCATGCGGTCTACCCATTGATGTCGCTCACCCACAACCGTCGTATTCGGCTCGAGGCCGCTGCCCCCGACACCGATCCCCACGTGCCGTCGCTGTTTTCGGTGTATCCGACCAGTGACTGGCACGAGCGGGAAACGTTCGACTTCTTCGGCATCATTTTCGACGGACACCCGTCGCTGACGCGCATCGAGATGCCCGACGACTGGGAGGGGCACCCGCAACGCAAGGACTACCCGTTGGGTGGCGTGCCGGTGGAGTATCACGGTGCCGAGATTCCGCCGCCCGACGAGCGGAGGGCTTACAACTGATGAGCAATCCAGACACACCGGCCGACACCGTCGTCATGGTCGGCGGGCAGGACTGGGACGAAGTCGTCGCTGCCGCAAAGGAATCCGCGGCAGGCGAGCGCATTGTCGTCAACATGGGCCCGCAACATCCGTCGACGCATGGCGTGCTGCGGCTGATCTTGGAGATCGAGGGCGAAACCATCATCGAAGCCCGCTGCGGGATCGGCTACCTGCACACCGGGATCGAGAAGAATCTCGAGTACCGCACCTGGATGCAGGGTGTGACGTTCGTGACCCGCATGGACTACCTGTCGCCGTTCTTCAACGAGGCCGCGTATTGTCTGGGCGTCGAGAAGCTGCTCGGTATCACCGACGACATTCCCGAGCGCGCCAACGTGATCCGCGTGATGTTGATGGAACTCAACCGCATCTCCAGTCACCTCGTGGCGCTGGCGACCGGCGGCATGGAGCTTGGCGCGATGTCGGCGATGTTCTATGGGTTCCGCGAGCGCGAGCTGATTCTCAATGTGTTCGAGGCGATCAGCGGGCTGCGGATGAACCACGCGTACATCCGGCCCGGCGGCGTCGTGGCCGATCTGCCCGACGACGGCATATCGCTGATCCGCGATTTGTTGAAGCTGCTGCCGAAGCGGTTGCGGGACATGGAGGATCTGCTCGTCGAGAACTACATCTGGAAGGCCCGCACCCAGGGCGTCGGCTATCTCGACCTGACCGGATGCGTGGCTCTCGGGATCACCGGTCCGATACTGCGCAGCACCGGCCTGCCGCACGACTTGCGCCGCGCCGAACCGTATTGCGGCTACGAGAACTATGAGTTCGACGTCATCACTGACGACAGCTGCGATGCCTACGGACGATTCTTGATCCGGGTCAAAGAGATGCGCGAGTCGATCAAAATCGTCGAGCAGTGCGTGGACAAGCTCACCCCCGGCCCGGTGATGGTCAGCGACCGCAAGCTCGCATGGCCGGCCGATCTCGCAATGGGACCCGATGGTTATGGCAACTCCCCCAAGCACATCGCCAAGATCATGGGCACTTCGATGGAGGCACTGATTCACCACTTCAAGATCGTCACGGAGGGAATTCGCGTGCCGGCCGGCCAGGTCTACGTGGCGGTGGAGTCGCCGCGCGGGGAGTTGGGCGTGCATATGGTCAGCGACGGTGGCACGCGGCCGTACCGCGTGCACTACCGCGATCCGTCATTCACCAACTTGCAGGCCGTCGCCGCGATGTGCGAGGGGGGAATGGTGGCCGACGCGATCTCGGCGGTCGCCTCGATCGACCCGGTGATGGGCGGGGTGGATAGGTGACAGTGTTCGTCTCGCTGGGCCCCAAACCCGAAGAGCCCAGCCACCTTCACGGTCGCGAAACCTACCCGGACGACGTACGCACCCGGTTGGAGGCCGATGCCAAGGAGATCGTAGCGCGCTACCCGCAGTCCCGCTCGGCGCTGCTGCCGCTGCTGCACCTGGTACAGGCAGAGGACAGCTGCCTGACCCCGGCGGGCGTTCAGTTCTGCGCCGCGCAGCTCGGCTTGACCGGCGCCGAGGTCACCGCCGTCGCGACGTTCTACTCGATGTACCGACGGGAGCCCACCGGCGACTATTTCGTCGGCGTGTGCACCAATGCGCTGTGCGCGATCATGGGCGGCGACGCGATCTTCGACGCGCTCAAAGACCATCTCGAAATCGGCAACGACGAGACCACCGACGACGGAAAGATCACGCTGCAGCACATCGAGTGCAACGCGGCGTGCGACTACGCACCGGTAGTGATGGTCAACTGGGAGTTCTTCGACAACCAAACAACCGAGTCCGCAATCGATCTCGTCGACAGGCTCCGCGAGGGAGAAGGTGTCGTGCCGAGCCGGGGCCTGCCGCTGTGCACGTTCCGCGAGACTTCTCGGATGTTGGCGGGATTTCCCGACGATCGTCCCGAAGACACCCAGCGCGACGTCGGCGCGGCCACGCTCGCCGGCTTGCGCGCCGCTCAGGAGAACGAGTGATGGCCGAGCGCACACCGTTGACGCCCGTGCTGAGCCGGTTCTGGGATGACCCGCAATCCTGGACACTGGACACCTACCGCAAGCACGACGGGTACAAGGCGCTCGCCAGCGCGTTGAAGATGACCGCCGACGAGGTGTTGCAGACGGTGAAGGACTCGGGGCTCCGCGGACGCGGCGGCGCGGGGTTTGGCACCGGAATGAAATGGGGCTTCATCCCTCAAGGCGACACCGGCGCAGCGGCCAAGCCGCACTATCTGGTGATCAATGCCGACGAGTCGGAACCCGGTACGTGCAAAGACATCCCGCTGATGTTCATGACGCCGCACTTTTTGGTGGAGGGCGCGATCATCGCGGCGTACGCGATTCGCGCGTCGCATGCGTTCATCTACGTCCGCGGTGAGGTGGTCCCGGTGCTGCGGCGGTTGCGCGCCGCGGTGGCCGAGGCATACGAGGCCGGATATGTCGGCCGCGACATCTTGGGCTCGGGTTTCGACCTGGAGATCATCGTGCACGCGGGGGCCGGTGCGTACATCTGCGGTGAGGAGACCGCACTGCTGGATTCCCTGGAGGGACGGCGCGGGCAGCCGAGGCTGCGTCCGCCGTTTCCCGCCGTGTCCGGCTTGTACGCCTGCCCCACCGTGGTGAACAACGTGGAGTCCATCGCCAGCGTGCCACCGATAATCCTCAATGGCGTCGACTGGTTCCGCTCGATGGGCAGCGACAAATCTCCCGGCTTCACGCTGTATTCGCTGTCGGGTCATGTGACGAAACCCGGTCAGTACGAGGCTCCGCTGGGCATCACGCTGCGTGAACTGCTCGACTACGCCGGTGGCGTACGAGCCGGCCATCGGCTGAAGTTCTGGACACCCGGCGGTTCGTCGACACCGATCCTCACCGACGAACATCTCGACGTGCCACTGGATTACGAGGGTGTCGGCGCGGCCGGGTCGATGCTGGGCACCAAGGCATTGCAGATCTTCGACGAGACCACCTGCGTGGTGCGGGCGGTCCGCCGCTGGACGCAGTTCTACGAGCACGAATCCTGCGGCAAGTGCACGCCGTGCCGAGAGGGCACGTTCTGGTTGAGCCAGATCTACGAGCGTCTCGAAACCGGCCGCGGCACCGCCGAGGACATCGAGAAGCTGCTCGACATCTCGGACAACATCTTCGGGCGGGCGTTCTGCGCGTTGGGCGACGGCGCCGCGAGCCCGATCACGTCCTCGATCGAATATTTCCGCGACGAGTACGTCGCGCATGTCGAACAACAGGGGTGTCCGTTCGATCCGCGAGACTCGATGCTCGTCGCACCGGAGGGGGCAACGGTATGACGGCGACAGGCGGCGATGAGCGCTTGCGCGAAGAGCAGACGGTGGACGTCGAGATGGTGACACTGACGATCGACGACGTCGAACTGTCGGTGCCCAAGGGCACGTTGGTGATTCGTGCCGCAGAACTGATGGGCATCCAGATTCCGCGGTTCTGCGATCATCCGCTGCTCGACCCCGTCGGCGCGTGCCGGCAATGCCTCGTGGAGGTCGAGGGGCAGCGCAAGCCGATGGCGTCGTGCACGACCGCGGCCACCGACGGCATGGTGGTCCGTACTCAGTTCACCTCTGAGGTCGCCGACAAGGCGCAGCGGGGGATCATGGAATTCCTGCTGATCAACCACCCCCTGGACTGCCCGGTGTGCGACAAGGGCGGTGAGTGCCCGTTGCAGAACCAGGCAATGTCCAACGGCCGCGCGGACTCCCGCTTCGAGGACGTCAAGCGCACTTTCCCGAAGCCGATCAACATCAGTTCGCAGGTGCTGCTCGATCGTGAGCGGTGCGTGCTTTGCGCGCGCTGCACCCGCTTCTCCAACGAGATCGCCGGCGACCCGTTCATCGAACTACTGGAACGTGGTGCGCTGCAACAGGTCGGGATCTACACCAAGGAACCGTTCGACTCGTACTTCTCCGGCAACACCGTGCAGATCTGTCCAGTCGGCGCGTTGACCGGAACCGCGTACCGCTTCCGCGCCCGTCCGTTCGACTTGGTGTCCAGTCCCAGCGTGTGCGAGCACTGCGCGTCCGGCTGCGCGCAGCGCACAGACCACCGCCGCGGTGTGGTGCTGCGCCGGCTGGCCGGCGACGACCCTGAGGTCAACGAGGAGTGGAACTGCGACAAAGGCCGCTGGGCATTCACGTACGCCACCGAGGCCGACCGGATCACCACGCCGCTGATCCGGGGTGACGACGGCGCGCTGGCGCCGGCGTCGTGGTCGGAGGCATTGACGGTCGCCGCGAAGGGCCTGTCGGCGGCGTACGGGAACGCGGGTGTGCTGGTTGGGGGCCGATGCACTCTCGAGGACGCGTACGCCTATGGCAAGTTCACCCGGATCGCTCTGGGCAGCAACGACATCGACTTCCGGGTTCGCGCCAACTCGATCGAGGAGGCCGACTTCTTGGCCGCCCGCGTCGCCGGTCAGGTGATGACGGTCAAGTACGCGGATCTCGAAGCGGCCCCGGTCGTGTTGCTGGTCGGGTTCGAGCCCGAAGAGGAATCGCCGATCGTGTACCTGCGGCTGCGCAAGGCCGCACGCAAGAACCGTGCACAGATTTACGCAGTCGCACCATTCGCCACCCGCGCGCTGACCAAGATGTCCGGGACGCTGCTGCAGACCGCACCCGGAGCCGAGGCTGCCAAGCTCGACGAACTGCGGACCGGCGAGTTCGCCGAAGTCCTCAGCACTGCAGGCGCAGTCATCATGGTCGGAGAACGCCTGGCCTCTGCTCCCGGCGCATTGTCGGCGGCAGCCCAACTGGCCGACAGCACCGGAGCCCGGCTCGCCTGGGTCCCGCGCCGGGCCGGTGAGCGTGGCGCCATCGAGGCCGGTGCGCTGTTTTCGCTTCTGCCCGGCGGGCGGCCTGCTGCCGACCCCCAGGCACGCGCTCAGGTGGCTTCGGCCTGGAATGTTTCAGCTTTGCCCAGCGGGCCGGGGCGCAGCGGCAAGCAGATCATCGCCGAGGCAAGCGATTTCGGTGCGCTGGTCATCGGCGGCGTCGAACTCGCCGACCTCCCCGACCCGGTCGCCGCTGCCGCGGCGATCGACTCCACACCGTTCGTCGTCAGCCTCGAGTTGCGGCGCAGTGCCGTCACCGACCGCGCAGACGTGGTCTTCCCGGTAGCGCCGGTGGTCGAAAAGGCCGGCACGTTCCTGAATTGGGAAGGGCGCCAACGTCCGTTCGAGCCGGCCCTGCGCAACACCGGCATGTTCTCGGACATGCGGGTGCTGCACATGATCGCCGACGAGATGGGCGCGGATCTCGGACTGCCTCACGCGGCGGCGGCGCGCGACGAGATCGCCCAGCTCGGCGTGTGGGACGGCACGCGTCCCGACCCGCCACGTGACTCAGCCGGACCGGACGTGCAGCCGGCCAAGGGTCAGGCGGTGCTGGCGAGTTGGCGCATGCTGCTCGACGCCGGGTCGCTCCAGGACGGCGAGCCGTTCCTCGCCGGCACTGCCCGCAGACCGGTCGCGCGGCTTTCGCCGGCCACAGCCGCCGAGATCAGCGCCGCCGACGACGATTTGGTGAGGGTGAGTACCGAGCATGGTTCGATCGCGCTGCCGCTGGTGATCACCGAGATGGCCGACCACGTCGTCTGGGTACCGATGAACTCCGCCACCTCCGCCGTGCATCAGAAGCTGCGGGTGACGGAGGGCGCGATGGTGTCGATCGAGAAGGCGGCCGAATGACAGAATTCGGGAACGACCCGTGGTGGCTGGTGATTGCGAAGGCGATCGCAGTCTTCGTATTTCTGGTGCTGACGGTGCTCGTGGCCATCCTGCTCGAACGAAAGCTCTTGGGCCGCATGCAGATGCGGTTCGGTCCGAACCGGCTGGGACCGTTCGGGATACTGCAAAGCCTCGCCGACGGGATCAAACTGGGTCTCAAAGAGGGCGTGATCCCCGCGGGCGTCGACAAGCCGATCTACCTTCTCGCACCGGTTATTTCGGTGATTCCCGCGATCACCGCGTTTGCGGTCATCCCGTTCGGAGGGGTGGTCTCGGTGCTCGGTCACCGGACACCGCTGCAGCTGACCGACTTGCCCGTCGCCGTGCTTTACGTGCTAGCGGTGACCTCGGTGGGTGTGTATGGCATCGTGCTGGCCGGCTGGGCGTCGGGATCGACCTATCCCCTGCTGGGCGGGCTGCGCTCGTCGGCGCAGGTGATCTCGTACGAGATCGCAATGGCGCTGTCGTTCGCCGCGGTGTTCCTCTACGCCGGGTCGATGTCGACTTCGGAGATCGTTCGCGCGCAGGACAAGGTCTGGTACGTCTTCTTGCTGCTGCCGTCGTTTTTGATCTACGTCACCTCGATGGTCGGCGAAACCAACCGCGCCCCGTTCGACTTGCCCGAGGCCGAGGGTGAGCTCGTCGGCGGATTCCACACCGAATACTCGTCGTTGAAGTTCGCGATGTTCATGCTGGCTGAATACGTCAACATGACAACCGTTTCCGCGCTGGCCACCACGATGTTTCTCGGCGGTTGGCATGCGCCGTGGCCGTTCAACATGATCGACGGCGCCAACAGCGGCTGGTGGCCGCTGATCTGGTTCGTCGCCAAGGTGTGGGGCTTCTTGTTCCTGTACTTCTGGCTGCGCGCCACTCTGCCGCGCCTGCGCTACGACCAGTTCATGGCGTTGGGCTGGAAGGTTCTGATCCCGATCTCACTGGTGTGGGTGATGATCGTGGCGATCGTTCGCACGCTGCGGGCCGAGGGCTATCACTCGTGGGCGATGATCCTGATCGCGTGCAGCACCGTAGCGGGTATCGCGCTGCTGTTCTTCCTGCGAAACCTGGTGCGCACCAAGCTCATCAGGGCCGCGCCCGATATCGGCACGTCGGCCTACAGCGACTTCCCTGTTCCACCGTTGCCCAGTCGGAAGGAGGGCGCCGATGCCTAAGTTCTTCGAAGCCATCGCCGGCTTCGGCGTGACCCTGTTCACGATGTTCAAGAAGCCGCTGACGGAGCAGTATCCCGAAAAGCCGGGTCCCGTCGCACCGCGCTACCACGGACGTCACCAGCTCAACCGCTACCCCGACGGGCTGGAGAAGTGCATCGGCTGCGAGCTGTGCGCATGGGCGTGCCCGGCAGATGCGATCTACGTCGAGGGCGCGGACAACACCGAGGAGGAACGGTTTTCACCCGGTGAGCGGTATGGCCGGGTCTACCAGATCAATTATCTGCGCTGTATCGGCTGCGGACTGTGCATCGAAGCGTGCCCGACCCGCGCGCTGACGATGACCAACAACTACGAGATGGCCGACGACAACCGCACCGACCTGATCTACGGCAAGGACAAGCTGCTGGCGCCGCTGCTCGACGGCATGGAGCAGCCACCGCACCCGATGGCGCCCGGCGCGAGCGACGAGGACTACTACCTGGGCAACATTCGCCCAGCGACGAGCGGCTCGCGCGAAGAACAGAAGGCCGAGCAGACCAGATGACGACGACGCTGTTGGCCGACGCGATCACTCGCACGTCCACGGGCGAGGCAGTGCTGTTCTGGATTCTCGCGGTGATCGCGTTGATCGGCGCGATCGGCATGGTGACAGCGTCCAAGGCGGTGTATTCCGCGATCTTCTTGGCCATGACGATGATTGTGCTGGCCGTGTTCTACATCGCCCAGGATGCGCTGTTCCTCGGCGTGGTGCAGGTTGTCGTCTACACGGGCGCCGTGATGATGCTGTTCTTGTTCGTGCTGATGCTAATCGGCATCGACACCGCGGAGTCCCTGGTGGAAACCCTTCGGGGACAACGTGTTGCCGCGCTCCTCTCGGGTCTGGGATTCGGTATTCTGCTGATCGCCGGTATCGGCACCACGACGACGTCGTTCGCCGGACTGGGCAAAGCCAACTACGGCGGCAACGTGCAGAACCTGGCGGTGCTGATCTTCACCAAATATTTGTGGGCGTTCGAGGTCACCAGCGCGCTGCTGATCACTGCCGCACTCGGTGCGATGGTGCTCGCGCACCGGGAGCGCTTCGAACGCCGCAAGACCCAAAAAGAGCTGTCGCGTGAGCGGTTCGCGCCAGGCCAGCGCGCGACTCCGCTGCCCGGCCCCGGGGTGTATGCACGCCACAACGCCGTCGACATTCCCGCTCTGCTGCCCGACGGGTCGTATGCGGAGGTGTCGGTGTCGAAGGTGCTGGTGCCGCGTCCCCCAAGCGACAGGGATGCCGATGAGCCGCTTGCGCGAAGAGGAGATGGCAGTGCCGAGAGGAACGGCCAGTGAACCCGCTCAATTACCTCTACCTGTCGGCGCTGCTGTTCACCATCGGCGCCGCCGGGGTGCTGTTGCGCCGCAACGCGATCGTCATGTTCATGTGCGTCGAGCTGATGCTCAACGCTGCGAACCTGGCCTTCGTCACGTTTGCCCGAATGCAGGGCAACCTCGACGGGCAGGTGGTGGCGTTCTTCACCATGGTGGTGGCGGCCTGCGAAGTCGTCGTCGGCCTTGCCATCATCGTGACGATCTTCCGCGCCCGCCGGTCGGCCTCGGTCGACAATGCCAACCTGCTGAAGCATTAACATGACCCAACTCACCTGGCTTCTGTTGGCGCTGCCCATATTCGGCGCTGCAGTGCTGCTACTCGCCGGCCGGCGCAGCGACCGCTGGGGTCACCTGCTCGGGTGCGCGACCGTGGTGGCGGCGTTCGGAGTCGGCGTCGTGCTGCTTGTCGACATGCTGAGCCGCCACGGCGAGCAGCGCGCGGTCGACGTGCACGGCTTCTCGTGGGTCCCGGTGGAAAGCCTGCACGTCAACTTCGGCCTGCTGCTCGATCCGCTGTCGATGTGTTTCGTGCTGCTGATCACCGGCGTCGGCGCGCTGATCCACATCTATTCGATCGGCTACATGGCCGAAGACTCCGACCGGCGAAGGTTTTTCGCCTACCTGAACCTGTTCGTCGCCGCGATGCTCCTGCTGGTGCTGGCCGACAACTACCTCGGCCTGTACGTCGGGTGGGAAGGCGTTGGCCTCGCGTCGTATCTGCTGATCGGGTTCTGGTACCGCAAGCCGTCCGCGGCCACCGCCGCGAAGAAGGCATTCGTGGTCAACCGTGTCGGCGACATCGGCCTCGCGCTCGCAATGTTCCTGATGTTCGCCAGCTTCGGCACGATCTCGTTTGCGGGTGTCTTCGCTTCGGCAAACCGTGCCAGCGAGGGTGTGCTCACCGCAGTCGGCTTGCTGTTGTTGCTCGCGGCGTGCGGCAAGTCCGCACAGGTTCCGTTGCAGTCCTGGCTTGGTGACGCGATGGAAGGCCCGACACCGGTGTCCGCGCTGATCCACGCCGCCACGATGGTGACCGCCGGCGTGTACCTGATCGTCCGGTCCAACCCGATCTATGACCTGGCGCCGGGCGCGCAGGCCGGTGTCGTCGCGGTCGGCGCCGTCACACTGCTGTTCGGAGCGATCATCGGTTGCGCCAAAGACGACATCAAGAAGGCCCTGGCAGCCTCGACGATGAGCCAGATCGGCTACATGGTGCTCGCGGCCGGACTCGGACCTGCCGGCTACGCGTTCGCGATCATGCACCTTCTCACGCACGGCTTCTTCAAGGCCGGGCTGTTCCTGGGTGCCGGGTCAGTGATGCACGCGATGGACGACGAAGTGAACATGCGCCACTACGGCGGACTGCGCACGCTGTTGCCGATCACATATGTGACGTTCGGGCTCGGCTATCTGGCGATCATCGGCGTTCCGCCGCTGGCCGGGTTCTTCTCCAAGGATGCGATCATCGAAAGTGCTTTGGCCGCAGGCGGGTTCAAGGGCGGCATTCTCGGCGGCGCCGCGCTGCTGGGAGCCGGCATCACCGCGTTCTATATGACGCGGGTGATGCTGATGACGTTCTTCGGCGAAAAGCGTTGGGCCGCTGGGTCCCCGGGGGTAGGCGAAGCCGGGGGGACGATACCGCATCCGCACGAAGCGCCGCGGGTGATGGCCTGGCCGATGATCGTGCTGGCGGTCGGCTCGGTGGCCTCCGGTGGGCTACTCGCGATCGGCGGCACGCTGCAGCACTGGCTGGAACCCGTCGTCGGTGCTCACGAGGAGGTGACGCACGCGATGCCGGTCTGGGTCACCACCGTCATCACGCTGGCGGTGGTGGCGGTAGGCATCGCGGTTGCGTACCGGATGTACTCGGCGCGGCCGGTGCCGGCGGAGGCCCCTGCCGGATCGTTACTCACCGTGGCGGCGCGGCGCGACCTGTACGGCGACGCGTTGAACGAGCAGGTGCTGATGGCCCCCGGCGCCGGGTTGACGCTTGGCCTCGTCGAACTCGACGACAAGGCCATCGACGGCTCGGTCACCGGACTGGCCGCAGCGATCGGCCGGTTGTCCGGCGCGATGCGGATGGCGCAGACCGGATTCGCCCGGTCCTATGCCCTGTCGATGTTCGCCGGGGCGGTGCTGCTGGTCGCGGCGATCTTGGCGGTGAAGTTCTGGTGAGCGGCATTCCGTGGTTGACGATTCTGTGGCTGGTGCCGATGGCCGGCGCGGTGATCACCGTGCTGCTCCCGCCCGGCTGGCGCGCCGTCGCCAAATATCTCGGCTTGATCATCGCGATCGTCGTGCTCGGCCTGGCAGTGGTGCTCAGCATCGGATTCGAACCAGGCGGTGAGCGCTACCAGTTCGTCGAATCCCGGTCCTGGATACCGGCATTGGGCACCTCGTACACCCTCGGCGTCGACGGCATCGCTTTGATACTGGTGCTGCTGACCGCGGTGCTCGTGCCGTTGTTGATCCTGGCCGGCTGGAACGACGGCAGTGACCGCCCGCGCGCCACCCACTCCTACGTCGCACTGACGCTCGCCGTCGAGTCGATGGTGCTGATCTCGCTGGTGTCTCTGGACATACTGCTGTTCTACGTGTTCTTCGAAGCGATGCTGATTCCGTTGTACTTCCTGATCGGCGGGTTCGGCACCGGCGAGCGCCGCAGCCAGGCGGCGGTGAAGTTCCTGCTGTACAACCTGTTCGGCGGATTGATCATGCTCGCCGCGGTGATCGGCATCTTCGTGGTGACGGCCCGCGCCGACGTTTTCTCGGGAGGTACGTTCGACTTCCCCGCGATCGTGCACGCCGTGTCGACAGGACAACTCGCGATCGACCCGGGCGTGGCGAAGGCGTTGTTCGGTGGCTTCATGTTCGCGTTCGCGATCAAGGCCCCGCTGTGGCCGTTCCACCGCTGGCTGCCAGATGCGGCCGTGCAGTCCACACCCGCCACCGCGGTGCTGATGATGGCGGTGGTCGACAAGGTCGGCACGTTCGGGATGTTGCGCTACTGCCTGCAGTTGTTCCCCGATGCCTCAACATACTTCCGTCCGCTGATCATCACGCTGGCGGTCGTCGCGGTTGTCTACGGCGCGATCGTGGCGATCGGACAGACCGACGTGATGCGGCTGATCGCCTACACCTCCATTAGTCACTTCGGCTTCATCATTCTCGGCATCTTCGTGATGACCAGCCAAGGCCAGGCCGGCTCGACGCTGTACATGGTCAACCACGGCCTGTCCACCGCAGCGCTGTTCCTGATCGCCGGGTTCCTGGTCTCGCGGCGCGGCAGCCGCGCGATCGCCGCGTACGGCGGGGTTCAGAAAGTCGCGCCCGTGCTGGCGGGCACCTTCCTGGTGGCCGGGCTGGCGACGTTGTCGCTACCGGGGCTAGCACCGTTCATCAGCGAATTTTTGGTGCTGCTGGGCACATTCAGCCGCTTCCAAGTGGCAGCCATCGTCGCGTCGAGCGCGCTGGTGCTCTCGGCGATCTACATCTTGTGGATGTACCAGCGGATGATGACCGGGCCCGTCAAGGATGGCAACGAACGACTTCGCGACCTCCTGCCGCGCGAGGTCCTCGTCGTTGCGCCGTTGGTGGCATTACTGCTCGTCCTCGGCGTGTACCCCAAGCCGGTACTGGACATGGTCAATCCTGCCGTCGCCCATACGCTCACCACGATCAAGCAGCACAACCCTGCCCCAACGGCTCCTCCTGCCAAAATAGCTGAAGGACAACACAAGTGAGCATTCCGGCACCCAGCGTCGAATACGCATTGCTGTCGCCGATGCTGATCGTGTTCGGCGCGGCCGTCGTGAGCGTGCTCGTCGAAGCGTTCCTCCCGCGTCGCGCACGCTACGCGGTGCAACTCGTGCTGAGTCTCGGTGCATCGGCTGCGGCACTGGCCGCCGTGGTGCTGGTGACCCTCGGGTTGCGGTTGCCCGGACAGATCGCAATCGCCGGGGCAGTTTCGGTGGACGGGCCTACTCTGCTGCTGCAGGGCACCGTGCTGGTCATCGGGCTCCTCGCGCTCATGTTGATCGCCGAACGGCGGATCGGCGTCCAAAAGGTTGCCGCACAGGCGGTCTCCTACGCGCGCGCCGGGTTTGACGCGTTCACACCACAGGCTGCGGCGATCCCGGGCAGCCAAGCCGAGCGCGAAGCCGACCGCGCAGGATTCAGCCAGACCGAGGTTTTTCCCCTGACGCTGTTGGCGCTGGCCGGCATGCTGCTCTTCCCCGCCGCCAACGACCTGCTGACGATGTTCGTCGCACTCGAGGTGTTGTCGCTGCCGCTGTATCTGCTGTGCGGGCTGGCACGCCGCCGCCGACTGCTGTCGCAGGAGGCAGCGCTGAAATACTTTCTGCTCGGCGCATTCTCGTCGGCGTTCTTCTTGTACGGAATCGCGCTGCTGTACGGGTACTCCGGCACGTTGAACCTGAACGGCGTTCGCGAGGCGATCAGCGCCGATCGCGGCGACCAGTCGATGGCGTTGATCGGTGTCGCACTATTGGCCGTCGGGCTGCTGTTCAAAGTCGGCGCGGTGCCGTTCCACTCATGGATTCCCGACGTCTACGAGGGTGCGCCGACGGCGATCACCGGATTCATGGCTTCTGCCACCAAGATCGCCGCATTCGGTGCGCTGCTGCGGATCTTCTATGTCGCGCTGCCGGGAATCCATTCGGAGTGGCGACCCGTGATGTGGGCGATCGCCATCCTCACGATGGCCGTCGGGACCATCAGCGCGGTGACCCAATCCGACGTCAAGCGGATGCTCGCGTACTCGTCGGTCGCACACGTCGGCTTCATCCTCACCGGCGTGATCGCCGACAACACCGCCGGGCTGTCGTCGACGATGTTCTATCTGGTGGCCTACGGGTTCAGCACGCTCGGCGCATTCGCGGTGGTGGCTTTGGTGCGCAACGCCGATGGCGACGAGGACACCGACATGTCGCGCTGGGCCGGCCTGGGCCGCGAGCGTCCGCTCGTCGGTGCGATGTTCGCGATGTTTCTGCTCGCGTTCGCCGGCATTCCGTTGACAAGCGGTTTCATCGCCAAGTTCGCGGTGTTCAAGGCTGCCGCTGAGGGCGGCGCCGTCCCACTCGTGATCGTCGGTGTGGTGGCCAGCGGGGTGGCCGCCTACTTCTACGTACGGGTGATCGTGCTGATGTTCTTCACCGACGCACCGGCTGACCCGCCGGAGATCGCGGTGCCGGGGACGCTGAGCAAGGCGGCGATCGCGGTGACTGCTGCCGCGACCGTGGTGCTCGGAATCGTGCCCCAACCGCTGCTCGACTTGTGTGACAGCGCAGCCCAATTCGTGCGCTGATAGATTCGCCGAACGTTCGGTCAGGATACGGGTCAGCCGGAATTCGCCAGATCAGCGATCAAATTGATCGTGATCGCGAGCACCACGGCGCCAAGCAGATATGACAGTATCGCCTGGCGAAGCGCGGTGCCGCGCATCGAACTCGTCTTCAGAGGCGTATCGGAGACTTGATACGTCATGCCGATGGTGAACCCGAGGTAGGCAAAGTCGATATAGGCCGGCGGCTCCTGCTGATTGAAATCGACTCCGTCTGAGTGTTCTGCGTAGTACAGCCGCGCATAACGCAGACTGAAGACCGTGTGCACCGCGAACCATGCCGCGGCCACGCTCGCAAACCCGACCGCAGCGGCAATCTCGGTTTCGGCACCGTGCGCACGTCCAGCCGCAAGGAGATAGCCGACACCGACCAGGCTGGCGACGCTCGCAGACAATACGAGGGCGTCGGCAACTGGTCGCGTCGGATCTTCACGGGTGGCATGCGATTTGGTGTCGTCGGCGTTCATACGACCGATCGCTATCCACGTCCAGATGAGATATGTCACCGCGGCGACGATCCAGCCCGCCGCTGGCGCGAACGCCCATCCCGATGTCACGCCGACCGCCACCGCAACCGCGAAACCGCAGGGCACCGCGACGACGATGCGCAAGATGACGGGACCTTCTCGACTCAGCCAACGCATACGTCAAGCTAAGCATTACCGCTCGGCGAGCAGGATGAACTCGACGATCCGGCGTCCACCGAAGTCGGGATGCGCAGGTGTGGTCATGTCGACCTGTTTTCGCGCCTGGTCGACCACCGGAGTGTCCGGATCGAGGGCGACCAGGTAATTCGTATGTGCCGCGAGGGAATCGACGGCGATGTCGACAAAATCGTCCACAGTCTCAGCGTGAGTTCCATTCGGGCCACAAGCGAAAAGCCACTTCGGTGGCCACGCGAGACGTTGGTACACCGCACGCACGGCGTGGGTGAACTCGATGTGGTCACGCTGGTTTGGCGCACCCGGCGCCCACTCGGGTCCGTCGAACATCGTCACGACCACGTCGGGTGCCACCGACGTGGCGCAGTCACGAACCGCCGCGCGCACGGCGTCGTCGTCGCGTAGTCGCCCGTCGGGGAAGCCCAGGAAATCGACATCGGAAACGCCGACAATTTCGGCGGAGCGCCGTTGTTCGGCCTCACGCACCGTCGCCGTTTTCTCGGGCGGCACGCCTTTGATGCCGGCCTCGCCGCGGCTGGCCATCACATACCGCACCGTCTTGCCCTGCGACGTCCACTTGGCCACGGCCGCCGCCATGCCGTACTCGGGGTCGTCGGGATGCGGCATCAACACCAGCATCGTCTCCCAGTCGACAGGGAACGGTTGCAGCATGCGGGCCATCAGATCACGCCACCACGCCGTTGACGACCAGCGCGGCCGTCTGCGCCACCCAATTCTCGTCAAGGTCATCCGTCGGTCGCAACAGCAGCCGCAACATCGTTGCGCCGCCGACCAGCTCGATGAGCCGGTCCGGGTCGACGCCTCGCCGCGCGTCGCCGTCCTCGACCGCGCGGCTGACCCGGTCGCGGACCGTCGCGAACAGATCCGCAAACCGTTGCATCACACGGGTATTCAACTCGGGGTCACTGGCCATATCTGCCACCAGTCCGGGTAACGCCGCGCGTACCACGGGCGTGGCGAACACGTCGCGCGTGGCCCTCACCATCGCGCGGACGTCTTCGGCGAAGCTGCTCGACGGCCCCCGAAGTGCGGTCGGTGCCGCCGGAAACGCGGCTTCGTGCACCAGCTCGGCCTTATTGGACCAGCGCCGGTACAGCGCGGTCTTCGTGGTGCCGGCGCGCTCCGCGACGGCGGCCATCGTCACGTTCGCATAGCCGGTCTCTTCCAGCAGTTCTGCCGCCGCGCGCAGTATCGATGCATCGATGCGCGGATCACGGGGCCGCCCGGGGGACTTGTCAATGGTGGGCGCGTCTGCTTTCATAACGCTACGGATAGTATCGTAATTATCGATCAAGGGGCGAATGGTGGCAGGAGATCCGGCTGTCGACGAGGTGAGCCGACTACAGCACTCGAGCCGTGACACCAGCACATTGCCCGCCGTGATGTCGGGGTGGCTGTCGACGGTGCTACCCGGCGGCGCGACCCCTGATGTTGTCGTGGAAAGCGGCGTCGACGCCAACGGCATGTCGTCGGAAACGATCATCCTCACCGCCCGGTGGACCGAGGACGGGACGCCTGTCGAGCAGCGCTTCGTAGTGCGTGTCGCGCCTACCGCGGCGGACGTGCCCGTGTTCCCGTCCTATCGCCTCGACCATCAGTTCGAGGTGATCCGCTTGGTCTCCGAACTCACCGACGTCCCGGTGCCCCGAGTGCGCTGGCTAGAGCCCACGGGTGAGGTGCTGGGTGCGCCGTTCTTCCTGATGGACTACGTCGACGGCGTGGTGCCGCCGGATGTGATGCCATACACGTTCGGCGGCAACTGGTTTCACGACGCTCCCCCGGAATCTCAACGGCTGCTACAAGACGCCACGGTCGAAGTGCTCGCGCAGCTGCATGCGATCGGCGACCCCGTCGTGACGTTCGGGTTTCTGTCCAAAGGTTCGGGCACAGCGCTGGAGCGCCACTTCGCCTCGGTGCGGTCCTGGTATGAGTTTGCGGTGACCGACATCGGTCGTTCTCCCTTGCTGGAACGGAGTTTCGAGTGGCTGGAGGCAAACTGGCCCACCGAGACTTCGGCGACGGAGCCGGTGTTGCTGTGGGGCGACTCGCGGGTGGGCAACGTCTTGTACTCGGACTTCCGGCCGGTCGCGGTCCTCGACTGGGAGATGACGACACTCGGTCCGCGTGAACTCGACGTTGCCTGGCTGATCTACTCGCACATGGTGTTTCAGGAACTGTGCGGGCTGGCTGGGCTACCCGGGATGCCCGACGTCCTGCGTGAGGACGACGTCCGCGCGACGTACCGGAAGTTGACCGGCGTGGAACTCGGTGACCTGCACTGGTTCTACACATACGCCGGAGTGATGTGGGCGATTGTGTTCATGCGCACGGGTGCGCGACGGGTGCACTTCGGTGAGGTGGAAAAGCCCGACGACCTCGAATCGCTTTTCTACCATGCCGCATTGATGAAGAGAATGATCGGAGAAGCATGATGCTCGGCCCTGTCGACGAATTCCCGGTTCACCAGGTGCCCCAGCCGATCGCCTGGGCCGGCTCCAGCGACCGCAACTTCTACGACCGCTCGTACTTCAACGCCCACGACCGCAGCGGAGACATCTTCGTCATCAGTGGGATCGGCTACTACCCGAACCTCGGTGTCAAGGATGCGTTCGTGCTGGTCCGCCGCGGGGATGTGCAGACCGCCGTGCACCTCTCGGATGCGATCGACCAGGACCGCTTGCACCAGAGTGTGAACGGTTACTCGGTTGAAGTCGTCGAGCCCCTGCACAAGCTGCGCATCGTCATGGAGGAAACCGAAGGCATCGCGGTCGACTTGGTGTGGGACGGCTTGTTCGACGTCGTGCAGGAGCAGCGTCATGTGCTGCGCAGCGGCAACCGAATCACGTTGGATGCCCAGCGGTTTGCCCAAGTCGGGGCATGGAGCGGCCGGGTCGTCGTCGACGGCGAGGAGATCGCCGTGGATCCGTCGACGTGGATCGGTTCGCGTGACCGGTCGTGGGGCATTCGCCCGATCGGGGAGCCGGAGCCGGCTGGGCGACCGGCAGATCCGCCGTTCGAAGGCATGTGGTGGCTGTACGTGCCTATGGCGTTCGACGACTTCGGGATTGTGCTGATCATCCAGGAGGAGCCCAACGGTTTCCGGACGCTGAACGACTGCATGCGGATTTGGCGAGACGGTCGCGTCGAGCAGTTGGGCTGGCCGCGAGTGACGATCCACTACATCTCGGGTACCCGGATCCCGACCGGGGCGACCATCGACGCCACGGCTGCCGACGGCGCGCCGGTGCGGTTCGACGTGGAATCCAAACTGCCGGTACCGATTCACGTCGGCGGTGGCTACGGCGGAGACTCCGACTGGCTACACGGCATGTGGAAGGGCGAGAAGTTCACCGAGCGGTTGACCTACGACATGACGGACCCGGCGATCGTCGCCCGCGCGGGCTTCGGCGTCATCGACCATGTGGGCCGCGCGGTATGCCGCGACGGTGACGGCCCGGCCGTCGAAGGATGGGGTTTGTTCGAGCACGGCGCTTTGGGCCGGCATGATCCGTCCGGCTTCGCAGACTGGCTGACCGTCGCGCCGTAGGCGCCGGGCTAGGCGGATTGCACGCTGTCTTGCGCCGCGCGGCCGAACACCATCGACTCCTCGATCTGGTCGAAACGGTGGTCGATCGAATCCAACACATAGTTGTGCCGCACGTTCCATGGCCGGTGCGTGCCTGACTTCGGCAGCACGTCAAGCGAACGAAGCACATACCCGGACTGCAGGTCGAACGTCGGCTTCTCGGTCATTTCCCCCTCACCCATGTGGGGATAGGCATGCGTGTAACCGTGAGACCTCATGTACGCCAACAGCTTCGCCACCGACTGCGCCGTCAGGTCAGCCCTCAGGGTCCACGATGCGTTCGTGTACCCGATGCACCACGCCAGGTTCGGCACATCCTCGAGCAGATGGCCCTTGTACACAAACCGGTCGTGCGGGTTGATCTTCTCGCCGTCGAGGCTCACCGTGACACCACCGAGCGCCTGCAGCTGCAGCCCGGTCGCCGTGACCACGACGTCGGCGTCGACATGCCGGCCTGACTTCAGCACGATCCCGGTCGCGTCGAAGTGGTCGATGTGGTCAGTGACCACCTCGGTGCGGCCTTCGGCGATGGACTTGTAGACGTCGGCGTCCAAGATCAGGCACAGCCGCTGATCCCACGGGTTGTAGCGCGGCTTGAAATGAGTGTCGACGTCGTAGCCCTCGGGCAGGTTGTTCTTCGCGGTACGCCGCAGATATCGCTTCATCAGGGTCGGCGCCTTCTGGGCAAACTGATACGTCAGGACATAGAACAACGCGAACCGCCATTTGATCAGCCAGTGGGCCACCTTGGGCGGCAACACCTTTCGCAGCCCGTTGGCCAACGGATCCACCTTGCGGGAGGAAAACAGATAAGTCGGTGACCGCTGCAGCATCGTGACGTGGCCGGCCGTCTCGGACAGTTCCGGGATCAAGCTGATGGCCGTCGCGCCGCTGCCGATCACCACGACCTTCTTTCCGGCGTATTCGAGCGACTCAGGCCAATGCTGCGGGTGGACCACCTCGCCGGTGAAGTCCTGCAGTCCGTGGAAGTCGGGCAAGTAGGGATGGTCGTAGTCGTAATAGCCTGTGGCGCAGAACAGGAAACGGCACTGGTAGGTCTTGTCTTCGCCGTTCTGTTCGGTGTGGACAGTCCAGGTGTCTGCCGACGAGTCCCAGTCGACGGACCGCACGTATGTCTGGTAGCGGATGTGTTCGGCGATGTGGTGCTTGTCCGCCGTTTCGGCCAAGTACTCCCAGATGTGCTCGCCGTCGGCGATCGCGTCCTCACGTGACCAGGGCTCCCACGGGAAGCTCAGCGTGAAGATGTCGCTGTCGGAGCGAACACCCGGGTACCGGAACAGGTCCCACGTTCCGCCCAGGCGTTCACGCCGTTCCAGCACCGCGTAGCGCAGGTGCGGGTTCTCCTGCTGGATCCGATATGCGGCGCCGATACCCGAAATGCCAGCACCGATAATCAATACGTCGAAATACTCGACTGCACTCGTCATGTCTCCCACGATAGGCATGGATGCACGCGACTGGATAGGAGTTGACTAGAGGCCGTGACTGACACGAATGCCGACGTCGTCGTCGTCGGCGCAGGCTTCGCCGGTTTGACCGCCGCCAGGGAACTGGTGCAGCAGGGCCGCAAGGTCGTCGTCCTCGAAGGCCGAGACCGCGTCGGCGGCCGATCCTGCACCGCCACCATCGCCGACGTGCCCGTCGACCTCGGCGGCACGTTCGTCGGCCCCACCCAAGACGAGGTGCTCAAGTTGGCCGCCGACCTCGGATGTCAGACGGTCCCGACGTACGACGACGGCGACAACCTGATTTGGTGGCGCGGGCGGGTGCGCGCGTATCGGGGAACCATCCCCAAGCTGTCGATTCGGGAGCTGGTGGACCTCGGCCGGGTGCGGTGGCAGTTGGCGCGGCTGGTCCGCCGAGTCTCGCTGCAGCAGCCGTGGACCGCGGACCCGGCACTGGATGCGGTGAGCCTCGACGAGTGGCTGCGGTCGATCCGCGCGACGTCGTCGTCGCGGGATCTGATGGCCATCGTCAGCAGAGTGACCTGGGGTTGCGAGCCCGATGGTGTCTCGATGCTGCACGCGGTGCGCTACGTCAAGGCCGCCGGCGGGATGGACCGAATGCTCGACACGCGCGGAGGGGCACAGCAGGACCGGTTCCCAGGCGGCACGCAGCAGATCGCGCTGCGGATCGCCGACGAACTCGGCGCGGGTGTGCGGCTGGGCGCGCCCGTGCGCCGCGTGCATTGGGGCGACGACGGCGTGACGGTCGGCTTCGATGGCGGCGAGCTGACGGCGAAGTTCGCGATCGTCGCCGTTCCTCCCCAGCACCGCGGTGGGATCACGTTCACACCGTCACTTGCCGCTGAGCACGGCGAGCTCGTCGGGCATTGGCCGCAGGGAAACCTGAGCAAGGCCTACGTCGCGTACGAGACACCGTTCTGGCGGGCGAATCGGCGGTCGGGCCAGGCGCTCTCGGACCAAGGGCCGGTTTTCATCACGTTCGACGTCAGCCCGTCTGCCGCCGGCCCCGGAATCCTGTTGGGCTTCACCGACTCTCGCACCTTCGACGTGCTGCCTGCGCATGAACGCCGGGAGGTGGCGCTCGCGTGCTTCGCCGAGATCTTCGGTGACGAGGCGCTGGATCCGATCGACTATCTGGACCACTGTTGGGGGCTGGAACCGTTTGCGCCCGGCGGGCCGACCGCGGCGGTGCCACCCGGCTCGTGGAGCCGCTATGGGCCGTGGCTGCGCCGCCCGGTGGGACCCCTGCACTGGGCGGGCACCGAGACCGCCGACGAGTGGACGGGCTTCCTTGACGGCGCGGTTCGTTCGGGACGACGGGCTGCCGCGGAGGTCGCGGCGCGACTGTCGGCCTAGGAGGTCGCCTCGCGGGCCTCGGACACCGACGCGATGAGTTCCCGCAGAAGGCCGTTGACCTCCTCGGGGCGCTCGAGGATCGCGCAGTGTCCGCCCGAGAGTTCGACGAAGTCCGCGAGATTGGGCACCGCGTCGGCGATCTTGCGGGCCTGCCGGATCGGCAGCAGGCGATCTTTGGTGCTGCCGATCACCAACGCCGGCACCGTCAACCCGTCGAGGCACATGTATTGCGGCCCTAGCGCCTTGGCCAGCATTCGGGCGCAGCCGCCCCGCGCCGCGGGCTGGGTGGCGTTGAACAGCTCGTAGACGAGCTCGGCGACCGTCGGGTCGGCGTCGGCACCGACTGCCATTGCCGCGATGAATCTACGGCTGGTCCATGCCGCGCCGCGCGGAACTTTCAGCGAACCGATGGCACGAATCACCTGCTCCGCCACGCGAACTCGGGTGGCGGAGAGCATGCCGGGCACTTGCATCAGGTTGAGTTGCCGCAGCAAGTCCCCAGTGGTGGTGTTGATCAGCGCGACGGCGTCGGCGCGGTGCGGCACGACGTCGCGATAGTTGTGGGACCACGCGCTGATGGTGATGCCGCCCATCGAGTGGCCCGCGATCACGGCGTGCTCCCCCGGCCTCAGCGTCGCGTCCAGAACGGAGTTGAGGTCGTCGGCGAGGTGATCGAGGCTGTAGCCGCGCGGGCCGGGCACTTCGCTCTTACCGTGGCCGCGGTGGTCGAACGCGATGACCCGGTAATCGGATGACAGGTCGGCGATCTGGTGGGCCCAGACGCGCAGCGCGCAGGTGATGCCGTGGCTGAGCACGATCGGATAGCCGTCGTCGGGGCCGAAGACCTCGGTGTGCAACCGGGTGCCGTCGTTGGAGCGCACCATCAGCGGGCGGCCGTGGGGCAGTTCAGCAAGCCCGCGCGCCGATGCGCCGAGGCGGCGTTGCTGCAACTGGTAGACCATGACCACTCCGATCACCGCGGCCTCGTTGCCGCGCCAGCAAAGTCTACCCAGTTATTAGGTCATGAAAACGATTTCGGCCGGTGTGGCTGGGGATGAATTCAGCGGCCGTTTTGACCCGCGCCGAAATCGAAGCAATCATGACCCAAACCATGAGCAGCCGTCGCGCGGATTCTCATTCCGCTCCGCGGTCCTGGGTGGCGGCGTGGGCACTGTGGGATTGCGGCAGGCCGGCCGGCGTTGGTGCTCGGGCTCGCACTTGGCATGAAAATGGCCCCCAGGCTGACACCTCGGGGCCATTTTCGCTAGTAGCGGGGACAGGATTTGAACCTGCGACCTCTGGGTTATGAGCCCAGCGAGCTACCGAGCTGCTCCACCCCGCGTCGGCTTCTAAACCTTACCCCAGGCTGAACATCGCGCCAAATCCATTGGGTGCGATGCGCCTGAGATGAGGCGCGCGTCACGATCCGCGCTGGGGGACAAGGAGGGCGGGACTCAGCGGAGGGGGTCGGCGGGGATCGAGGGGACGGGTTCGGCGGCGGCCGAGGAGATGGCGGGCTTGGGCGTACCCGACGCCGAAGGCGAGGGC